>JAFYFJ010000064.1 GCA_017543835.1 Alphaproteobacteria bacterium | reverse complement strand
GTGCGGGCATTGGCGTATGTGTTGATGCGCATACCGAACCAAGCAACCGTAAACGAGCCCAAAATACCCAAGAGCGACCATCCCAAGATGACGGCAACCTGCGGTAACGGCGTCGCGTTCAAACCGGCAAAGTAATAAACAATGCACGCACCGATAAACAATTCAAGCACAAACAACAGTTTTGCCTGTTGTTTCATATAAGTCGTGCAAGTTGCGTAAATTGTTTCCGCAACCTTCAACATCGATGTATGTGCCGGCATTTTTTTAATGCTGAAAAATTCCCACAAACCGAAAATCATACCGAGTAAGCAGATACCCATACCGCCCAAAAGCAGCTGATTTCCGTTAACTTCTAATCCGGCAAAATTATAACTCGCTTTAGCCAAATCCGGAATGATTAAATCCAATTCCGATGCAAAAGCGCCGCTCATTGTTGACAATAAAACAGTCAGAGTTGCCAAGGCAACTTTACAAATTTTTGCTTTGCTAAACATTTTTTATCCCTTTTTTAAAATTAATACTTGGCCCAACAAGTTCTCCCTCGCCGACCGGTTAGGTGCATCTTAAATCATAAAAACAAACTTTTCACTATATTTTTGTTCAGTGTGGATAATTTGTTATTTGCGCAATTCTTCCGCCGTCACTTCCATATATGTTTTGCCGTCGTTATCTTTTATGTTGATGTCGGCATTTGCGGCGAGCAACTGTATCGTCACGGTTTGACAGTCATACGCCGCGGCATAAAACAGCGCGGTGCGCCCGTTGCGGTCTTGCTGATTAACATCGGCACCGGACTTCAACAGATAATCCACAATCTCCGCATTTAAATCACTCGTCGACGCACTCATTAAAGGTGTTCCGAAAGGCGTTTCCTGATTAATGTCGGCACCGGCTTCGAGCAACAATTTGATAACTTCCAAAGCGTATTCCAAACCTTCTTGCGTGCTTTTTTTGATGTTTGCCCGCGCAACCTGCCGGTCACTCCCCGTTTGCCCGTAAGCAATCGGAAAGCGCGCTCTTGCCTTCAGCTGCAATTTTTCAGCCAAAGTCGTGGCATACACAAGCGGCGTCATGCCGTGCGCCGAAGACGGTGCATTGACATCGGCACCAGCATCTATCAGAATTTTCAACGGCTTGATACTGTCACCGTTCACCAAAAACCAATAAAGCAAAGTATCGCCGTTTTCATCGCGCGTGTTGACATCTAAGCCCTCGGCAATTTGACGCTCGAGTTCTTCCGTATTTTCGGTCTGAAAATCGGCATAAGCGTTGAAACCGAGCAAGATTCCCGTCAATAAGCAGAATATTCCTTTTTTCATCTTAATTCTCTCCTTCTTCACGCATTTGTTTCGCTTTGCGTTGCGCTTTCTTTTTCTTGGCCGATTTTTTGCCTTTACCGGTCGGTTTCGCGGCGGCCGCTACTTCTTGCTCCTGCGCCTCGAGTGCTACGGCGGCATCTTCGGCGGCCGATACTTCTTCTTGCTCTTTTATCACCAGATATTCGGCTTGGAATAGTGCCAAAAACAGCGAGATGTAAAGCAACATAACCAAATTGTTGCCGAATTCGGTTGCAACCGCGGTTATCAAAAGATTATGAGTCGCGGCAAGTCGGCTGAAATAACGTATTACGCCGATGTGCAGATTAACACACAACAAAGAAAGCAGTAAAAACGCGAAAATACCTGCATACGCGCGGTTAAATGTTGCTTCATAAAGCTTACGAAACGGAATTTGCCCCTCGTTGAAATAATACGCGACACCGGCGGCGCAACGCATAATCAATAGCGGAATCGCCGTTGCAATAAAGGCCACCGTATAATAAATCAATTCAATTCGCCAGTCCGGATTTGCACCGTGCCATATTGGTAAATGCATCGGATTTAAGATATAAAGCAAAACGGCACACGGAACAAAAACGCTCAGCAAACAGGCCAAAAACACACCGACCGCCGCCAGACGTTGTTTTGAAACAACAAAGATGTCTGCAAGGCGAAAAGTGCGCCGTTTCAATATGTTATCATAAAAATCGCGCGCAAACAGGCAATAAAAACAAAAGGCGCAGACCAACCACAAAATCGCCAGACCGATAGATAATCCGTCACCGCGCTCGGATAAGCGGCACCAAAAACCGCCGTTGCCGCTTGAGCAGGTGTATGACCACCGCCCCAAAACAGCGCTGAGAACGGTCAAAACGACGGCGTATCCCGCCAAAACGCGCCATGCGCCAAAGATTTGCGGCACAACATCCATCCAGCGACTCATGACTCTTATCATTCCGTATTTTCGTGCCTTGCTCATACTATATCTCCTTTACAACCGTCACACCGCTGACGGCGCGAATGTTTGTCATCAGCTCGCCGTTATCAAGCGCGTATGTTCCTTTAAGCTGAATACGAACTTCCCAATCATCAAGCTGCGGCTTAATAAAAATTCTGTTGGTGCCGTTGTGCTCGTGGGCAAGCAATTCCCGAATCGGCCGCACCGCCGCCGCATCGGCGATTTCGACAACCAGTCCTTTTGAGTTTTCGGTAATTTCCGCATCCAACGTTTTAACCTTTTCAAATGTTATACGCGGCGGCGAATCCTCGTCTTTTTTCTCAATCAGCGCCTTTAAGAACACCGGTATACCGGCTTCTTTGGCGGCGGTTGCTTGCGGCAAGACTTCGCTCCACACAAAACCGTCAAATGCCGAAGTCGTATCGGTCACGCGCAAAATGCCGTAACTCTTACCGGTTTTGCCGATACGTTTTTGCAACTCCTGCACGCAACCGGCTAAGTTCACTTGAATTCTGTCGCCCGTCTTTATACCTTTGACGGCCTCGGCATAAGTTTTGATACCCAGTCGCTCAACGCTGTCTTTATAGACATCAAGCGGGTGCGCCGAAAGATAAAAGCCGATGGCCTCCGCCTCATTTTGCAAACGTTCCAATTCCGGCCAGTTGGCGCGTTGTTCCAATTTAACATCCGCAACCAATTCATCGGTGCCGAACAATGAAGTCTGAGCACTGTTTTTCAACTCGCAAGCCGAAGCAATATTGCGCAAAATATTATCAATGTTGGCATATAATTTGCCGCGGTTGTCATCCAAACAATCAAACGCCCCCGCCTTAATCAACTGTTCGAGCTGTTTGCGGTTAATCTGCTTGATATCGGTGCGATGAATAAAGTCGGAAATGCTTTTAAATACACCGTTCTTCTCCCGTTCTTCAACGATGGCGTTCATATTCGCCTCGCCTACATTTTTAACGCAGGCGAGCGCAAAACGGATATTCCCGTCCTCGACCTTAAACAGTGCATCCGAATGGTTAATATCCGGCGGCAACACCTTAAAGCCCATTTTGCGCACCTCGTCGGTATAGAACGCGATTTTATCGGTATTGGTCAAATCAAAATCCATCACCGCGCACATAAATTCCACCGGATAGTGCGCCTTTAAATACGCTGTTTGGTAAGATATCAACGAGTATGCCGCCGCGTGCGATTTATTGAATCCGTATTCGGCAAACTTCGCCATTTGGTCAAAAATCGCGTTGGAAACTTCCGGCTTAATGCCTTTTTTGGTCGCCCCCTCAATAAACATTTCGCGCTGATGCGGAATCTCAGCCACGATTTTTTTACCCATAACTTTACGCAACTTATCGGCACCGCCGAGCGTGTAGCCACCGAGCACTTGCGCGATTTTCATCACTTGCTCCTGATACACCATAATCCCGTAAGTTTCATCGAGAATCGGCGCTAAATCCGGATGCAGATATTCGATTTTTTCAAGCCCGTGTTTGCGGTTCACAAAGGTCGGAATATTCGCCATCGGCCCCGGTCGATACAGCGAAATAACGGCAATTAAATCTTCAAAACGGTCCGGCTTGATTTGCTTCATCACATCGCGCATACCGGCCGATTCAAACTGGAACACGGCACTGGTGTTACCGTCTTGCAAAATCTTATAAGTATCCGGATCATCCAACGGCACTTCCGCCATTTGCAGTTCAATACCGTGAATTTTCTTCACCCACTC
>JAFYFJ010000063.1 GCA_017543835.1 Alphaproteobacteria bacterium | reverse complement strand
TTATGCAATTTGTGGCCAAGTCGGTGTATAATTGCTTTATGCCGCCGTTTTACTTTAAACTTTTGGGTAAGCAGTTTGTAAATATCGGTTTTTATTCGTTGCCGGTGGTGGGGTTAACAACGTTGTTTGCCGGTATGGTTATCGCGATTCAAACATATTCGGGCATATCCGAATACGGCGCGGAGAGTGTGGTAGCAAGTGTGGTTTTGATTTCCGTAACGCGTGAATTGGCGCCGGTGTTGTCGGCATTGATGGTGGCCGGACGAATCGGTGCGGCGATGGCGGCGGAAATCGGCACAATGCGGGTAACCGAGCAAATCGATGCGCTTGTCACGCTTTCGGCAAATCCGTTCCGCTATTTGATTGCACCGCGAATTTGGGCGGCGATTATCGTGATGCCGCTGTTGGTGCTTTTGGGCGATGTTATCGGTATTTTCGGCGGATATTTGGTTGGAGTATATAAACTCGATTTTAATCCGGCGAATTACATTGTGAACACGATGGATTTTATCAAGCCGGTGGATATCATTATGGGCGTGGTTAAGGCCGGTGTTTTCGGCTTTGTCATCGCCATTATGGGTTGCTATCACGGTTATCGTTCCAAAGGCGGCGCGCAAGGTGTCGGCGAGGCAACGACCAATGCCGTGGTGACTTCGTCGATTTTGATATTGATTCTCAACTACTTGATTACGGAACTGTTTTTTGCAAGATAGGCGGTCGAAATGTCGGAAAATAAAATTGAAATCAAAAATTTACATAAGGCGTTCGGCAAGAAAAAGGTTCTGAACGGTGTCGATTTGGATGTTAAAAAAGGCGAATCGCTCGTGGTTATCGGCGGTTCCGGCACCGGTAAATCGGTGCTGATTAAATGTATTCAAGGGTTGTTGACACCCGATGACGGCTCAATAAAAATCGACGGCGAAGAAACCGTTGAAACGCGTAAAAATATTCATAAAAAAATGGGAATGTTGTTTCAGGGTGCGGCGCTGTTCGACAGTTTGAGCGTGTGGGAAAATGTGGCGTTTGTGTTGCTCGAAAACAGCAAAATGTCGCGTAAAGAGGCCAAAGCCGAGGCCGTAAAAGTGTTGCGGCAAGTAGGGTTGGCGGCTGATGTGGCGGATTTGTCGCAGGCCGAGCTTTCCGGCGGTATGCAAAAACGCGTCGGTTTGGCACGGGCGATTATCACAAAGCCGGAAATTATCTTTTTTGATGAGCCGACAACAGGGCTTGACCCGATTATGGCTGATGTGATTAACGATTTGATTATCGAATCGGCGCGCGGTTTGGGGGCGACAACGCTGACGATTACGCACGATATGGCATCGGCACGCAAAATTGCCGACCGCGTGGCGATGCTCTATGAGGGCAAGATTATTTGGATAGGCACGGTCGAGGAAATGGAAAAATCTGATAATCCGTATTTGCGGCAGTTTATTTCGGGCAGTGCGCAAGGACCGATAAAAGTGGAAGTGTAGCAGGGGAAAAGATGGTTAAAAAATCAACAATGTTCGTATGTCAAAACTGCGGTGCCGCTTATCACAAGTGGCAAGGCAAATGCGACACCTGCGGCGAGTGGAATACCATTGTTGAAGAAACGACTGTAAGTGACGGATTTTCAAAGATAAATCCCAAAAAGGAAGGGCGCATAATCGACTTTGTGCCGCTCAAGGGAACAACACAAACATACAGCCGTTTGCAAACGGGAATCGCCGAAATCGACCGCGTGACCGGCGGCGGTTTGGTGCCGGGGTCCGTGATTTTGGTCGGCGGCGACCCGGGAATCGGAAAATCGACACTGTTGTTGCAAGTTTGTGCCGGATTATCGACGCGTGACGAAAAATACGAGTGCTACTATATTTCGGGCGAAGAAGCCATTGACCAGGTGCGTATCAGGGCCAATCGGCTCGGTTTGGCGGACAGTCCGGTTAATCTGGCGAGCGCGACTGATGTGCGCAATATTATAACAACGCTCGAAAAAACAAATGCCAAGGTGGTAATCATAGACTCAATTCAAACGATGTATCTCGATGAGGCGGAATCGACACCGGGAAGTGTCGGACAAGTGCGTGCGTGTGCCTACGAGCTGATTAAATTGGCAAAACGCAAGGGCTTTGTGCTGTTTTTGGTCGGTCATGTGACTAAACAGGGCGAGATTGCCGGTCCGCGCGTGTTGGAACACATGGTCGATACGGTGCTGTATTTTGAGGGCGAGCGCGGCCATCACTTCCGTATTTTGCGCGCGGTCAAAAATCGCTACGGGGCAACCGACGAAATCGGTGTATTTGAAATGCAAGACAAGGGTTTGGTCGAGGTGGAAAATCCGTCGGCGCTGTTTTTGGCCGAGCGACAGGGTAATATTTCCGGTTCGTGCGTGTTTGCCGGTATAGAGGGCTCGCGGCCGCTTTTGGTGGAGATTCAGGCGCTGGTCAGCCCGAGCGGCTATTCGACGCCGAAACGCGCCGTTGTCGGTTGGGATTCTAATCGGCTGTCGATGATTTTGGCGGTGCTTGAGGCGCGGTGCAGTATGAACTTTAGCGCGCACGATGTGTATCTGAATATTGCCGGCGGGTTGAAAATAGGCGAGCCGGCGGCCGATTTGGCGGTTGCAATGGCGGTCATCTCTTCGTTGACCAAAAAGCCGTTGCCGGCCGATATGGTTGTGTTCGGCGAAATCGGGCTTTCGGGCGAAGTTCGCTCGGTGACGCAAACAAATCTGCGTTTGAAAGAGGCGCATAAGCTCGGCTTTGTCAGCGCAATTATTCCGCCGGTATTCGGCAAAGATAAAAAAGAAAAAGGTAACAAAAATTACGACATTTCCTGTTATGAAATAGGACATGTTCAACGCTTGATAAATTGGTTTAGTTAGGAGCATAAATTATGGAACAGCTTAATAATCTGGATGTAATCTTTTTAATCATTGTGGGCATTTCGGCTTTGGTCGGTATTGCACGCGGTATGACCAAAGAACTGCTGTCTATCATCGGTTGGGTGTTGGCGGCGGCCGCTTTGTTCTATTTGGTGCCGCTTCTTAATCCGTTTATGAAGAACTATGTTTCGTCTGACTTGTTGGCGAATATTGTTTCGGGTATGGCGATTTTGCTGGTGTTCTGCATTATTTGGATTTTGACGGTCGACAAGCTCTCGGCGCTGATTCGTTCAAGCAAATTGAGTGCATTGGACCGGTTGTTCGGCTTTGTTTTCGGCACGGCGCGCGGTGTGCTCATTGTGATTTTGTTGGCACTGTTGCTTTCGACGCTGATGCCGGAAGATTCCAAAAAAGGCGTGTTTGAAAAGTCGGTGCTGTTTGCTCAGGCAAATGAGTGCGTTGAGCCGCTTAAAAAGATGATTCCGCAAAGTTGGGTTGATGAATTTAAGGCACAAAGTGAGCGCTTCGGTATCGGCAAGAAGCAAGAAACCGCAAAAGCCGAAGACGAGGCGGAAAAGCCGGCGCAAGAAAATACGACCGATGAAAACGCAAAAGCGGAAGATAAGTCGACAACGCAGTCCGATGAAGGTAAAAAGGACGAAAAGACTGACAAAGACGATAAGGATAAAAAGCCGGGCTTGCGTGAAACTTTAGATAACATCGACAATAATCTCGATGTGTTGCAAAAGAACGGCGAAACGTTGTTTAACCAGTTGGCGCAACCGAAGACGGAAGGCGGTTCGGCCGAAAATTCCAAGGCGGTTGATGACTTGGTATCCGATTTGGATAAGTTGCTTGATGTCTTGGAAGACAAAATGGTGACGACCGATGAAGAAACAAAGCCGGCCGAGAAAAAGAAATAAAATTATTTAGCATAAATTAAAAGAGCTGTCGGAGATATTTCCGGCAGCTTTTTTTGTGTAGGGGATATTATTTGCTGGAGGCGCGTTTGAGACGGTCGTTAATCGCCAAGCCCAAATCAGAAGTCGGAATCGGCGCAACGGCGATTTTGCCGTGTTCGGCATTGGTATCGGCAAGGCGCAGATACGCAAACAGATTGGCCGCCGCTTCTTTCAAGTTGCCGCTCGGGCTGAGGTTGAGGTTGCCGTCAACGGCGCCGAAACCGATGAAATATTCATCTTGTGCCGGTTCGGTAATGTTGATGCGCAAGGTGTTATGCGGTGCATAGTGGCGGCGCATTTGACCGGGCGCGGTCGGTATGGTCGGACTACCGATGGAAACATCTATCCGCTCGCCCAAAAATGCTTCGATATCTTCTTTTGCGGTGCCGCCGGCGCGTAACATCACGATTTTTTTGCCGGTCAGGTCGATAATGGTGGATTCAACGCCGACTTTGCACGCACCGCCGTCCAAAATCATATCGACTTTATCGCCCAAACCCTCGGCAACGTGTTGTGCCGTGGTCGGACTGACGGACTGATATTTGTTGGCGGAAGGGGCCACAATCGGCACGCCGCTTTTGCGGATAAGCTCCAATGCAATCGGGTGATTCGGCATACGAACTGTGAGTGTGCGTAACCCAGAACACGCCAAATCAATGCTCGGATTTTCATCAATCCGGCGCAACACAAAAGTCAGCGGCCCCGGCCAAAAACGTTTTGCCAAAGCAAATACGCGTTCGTCGGTCGCCGCATATTCGTTCAAAAAATCCACTTCGGCAATATGCGAAATCAGCGGGTCAAAATGCGGACGTTGCTTGGCGGCAAAAATCGAAGCAACCGCCGCTGCATTATAGACATTGGCACCCAAACCGTAGACGGTTTCGGTCGGAAACGCAACCAAGCCGCCGTTTTGTATGGTGGCGGCCGCTTTTTCCATATTTTGTGCTGAATATTCGTAAATGTTATTCATTTTCTAAAACGCCATAATATTGCTCAGCGCATAATCGCGCTCGTCTTCGCTGTATGTGTCGAGAACTTTGAAATTGCCGCGTTCGATGATTTGATATTGTTTTTGGCGATAGTCGTAGCATAACAAATCAAAATCGTTGTAGCCGAGTAAAATCGTGTTTTCCGGCTTATCCATTTGTTCGTTTTTATCGATGATATCCAAGTCGTTATCTACGGTGGCGCCAAACAGGTAAGAGCCGTCATATTTTATGCCGTTGTAGTGCTTAAGAAAGTCGGTGTAGGATTGCGGAATAAAATCCATCCCCATATTATGCAGAACTTTTTGCGCAATAATCAGCGCTTCCGGCTCAAGCGGCTCGCCTTGGGTAAATGTTTTGCTTTTCAAATCTTCGAGAAAGCTTCTCATCGTTCGTTCTCCGTTTTAGGAAGATTCATCTTTCGTCTGCCGCCTTTTTTACCTTTTGCGGTTTTCGGCACAAACCATTCTTCAAAAATTTTCAAATCCTTTTCCGGAATATTGACCTTGAACTTGGTCAGCTCTTTTAAGCTCTTATGTTCGTTGTTCAGGTCGATTTTGGAATATCCGATATTATATTTGTCGGCAACTTCCGGAATATTGTTCAAGCGTTCAAACTGCATTTCGTAATAGTTTACGACATTTTGTTTGTCGATGCGTGCGCGTTTTTGTGCCGAGGCGTTGTTTTCCAAATCGTAGAAAAACATATCGGTCTGTGAGTTGAAGCCGTTAATCATACACATTTCCGCGGCCGGAGTGTTCAAACGCGAGAAAAAGCGCTCGTTGTTGGTATTAACCTGAATAATATGGTCAAAAACGTGGTAGTAGGCGCGGTGCATTTCTTTTTCCACCAGCATTAAATTATTGTTGTAATTGACCTTTGCCAGATAGTCGCCGCTGTGGGCAAATTTGACGGCATTTTTGTGATGAACTTCAAAGCGCGGTAAATCGTCCTTGCTCAAAGTGTGTCCTTTTTCATCACGGGCAAGCAACAAATGCTCCTGATTGTTGTTGAACACTTCTTCCGTCATGGCTTCGGAAATCGGGTCGCCGACCTTATATTGCGAAACATCGTAATGATGTGCCTGCAAATCGTCCAAGATTTTTTGCGTATAATGCGTTTCCGTTATCACAACGCGGTCTACATCGCATAAGCCGTATTGACGCATCATCCGACACAAAGATTTTACTTTGCGTTCATCAATTCCGCGGTTTATGAGGTGCTTTTCAAAATCTTTACCGCAATGCTGCATAAAACTCATAACGAATCGGTTTTTGTAGCCGATTTCCAAAAAGCGCGCCTTCATCGAGCCGGAATTTTTGGCGTAGATTTCGTGAATAACATCGCAGAAATCGTTGACCGACATAACCTTGAGCGCATCCGGATTTATGCCTTTTTTATAAAGATGACGGCGCACACGCGGCGCAATCGAGCGAAAACTCAAACTGATTAAACACGCGCCACATCGGAGAGGCGGATAAATCATAATCTTTGAGCTTAAATGTTCCGCGATTTTCTTTTTTGCGGAAGAATTTGTAATACGGGCTCAATTCGTGGTCGCGACGCGCATCAATCGTGCCGTAACACTCCATCCGCACCAGCTTTTTCTCGTCATCGGCAATCGGAAAGTAAGCATTGCCTTCTTCGTAACACGAGTTGGTCATCCAATGGATTTTTTCCAATTCGTCGTAAGTTAAATCGAGCAGAGTTTGTTTAATCTGACGCGGCGAAATGACAAGGTTGCCGTTGGTAATATCATGAAACATATCCAAAAGGGCAATTTGACGCGGATATGAGAGGTTTAAGAATTTTTTCTCAAACTCGTGCGGATTTTTCATAACATCAAACAAATCTTTATTTTGCGCAATAAAGGCCTCGGACGCTAAGTTTTCGTCAGACTTAAAGTCAGAGTGCTTTTGGGCGTAAGATGATTTATTTCTGCTCATTTTTACCTCTTTGGTTTCTTTTGTCTAAACAATATCAAAAAAAGATTTAAAAGTCTACACTTTTTTAATAAAATTCAGCGATTATTGTTAAAGAAAATGTTTTTTTTACAAGGAGTGAGAATAATGGAATTTACCATAGGTCGAAATATTGCCGCAAAAGGCGATAAATTTATTGCTGCCGCCAAAAATGCGGATGTTCTGAAATTGCTCGGAAAAGCCGACGAATCCCTTGTCGGCGCAATTAAAAAACAAACCGAAAACGATAAAATCCAAGAATATAATTTAGGCGAATATTCGGTTTTTGTTGCCGTGGCACAATTGAAAAATGCGGTAGAGTGGCAAAAATTCGGCGGCTCGGTGTGGCACAAAGTCAAGAGATGTCGCACGATTAAAGTGGCTCTGCCGGATGCCAAACCGGAAGATTTGTATGATTTTGCGCTCGGTGTCGAATTGGCATCGTATCGCTTTGATAAATACTTTACCAAAAAGCCGGCGGCGTTTTATCCGAAGCTCGAAAAAATTGCGTTTACCAACAGCGGCCTGAAAAATTTTGACGGCTATAAACCGACGGCCGGATTAGCCAATGCCGTGCGTTATGCGCGTGATTTGATTAACGAACCGGCCAACGAAATGACGCCGGAAATTATGGCGGCCGATATTAAACGGTTGGAATATTTGGGGCTGGAAGTCGAGATTTTGGAAGAAGAAAAAATGAAGGAACTCGGCTTTAATTTGGCTTTGGCCGTGGCTCAAGGGTCAAACAACCGCCCGCGTATTGCCGTGATTAAATGGCGCGGGAAGCCGCAAGACGAAGGATTTAAGGTCGGGCTTGTCGGCAAGGGTGTTACTTTTGACAGCGGCGGTATCTCGATTAAGCCGGCAGCCAATATGGGCGATATGAAACAAGATATGGCCGGCGCTGCGGCTATGGTGGCAACCATGAAATCGCTGGCGTTGCAAAAGGTAGAAAAAAATGTGGTGGCGGTTGTCGGGTTGGTCGAAAATATGCCTTCCGGCACGGCGTATCGTCCGGGAGATGTGTTTAAGTCGATGTCGGGACAAACGGTGGAAGTGGTCAATACCGATGCCGAAGGGCGTTTGGTGCTCGCAGACTGTCTGACCTATATTCAACGGACTTATAAGCCGAAAGTCGTGATAGATATGGCAACTTTGACCGGTGCAATTATTGTGGCGCTCGGACACACATTTGCCGGCATATTTACCAATGATACAATGCTTTCAAAAGTGTTGTGTATGGAAGGGGATAAATGCGGTGAACGGATTTGGTTGATGCCGATGGATAAAGAATTTGATAAAATGATGGATTCGCCGATTGCCGATATGAAAAATGCCGGAAGTCGCGAAGCGGGCTCGGCAACGGCCGCATGTTTCTTACGCCGTTTTATCGAAAAAGGAACGCATTGGGCGCATATTGATATTGCCGGTATGGATTTGAGTGACGGCAGCAGTAATGTGCTTTATCCGAAAGGTGCCAGCGGATTCGGTATTCGTTTGCTGAACGCGTTTATTCGCAAAATGCTTTAGTGCTGAAATGCGCAACAAAAAAGCCCGATGTTCTCGGGCTTTTTTTATGAACTGCGGTCAGATGTTTTTTAACGATGATTAAGTTCTCTGACTTGTTTCAAATTTGTAATGTATGCGGTTTGCAACTTTTTTGAGGCGTGGTCGTAAGCGCTGTAACGACCGAGTTTCTTTCCGGATTTTGCCGCTATCGATGCCGCAATTTTTTTGACGCCCAAACCGTTTTGTCCGGCAGTTTTAACAGCTTGGTCAAGCGTTTTTTGTTGTTCGGCCGATATCTTTTGTTTTGCGTTCAAAACATATTCAACCGGCGACTGCAAGCCATAGGCCTTATAAATCAGGTGCGTATAAACGATTTGTTCGCTGAGCATATTATCCGGAATATTGAAAATACCTTTTTTTGCTTGCTCTTGCACGGCTTTGTTTAAGCCGGCCGTATCGGCACCGAACAAATCGGCAAGAATTTCGTTTTTGGTATTATAGAAATTCTGCCAAATCTTCTGCTCGGCCGTAAGCTCTTTTTGAACCGGCTGTAAAACAACGGTTTTATCGTCGACTGCGGCTTTTTTCGGTTGTGCCGCTTGTTCGGTTTTGTTGATGATTCTGGCGTCGGCTTTTTTATCCGATTTCAGTCCCAATAAACCGGCAATACCGAATAATGCCACGATTCCGGCAACTTTCGTTTTGCTCCAAAAACTGCGGCGCGGTGCCGGTTTCGGTGCCGGGTTAAGCGAAACAACTTCTGCCGACGACGGCATAAATCTTTGTTTGATGTTCTTAAACCAAGCGGTGAGGCGGTTTCTTTTTGTCGGTTGCGCAAAACTTTCCGCCGACATATTCTCCAGCTGTTGCAGAGCTTTTTGCGAAACGATTTGCTCGGAAGCATTGCCCACAACTTGCAAATATTTTTGCAAAACAGGTGCGTCATTTTGCGTGACCTGTACTTGTCCGGCGGTAAACTTTTCGGCATAAGCAACGGCTTCTTCTTCCAACCGGATTTGCTTGAAATATTGACTTTCGCTGTGATAAAATCCGCGCGAAAGGGTTTTGCCGAGCTTTTTATATTCCGCCAAACGTTTCTTCATTTGTGCGACAGACAAATAATCGGCTTCTTTCGGCTGAATACGGAAGGCCTTTTGCCACCAAGTCAGTTTTGAATCGCTCAGATATTTACGCACGTTAAACGAGCTTTCCTGTTGCAATTTGTGCAATAAACTCTCACGCGAGGCAAAGCCGAAAGTATCGATATATTGTGCCATAATTTTTTGGTCGGACAAATGAACATCGAGCTTGCCTGAATTATATTTTTGCAAAATATCTCGCGCTTTTTCAATGATTTGCTCTGTTTGCACATTGCGCTTAATGGTTATGTTTCTTGCCTTGACACGACGATATTCGTAAATATCTCCTTTTAACTTTGAGCCCGAAATATATGCCATATCTTTCTTCCCTTCCTGATGTTGTGTATAATCGGGCAAACATTTTGCAACGCGGACAAAAATTATCCGCCGTTTCCGGCCGGTATAATATCAGGCTAATTTATGATTTTCTTTATCCGTAAAGCCGCACAAAACCAAAATGTTTGTCAGATTATAAATATGTTAAAAATAAAGCATTCTTGACATAAGATTATATACAAAAAAATCAATATGTCAAATATTTTTATGAAAAAATTATGCAAAAGAGCGTTCGTTTTGACGACCGCGGCCGCGGAGCATCTGACGTTGTAACGGTGTATATTTTCTTTGACGCAGTTTCTCCGGGTCATGACGTTCTTCGCGAGTCTTGTTTTTATCGGCCATACGCAACAAAAGCTGTTCATCGCGTTCAAATCTGTTATTGACGCGTTCTTCTTGCAAACGCTGTTGCTGTTTGCGCGCTTTTTCGGCCAAACGTTTTGCTTTCTCGGTATCTTTTGCATCAATCCGATTGTTAAGCTGATTCAATAAATGATTTGCACGTTGCGTCGCCATTTTTTTCTCCATTGTTTGTCTAATTATAACATAGTTTTGCACCAAATGCAAATGTTTCTTTTTCAGAGTTGTTGATTTTTTATATTTCTCTGTTTATAATGAAAAAAATTTTTTTGATATAAGGAGAGAAAAATGAATATCGGATGGATTATAGCGCTGGTCGTGGCTCTGGTGTTTTATGTGTTGTATGCAAGCTTGATTAAAACGCGTAACAAGGTGCATGAATCAATGGCAGATGTGGATGTGCAACTCAAAAAAAGATACGACCTTATCCCGAATATGCTGAATATGGCGGCCAAATTTATGGAACACGAAAAAACTTTGATGACCGAATTGGCTGATTTGCGCACACGCGCCATGCAGAATACTTTTGTCGGCTCGCCGAAGGAAAAAATGGAGCTGGAAAATATGCTGAATCAAAAATTGCAGGATTTCAAGATTTCTCTCGAAAATTATCCGGATTTGAAGTCAAATCAAACCATGATTACGGCGATGGAAAGTATGAACGAAGTCGAGGAGCATATTGCGGCGGCGCGTCGTTTTTACAATGCCAATGTTAACGAGCTGAAAAATAAGGTCGAGATTTTCCCGAGCAGCTTGGTGGCAAGCATTTTGAGCATTACTTATCAGGATTTTCCGTTTTTCCAAGCAACCGAAGCCGAAAAAGCCCCGATTAACAGCAAGGACTATTTTAAATAAAGGATAAAAGCGTGGAAAACAAAATAGAGTTTATTACCGAAGTCGAGGAAAACTCTGCGGAAAATTTGTTTGAGGAATATTACGAAAAAAATATTGTTCCTCTGGTTGAAGAAGAAAATCGTCTGAAACGGGTTTTTCGCAGTCGTTTTTGGGGATATCTTTGGTCGGTGTGTTTTTTGCTCGGCGTAAATATGCTGGTCGTGCTGTTTCGGTATCTGATGTATGGGTATCCGATTAGCGTGATGCAGATATTTTTGGTGACATTGGTCGGGTTGGCCGTGGTTTCTTGGCCGCTTATCTGCTATTATCGGGCGCAAAAAGACGATATGTTCGGCGAATTCTTAAAGTTTTACGGACAATGGCAACATCACGAAAATAAAGAAACGGCCGTTGAGCAAATGCCGCTTGTGCCGACGCACGAAATCGTATCTGTGCCGCACAGTATTATCGGGACTTATGACGGCACGGAAATCGAAATTTGTGATATGCTGTTTCAAAACATCGTGAAGGTTAAAAATTGGAGTTTTAAGCGCACGGTTTCTAAGGGTGTTATGGTTCGTGTTAAGTTCAATAAAAAGATTAATAATCAACTCTTAATGTTTGATAAAAAAGGATTTAGGCACAAAAATAAATATCCGGATTTAATCAATGTGACCGACCAGATTTTGATTCCGATGGCGAACTTTTTCAATATTTTTACCGATGATGAAACTTTTGCCAAAGATATGTTGCCGACGCTGTTTTTCGAGCGTATTTTGGATTTGAAGGAGATTTTCAAGGCCGCGGCGGTAAATGTTGAAATTCAAGAAGATTATATGCGTATTTATTTGGAAAATGCGCAACTGTATTTCAATAATCAGAATATTTGGAGCCATCATATCAATAAAGATAAGTTTGTGACGCTCAATAAAGAAATGGAACAAGCTTTGATGACGGCACAATTGGTGCAGGTGCTAAGGGATGCGTTATGAACGATTTGAAACAAACGCCTGAATTTATTGAACAAAAACAAAAGTTTGATGTTTTTTACGAACAGAAATTAAAGCCGGTTTTGGCGCAAAATGAAATGTTGCGTCGGCGCTATCTTTTGAGCTTTTTGATTTTAATTCTGATGGCGTTGTTGTTCTATCCGTATTTACTGTATCTGATTGTTGCCGGCGAGATTGAAACTTCGTATATCGGTCTTGTGCTGTGCGCTTCGTGTGTGGTGATTATTATTTTATGCGGGCCGGTTTATTTTTATAAAAAACGCGTCAAACCGAAGATTATGCCTGATTTTGCCGGTTTCTTCGGTAATTTCACTTATTTGTTTGAAGGCAAGGTTGATGATGCGATTTTGCGAACATCCGATTTGTTCGGCAAATATGACATAAGTGCCGGCGACGACTATTTTACGGGCCTTTATGACGGCGTGCATATCAGTATCGGCGAGCAGAAACTCAAAACCATCGGCAAGGATTTCCGCGGCAACAAAATCGAAAAAGACGTATTTTCGGGTGTGTGTATTCTGTTTGAGATGAACAAAAGTTTTAAGGGCAAAACGGTTGTGCTCAAGGATAGAGGCACAATCGGTAATGCTCTTAACAAGGTCAGAGGGTTGTATACAGTCCGTCTGGAAGACAGCCGGTTTGAAAAGGTGTTTGAGGTATATTCCGACGACCAGGTCGAAGCGCGTTATTTGCTGACAACCGCGTTTATGGAGCGGATGTTGAAACTGCGCGATTTATACGACGGTAAGGCCATTCAGTTTTGCTTTAACAACAATACGCTGTTGCTTTCTATTCCGACGCGGCAGGATATGTTTGAGGCGAGTTCGTTTTTCCGCTCAAACATCAATAAAAAGAAAGTCGATTTGGTGTTTGAGCAGTTTTGGACGATTTTTTCGGTGGTGCGGTTGCTCAAATTAAATCAGCGGCTCGGAATGTAGATGAACATTGTGCATATCCGACTTTTCGCGGTTGAAAAAATATCCGTTTGCTTATAGATTCGAGAAAATTGTGTGAGGAGAAAATAGGGTGTTTTCAAAGTTTGAACGCATGACCGCGTGGCGCTATTTGCGGGCAAAACGCAGAGAGGGCTTTATCTCGGTAATTACCGGTTTTGCTTTTACCGGTATTGCTTTGGGTGTGGCAACTCTGATTATCGTTATGTCGGTTATGAACGGCTTTAAGGCCGAACTTTTGAATCGAATCTTGGGGATTAACGGGCATATTTCGATTATTGCGTCCGCCGGTTTTCCGTTTAATAATTACAAAACGGCGGTGCAGAATTTGCAAGATATTGATGAAATCGAATTGGCGTTTCCGCTGATTGAAAAACAGCTGTTGGTGTCGTCATCGCACGGCGCGGAAGGTGTTATCGTGCGCGGTATGAATATGGCGGATATCCTAAAGAAAAAAGTTTTGCGCGACGGATTTGCGTCGATAGATATTAACGAATTTACGGGCGATGTCGTGGTTTTGGGCGAAAAACTGGCACGTAAACTCGGCGTTTATATCAACGATGAAGTGACGCTGATTTCGCCGAACGGAAAGGTGACGGCGTTCGGAACGGTGCCGAGAATCAAGTCGTATCGCGTTATCGGCGTGTTTGATTTGGGGATGCACGAATATGATGCCAATTATCTGTTTATGCCGCTCGAAACGGCGCAGACTTATTTTGGCCTAAAAGATGCGGCGACCGTTATCGATGTGACCTTAAAAGACGAAAAAACGCTCGAAAAAACAAAAATTATGCTCGAAAAAAGCGTCAGTTTGGATGCGTTTGTTTATGATTGGAAAAAGACAAATGCCGCGTTTTTCAATGCGATTGATGTTGAGCGAAACGTGATGTTTTTGATTTTGACGCTGATTATTTTGGTGGCGGCGTTTAACATTATCACCGGCTTGATTATGTTGGTTAAGGATAAAAGTCGCGATGTAGCGGTGTTGCGCACGATGGGTGCGACTCGGGGAATGATTATGCGTATTTTCTTTATGGACGGCGCGTTTATCGGACTTGTCGGCACATCGTTCGGGGTGGCGCTCGGCTTGCTTTTCTGCCACAATATCGAACGGATACGGCAATTTTTGCAGCATTTGTCGGGGCGCGATTTGTTTTCTTCCGAAATCTATTTCTTATCCAAGTTGCCGGCAAAGGTCGATTCGACCGAAGTTCTGCTGGTGGTGGGGATTACTTTGGCGCTTTCGTTTTTGGCAACCTTATATCCGGCGTATCGCGCTTCAAAATTTAATCCGGCGGAGGCGTTGAGATATGAGTAATGCAACTTTGAAATTGCGGAATATCAGCAAAACATTTATTCAAGGAAACGAACAACTGAATGTTTTGACAGGCGTTGATTTGGAAATTAAACCAAAGGAAGTGGTGGCGCTTATCGGGCCGTCCGGTTCGGGTAAATCGACGCTGTTGCAAATTGCCGGACTGTTGGATGAGCCGACAGCCGGCGAGGTTTATATCAACGGCGAGCTTTGCACCGGCGGCAGCGATAATGCCCGCACCGCGTTGCGTCGGAATTATCTTGGTTTTGTGTATCAATATCATAATCTGTTGCCGGATTTTGATGCGGCGGAAAATATCATCTTGCCGCAACTCGTGGCCGGAACTAAATACAAAGACGCACGCGAAAAAGCGCTGTGGTTGCTCAGACGTTTGGGCTTGGAAGAACGCGCTTCGCACCGGCCGGCCGAGCTTTCGGGCGGCGAACAGCAACGCGTGGCAATTGCACGGGCTTTGGCAAACACGCCGCAACTGTTGCTGGCCGACGAGCCGACCGGAAACTTGGACCCGAATACCTCGGACAATGTTTTTCTGACCTTGCTCGAAGTGGTGAAAGAAACCGGCTTATCGGCCTTGATTGCAACGCATAATATTGATTTGGCGCACAAAATGGATAGGGAAGTGGCGCTGAAAAACGGTAAGCTGATAGATGTGCGTGCCACGAATTTTATTTCTAAAGGCGAAAATTTTTATTGAGTGTGCGAAAAATAACTTTTTTTTAATAAAAATGTGTTCGGATAGGTATGATTAGTTTTTAGCGGGATAAAAATGGGAATTTGGGCGTATATCGTTAAAAAAAGCAAGAGTTCGGCGGTTTTGGTGCTGCTGATTCTTTTGAGTTCTTATTTTTCATATTTTGCGATTAAAGGCGATCGCGGATATTTGAAGTATCTGTATTTGCAAAATAAGGTCGCCGAGGCGGAAAAGCTGAATGCCAATTATGACAAGCGCCGTTCCGAGCTTGAACAAAAGGTTAATTTGCTTTCTTCAAGCAGTTTGGATTTGGATTTGTTGGATGAACGCGCTCGCGCCGTGTTGAATGTTATCGGCGAAAATGAATTCATCATCATTGATGACGAAGATGAAGACGAGGAGTTGGGCGACTGATTTTGCGCTTATTCGGCTGTCGGTTGCTTAAACACAGATGTTTCATAAAGTTTTGAGTTGTTGAGTAAACGCTCGTCGAGCGTATTTTTGTATGTTTCCTGCAATGTTTTTTGTGTTGAAAGCAAAGAAGTGCCTAGACCGAACTTGCGCTCGTTCCATTTAAAGCCGGCCATTTCGAGCAGAGTAGGCGCCCAGTCAAATTGATTAAACGGCTTGTTTATATCGGCTTTCGGTGCGGCATAACCCCAAATTAAATTGAGGGTTTTCCGTTCTTTTGCCTTATCGAGATATTTTTGAACATCGTTGAACATCATCGGATGGTCACCCATAATGATAAGCGTGGTGTTTGCGGCAAAATCCTGAGTTTTAAACCATTCGACAAATGCGCTCAGTTGAGAATCGGAACACAATACGGCATCGCGCATATCACCATATTTTTTAGGGCAATCGCGGCTGATATAGCCGTGATACGGGTGCGTGTTCATCGTTGTAACAACGGCCATAAACGGTGCCGGTTGTTGCGCCAGATGTTCGATTTTGCGGCGAAAAATGCGGAGTAACTCGGCATCGTCCAAAATATCACCGATAAATTTTATTGAGAACAATTTGTCGGATTCCAGTTTGTAAGAAGACAGTTTATCGGCAGATTCCCGCGGTAAATCTTCAATTCCTTCAATATCGGTAAAATGATGCGCGGCAAAAAAACGGCGTGTATCCACAAATTGCAACGATGACCCCTGCAAATAAGAAATGTTATAGCCGTGTTGCGCCATTATGTCGCTGATGCAGGTAATGTTGTCGGAAAGGGTGCGCGGGGGAAAATATTGCTTGTAGGTAATGCCGCACAATTTTGCGGCGATGCTTGCAAAGGTCCATTCTGTTTCACTCAGCTTGGCATAGCCGCGCACGGATGAGCCGTTTTGTTGCCATAAATTCGGCAACAGATTCTGCCCGAAAATCTTGTCATCGGTAAAAGTGCGTTCCAATGATTCGGCAAACACCACAATAAGATTGCGCGGGGTTGAAAGTTCAAATTGCAAGTTTTTCGGCTCGGCAAAATTGTCATCGATGACGGTGTCATACGGTGCCGGATTATAAATCAGATTATAAGTGTATTGCGCTTGCTTGATGATTTGTGACAACGAATCGGCAGACATAAACCATATAATCGCCATACCGAACAACGCCGCCATGGTCGAGGTGATAAAGCTCAACAACGCTTTGTGCTGTGTCCAATACTGTATTTTGGCGGCGGAAAGATAATGTTTCAGCCAGCGCAACGGTTGTTTGACGGCAAACAAGACAAGTCCGATGCTCAAGAAAAACGGCACCAGAATAGTGGCAATAACGGTTTTGGATAAGCTTAAGGTGTTGACGGCCGCCAGATGAAAAATAAATTGATGAACGCTGAAGTTGCCGTAGAGCGATGAGGCGCAACCGTAAAAATAGCCGACAATGAAGATGGCGCAACAAACAACGCAATAGATTTTGAGGAATATTTTTATAATCACATCAGACATATACTCGGCCTATCGGTTTGCCGCTTTTTCGGCACGGCGAATCATTTTTTTGACCTCTTTCAATAACGACGGGGTGGAATGACCAATATCGGCGCAGATTTTTAAGGTCGATTTCGGCAGGGCTTTATGCAGTTCCCACGCCTGTTTTACGGTGCAGCAAAAATCAAGCCGGTTGTGCGCAATAATAGCCGGAATATGCTTAATTTTGCCGATGTTGCGCAAAATCTGATTATCGGTCAGGAAAAACTGATGGCGGTCGTAATAAAAGGCAATTCGCGCGCAGTTTAAGAACTTTTCATCCAATTCCGTCGGGGCCTCGAATTGCGGGTCAAGTTGTCCGAGCTTGTGCTCGTATGTTCCCCAATATGTCAGCGCTTTGAGGTTATCCGCTTCTTTTTTGGAAAAGAGCAGGCGGTTGTGCGCTTCAAAAAAGTCGGTATGTTTATATTCGCGTCGCATTGCGTCCCATAAATCCGGATAAAAGCGCTCGCTGTCGCCGTTGACCCAGCCGTAATCTTCCGGACGCGCCAAAAATACCGAAGAAATCACGATTTGCTTGACGGTTTGCGGGTATGCCTCGGCAAACAACAGCGCCATGGTCGAACCCCAAGATGCACCGTGAACGATAATCGGCGTATCAATATGCAGATAAGCTAAAAGGTGCATACCGTCTTGAACGAGGTATTTTGTTTCGTTTTTGTAAAACTTATCCTCGGCTTGCGAATTGCCGCATCCGCGCTGGTCGTATTGAATAAAGCGGTATTTTTTTAAGTCAAACAGTTTCGCATATTTGGCACGCGAAGAACCGCCCGGTCCGCCGTGAAAAGACAGGACCGGAATGCCCGTCGGGTTGCCGTATTCGTAATAATAGATGCTGTGTCCGTCTTGTGCGGGCAACAGACCTTCGGCAAACGGTTCGGGTTGGCGATTAAATAAATTCCAAAACATAGCGGCACTCCTTTTTTGAGCAGATTTTTCTTGAGTATAATCACTTATTTATGCGGTTGCAATTAAAATATACATACCTTTCGGAAGGAATAAATCGGGATAAAAAGGTATGTATGCTTGATATTTTTGTAATTGTATTTAGAATCCGAAACAGAACATCAAAAGGAGGATAATATGCGTAAGATTTTAGTTTCTATATTTGTTTTGGCGGCATTTGCGGCAGAGGCGCGTCCGAATTCCGCGCCGAATATGCCGAATGCACCGCAGGCGGAGCGTCCGGCGGTTGCGGCAGAAAATAATCTTAAAGAACGTGCCGAGCCGGTGTATAAACGTTATGAGATAAAATATGCGCCGGAAAAAGCCAAAGTTCCGAACGAAATCAAAAAAACAGAGCCGGAGAAAAAAGTTGATATGTCTAAACCGAAACAACCAACAGCACCGAGCAAGACACTTCAGCCGGATAAGCCGGTCAAAAAAATTCAGCCGGCACAGAATAAAGTCGTTACGCCGAGACATAACGAGATAACCCCGCCGAAAAATGAGCCGAAGCCGGTTAAAAAAGATATACCAAATAAGAAAAATCCGCCGGTTTCCGGTCACGAGCATCATAAAGATAATCATCATAAGCCGGATGTGCGGGTTAATATCAATGTTAACTCACCGCGTCCGGTGGTTGCGGAAAGAGTTGTATCGGCACCGGTGGTGGTTGTGCGGCCGGGGATATATGATAACAATATTTATTCGTCAAGAGCATACGGTTGCGGCGAACGAAACGGCGTGAAGTATTGCACGGATTATCGCGGCCGTGCATTGAACGGGCGGGTAGTGCAAAACTACGGAACTCAGGTGGCTTACGAAAATTATCGCAGCGGTTATCAAAACGGCGAAACAACCGTGTTTACGCCGGAGGGCTTATTGTTGCGCAAAACCGATTATAAGAAAAGCTTGAAGCACGGTAAGGAATATGTCTACTTCGACAACGGTAAGGTAGAATACAGTGCCGAATATAAAAAAGGCGCGTTGAACGGGAATGTTGAGCAATATAACTGACACGGCAAAAGAATCGGGCAGATGACTTTCCGCAAAGGTTATTTGCAGACGCGTCGTTGTGTTCTGAATGGCGGCGGCGAAGACCCGGCGGTTATTGCGCGAATCCACGAAAAGAATTATAACGAGCTGATTTTATGCCCTGATTATTAAGGTGATTGATTTTAAGCCGCAAACAAAAACGTCGGAGATTATTTTTTCTCCGGCGTTTTGATTTTCAGGTGTGCCTGCACTTGAGTTTCTGCCTTATTTAATTCTTCGTGATAATGGCTGACGACGTGGTTGAGTTTGTGCCAAAACCCTTCTTCAAAAGAGATTATCGTCCCCCATACCGCCATCACAAACATAATGATGGTAACAACGCTTTCGACGATTTCCAGTTTTTCTTTGAATGAATATTTCATAATCAAAGAGATAATGTCGAAAAAGCAGATTTCAAGCGGTGGCTGATGTTATTCGGCGTAACCGACCGGTTGATGTGCAATCACAAACTCTTTTTCTTCCAACTTGAGCGCACGGTGCAGTTTTACGGCGTTGAACGAGCCGCGAATAACTGTAGCCAATCCCTTTGCCGTGGCATAGAGATAAACGTTTTGATACGCCGAGCCGGCGTGGTCGTAACCCCAACGCGCATCCGAACTGGTATAAATCAGATGCAACGGCGCGTCATTGACGTATGCTTGAGATTCGGCAACATACGGAACGGCGTTTTCGTCAGAGATTTTTTCGAGTTGATTTTCTGTCGCGTTGTAGAACCAAATACCGTTTGCACGCAAAACAAAGACTTTTAAATCTTGTTTGTTGAGGGCAGTCGGAATGGTGCGTTTGCCGTTTTTATTGATACCGAAAGCGGCCCACAAAATTTCGCTCAATGTCTGGTCGTCAATTTGTTTGTTTTTATCATAAGCACGTGTGGACTGACGCGTGTTCAACAATTCCATCAAAGCCGGCGACGATTGTGTTAAATCCGGTTGCGGCAGTTTTTGTACTTCGGCGGCCGCAAGTTTGCCGCTTGCCAAAGTTGCGGCAACAAGGGTGGTATAGAATATTTTTTTCATAAATTTTCCTTTTCGTTTAATTATAAGAGTTTTTTCAAAATTTCATAAGCTTCCGGCATTGTTTGCACAACAAAAGAAGCGCCGAGTTCGGAACACTTTGCGGCATATTCGGGAGAATTGTTGCCGGTGGCGCCGATGTAGGCAATAACCGGTATATCAGCGGCCACTCCGGCACGAATTCCCGCCAACGAATCTTCCACCACAATACACTCTTGCGGTGCGTAACCCATTTTTTTGGCGGCGTGCAAAAACAAATCGGGCGCCGGCTTACCGTTTTTAACCTCATAAGCGGTGAACATATTGTCTTTGTTGAAATATTTATCAAGTTTAAGTTTTTGAACTTTCAACAGATTTTTCATTTCATTGGCACCGGTAGCAATACAATGCGCAAAGTTGTTGTCCTGAAAGATTTGTTCTACGTCCGGTGTGATTCTTAAATCGCTGTCAATCAGGCGAATCTCGTTTTCTTTGAGGGATTGCATAAAATTGTCATCAATCACCAAATTCGGATAATCTTTTTGCAAAAGTTCGATTTTGGTTTTGTCGGCTTTGCCTAAGATATAATACTCCACCTGCTGTTCGTTTAATTTAAGGCCGAGTCTGCGTAAGCCGTCAATCCAGTTGTTTGCCCATAAATATTCGCTGTCGGCAATAACGCCGTCAAAGTCCCAAATAATCAGTTTTTTTTGCTTCATGGTTGTTCTCTTTTTTTTCAAATCACAGTTTAAGATATGAAAAATTGCCTTAAACGTCAATGTTCACGCATTTTTTTACACAAATTTCACAAGTGATAAAAAAATCTCTGTTCATTTTTTTGAAAAGGGGTTAAAATCCGATAAATGTTTAATTGTGTGCGGAGAATAATAAAAATGAAAAATTTGACGGCATTTTGCAAAAATCTGTGGCAACGTATGAATTGGCGTCCGAATCTGTTGACTTGGGCAACTTTGGCGGTTGCGTTGATAACGGTTCCGGCTCTGCTGTTGCCGTTTAATCCGCAGTTGTTTGTGGAAAACGGTTGGGTGGAAAATATTCAGCTGGTTATTTTGGTGGCGGCAATCGTGATTGCCTGCCGTGCCAAAAATGACAGGCAGTTGTTTATATTTGCGGCGTTCGTTGTTGTGTTTATGATTTTACGCGAAACGAATATGTTTCGAGATATTTTTTGCATGAAATATTTGCCGCAAGAAGAGACGTGTCGTTGGAGTGCGTTTAAATACGGTTATTTGGTATCTGCCGCGCGTTGGTTGTTTGCCGCTTATGTGGTTTATTATGTTTGGCGTTATCGTTTGTGGCGCACCGCGTGGCAATATATTTGCAAAGCGCCGATTTATGTATGGGATTTGCTGTTGCTCGGTTTAGCCGGTTGCGGCGCGACCGTTGCCGAGTTTTCGTGCGTTGACAGCGAAACAATGGAAGAATGTTGCGAACTTGTGTTGTATTTGGCGTTGGCAAATTGCATTTGGCGCTATTCCAAGCGGAACAATGCTTAAAAAACGGAGAAATAGAGCGATGAATAATAAGATTTTGTTTTGGACTTTCGGGATTTTGTTTGCAAGTATCAATGCGGCGCAGGCCTATCAGATGGTGGCTTATCAGCCGATGAGTCAAGCTGAATGTCTGAAGTATAAAAGTAAACTCGGTCTGAGATTCTGCCCTTATGACAATGACCATTTGGCCGGCGCGGCTAAGGCCTGCGGTGGTATTCATAATTTGCCGAGCGGTGATGAACTGTTGAACTTGGCACATCAGTTGTATAAAAACATCGAGCCGGGTGCAACCACCACTTTATACGGTCAACGTGATGATGATAAAATGAAAAAAATGGGGATTTGGGTCAACGACAGCCATATTTATTATTGGACGGGTGAAGAAGCCAAAGACGGAGTAGGGGGGTATGTTCGGATGTTTGCCGCCAAGGGCTCAATTCCGTATTATGCGCCGCGTGACGGCAGCGGTTATGTGTCGCATCGGGTAGGGAAAATCAACTACGGCGAAACCAAAAATATTGTGCCGGTAATTGTGAATACCGAAACCGGCGATATTATGCTTGATACGGACCATGATTCCAATTTGGCGGGGTTGCCGAATAATGATGCGTTGGTGACAATTTGCAGATAGGAGCAGATGATGCGGGAAATAAAGTGTCCGAAATGCGGTGAGGTTTTTACGGTTGACGAGTCCGGCTATGCGGCGATTCTCAATCAGGTGCGTGATGCCGAGTTTCATAAGGAATTGCACGAGCGGGCGGCGCAGTTGGAAGTGCAAAAAAATAATGAGTTGAAATTGGCGGCCGCACAGGCGCAGATGGATAAAGAAAAATCGGTTGCCGATTTGCGTCAGGAAAACGAAACGCTGAAAAATGCACTTGCGGCACTCGGTAAGGATAAGGATTTGGAAAAGGCGCAAGAGGCCGCGAAATTGCAACAGCAAATCGAACAGCTTAAAGCACAGGTGGCGGCCGGCGACAAAGATAAAATTATTGCCGTTTCGGCGGCCGTGGAGGCGCAAAAAGAAACCGTATTGCAAAAAGATAAGGAAATTGCTTTGTTGCAGAGCAAGTTGCGCGAGGCGGAAAAAGATACACAGTTGCAAGTGCAAAATGTTAAAGAAAGCTATGAAATGCAACTAAAAGCCAAAGAAACGGAAATCGGATATTATCGCGATTTGAAGGCCAAACTTTCGACCAAAATGGTGGGAGAAACGTTGGAGCAACATTGTGAAATCGAGTTTAATCGCTTGCGTCCGACGGCGTTTCAAAATGCTTATTTCGAAAAAGACAACGATGCCAAGTCCGGCAGCAAAGGCGATTATATTTATCGCGATAAAACCGAGGACGGCGTCGAGTTTTTATCGATTATGTTTGAGATGAAAAACGAAGCCGATAAAACCGCAACCAAGCATAAAAACGAGGATTTTTTCAAAGAGCTTGATAAAGACCGCAACGAAAAAGGGTGCGAATATGCGGTGTTGGTGTCGCTGTTGGAGGCAGATAACGAATACTACAACACCGGTATTGTCGATGTTTCGTATCGGTATCCGAAAATGTATGTGATTCGACCGCAGTTCTTTATTCCGCTGATTACGCTTTTGCGAAATGCGTCGCTCGGCTCGGTGGAGTATCGGCGGCAGGTGGTGGAATATCGCAGTCAAAATGCGGATATTACGAACTTTGAAGAAAAACTCAACAATTTTAAGGAACAGGTGGCAAAAAACTATCGTTTGGCCGGTGAGCAATTTCGAGATGCCATTGATGAAATCGATAAGTCCATCACGCATTTGAGCAAAGTCAAAGAGGCGCTGATTTCTTCCGAGCGTAATTTCCGTTTGGCAAACGATAAGGCACAAGATTTGACGGTTAAGCGTCTGACTTACAATAATCCGACCATGAAGAAAAAATTTACCGAACTCGAAGATAAAAACGAGTGGTAATTACATATCGTAAAGGTGCTTTTCCGCTCTGACGGTGGTCGGTTCGGTATGTCCGGAATAGAGAACGGTATCGTCGGGGAGGGTCAGGATTTTTGCTTTAATATTTTGCACGAGTTGCACATCATCGCCGCCCGGAATATCAGTGCGTCCGCGGCTGTTTTTGAAAATCGTATCACCGACAAACGCCAAATGATTCGCGGCATCATAGTAGATAACCGCATCTTGCGTATGGCCGGCGGTTGCTATCATTTTGAGGTGTAAGTTCGGGGTGGTCGGCGAAGTGATTTCGTCGCCGTCGGCAAGGGGCTCAAACTTTTCGACCGTTATATCCGGCCCGAACCAAGCGGATAAATTATATTGCGGATTAAGCAGATAATCTTTGCCGTTTTGATGCGCAATACACGGAATATTTAACGCTTTTTGCACGGCATTGACAGCGCCGATATGGTCGAAATGCCCGTGTGTAAGCAAAATTTTTTCGATGGTCCAATCGTTGTCGGCAATAATTTTAAGCAGTTTGTCGGCTTCGGCACCGGGGTCGATTAAAAAGCCGTGCTTTGTCGGTTCGTCAACATAGAAATAAGCATTGGTCGTAATCATACCCGTTACCGGAATTTGCCGTATAATCATAGTCTTCTCCCGAACAAGTTTTACATAAAAGAACAGGGCTTAAAATGGCGGAGTGTAAAATTTACACTCCGCATCATTTACAAGTTGATTTATCATAATAAAATTTTAAGCATTTTGCAAACTTTTTTATGTGCAAAACTGCGGATTTGAGTTTTACTCACGTTAAAAAGTATATTTAATGCTTGCCCATCCGCTGTGATCCTGATATTTTTCACGGAACTTGGCTTCGTAACCGATGCCGATTTCAAAATGGTCGGTCAAAGAAACCATAGAGCCGATACCTAATTCAACTCCGAAGCGAGGCATCTTTTTACCATTAACGGTATAGCTTTCTCCGTTTCCTAAGCTGACAACGGCATTATCGCTGTCGCTGACGACATCATACATCACACCCAAATACGCATTAGGTTTAAACCTGTTATACGTTGTTTCGGCCTTTACACCAAACGTTGTTCGCAACAAATCCATATTATTGCCGGAAACTTTTTGCATTGCGCTATCGGTGTAGCTGTGACGCTTTATCCGATAATATCTGGCACCTAATTCCGGTGTAAAGTATTTGAAGGTGTAACCGGTCAAACCCTGAATACTGCAGATGTTTGCTTTGTATTGGGCATCAATCTTATGATTGATGACATATTTGTCTTCATCAAAGTCGATTGTGCCATAGCTCAAAACACCGTTGACGAACCAATTGCTCGGACGATATTCGCCATAAATATAGCCCTGTAGGGTTTGGATATTGACATCACGTAGAAAAGCATCAACATCGGTATCATCATATTGAATGCCGGCACCAACCTTTGTGCTAAAGGCGATTTTTTTATCCACGCCGGCAATAAAGCCCTTATCTTTGGCATCATAACCGTAAATCTGGCCACGATTTTTCATCTTTGATTTGGCATAATAAGTTTTTATCCAAGTTTTGACACCGCTTAAATTCGGATATCCGTCACCGGAAGACAATCCGCTGCCCATAGCAGAGTTAATCAAGTGGTTGTCAACCGTTAATAACAATCTGTCGGTCAAATCAATCAATGCGGATTGTGCCATACCGTCATCATTCGGAGCTAAAGCCGTTAACGCTTTGTTAAACTCAACTCCGTCGGTTTGTGCCAAGCGAGCTAAATCATCGGCTAATTTTTGTGCTTTCGGATTAGGGTGTGACGGGCCGTCAACCCATGCGCCGGCAGCTCCCTGATTATTTCCGGTTCCGCCGTTTTCTTCGGATATTTCGCGTGCCGTTTTGTTTTGATATACTCCGTAAATACCTGATTTTTCGTATTTACGCACAAAACTATACATATTATTGTGGAAGTCGTCCGTAAAATTGTTATTATGGATATCAGAGCCGTCACGCAATCCGAGTAATGCTACTTCGCCGTATTTTTTATCGCCCAACGGATTTTGCCCGAAAGTAATATCAATTTTTGCTCCGTTTGCAATATCAAAATTGTCGGCACGAATACCACCAAAAGTCTGCAAATTATCAACATTAAGCGTTAATTGCGAGCCCTTGTTGAATGTGGCTTGGCGTAAGTTAATCAGATTATTACCCACATTGACTTCCGAACCTGTTTCGGCAACCAAATCAACATTTTCACCAAAGCTGTTTGCAGTTGTCGTGGCTTTAATTCCGTGCAATATCAACGCGTTACGGCTGATTTTTTTAGCACTCAAATCAATATCGCTCATTATATTTACAACACCGTCATTACCGTCAATAGAAGTAAATTCGGTATTCGTTAAATTAACAACTCCGCTGTTAATAATATGGTTTGCCGAGCCACCAATCAAAGTTGCTTCGCTGTCGTTTGTAAGCTTTTTGATATCTGTATTTTCGGCATTAAGGATAAAATTGTTGGTGGCCTTGGCTATTGAACCGCCGGTCAAAGCAGACTTGCCGTTGTTTACAAACGTGGTTATATTCGTATTTTCGGCAATAAAATCGCTGTTGTTTGTAACATCGTCAGCAGAGCCGCCGTTCAAATTTGCAGTGCCGTCATTAGTTAACGTTATCAGGTTGGAAACATTGGCGGTTAAAGAGCCGTAGCTGATGATTTCACCTTCTATATTAGCATTATCAGCGGTAAATGTGCCGGCATTGTTTATCGGCGCATCGCCTTTGAGGGTTACATCAATCAAAGCCAAAGATGCACTTTCCGGCACTACAAAATTGTCGTGTCCGTTCAAATCAATAGTGGATTTCTGTTCGCCCTCGGTTATGCCTTTAATCGTCAAATTGCCGTAGGTTTCGCCCAAATCGTCTTTCAGGGTATAAACTTCGTCTGCCGCATTGGCGGTAAAATTCTTATCGGATAATTTCGCCTGATTGACGAGCTTTAACGTATCGCCGAGCGATTCTTTACCGCTAGCACCTTCTTCACGAGTGTTGACACCGATGGAATCGTTCAAACTGTCGGTAGTTGCCAAACCAAGCTGCCCGTACTTAGTATATTCTTCGGTATATTTATAAAGTAAATCAGACCAATTAGTATTTTCACCCACAACATCAAAGGTTTCTTCCTCGGTATGTTTAATAACAAACTCGTCGCCGAGTTCGGCTTTAGCATTATCACTCAAAGCCAACTGCAAATTAGCTGCTTCGGAACTACCTTGAGTTTTGATTATTTGGATTTTAAAGTTTTCGTCTCGAACATCTTGTAAGTTGCCGTTTTTCTGTTCAAAATGCTCAAGTGTAACCACGCTACCGCTCTCCGGAGTTCCAACGGCAGTAATAAAGCGGTCTGCCGTTTTATTTTCAACATCGACATCAACCGACCATTTAGCACTTGCGTCAGAAGTCAAAGTATTTACCGAATAGTCTTTAACTGTGCCGTTATTGAGTTCAATATTTACCGAATCAATGCTTAAATCAGCATTTTTGACATCGTTATAAAGTCGAACTTTACCGCTTGCATCGCCGGTAATGTCGGCAGTATAAACTGTGTCGCCGTCAACAGAATCACGCAAGGTAAATATGCCGTTGTTCTTTGCCTCAATATTAAGCTGTGGTGTTGTTGCGGTTGTCGGATTGGATTTCATATAAATTGCCGTGTCGGCGCTTGCGGCTTGACCGGCAATATTGCCCTTAATCTCAGAAGTGCCGTTATCGGCAACAATTTTCACGGTCGAACCGGAAACAATGGCTCCGGCTTCGGTGCCGCAGTTATCATAAAAATTGGTATTTACCGCTTCTATTGTGCCAGCGCTGGCTGTTATTTCACCGTTGTTTCCGAATATTTCGGCATTATTGAGATTTAACTTTGCATCAGTTGCTGTCAAAGTTGCTACCGTTGCCGCGTTTGTTACCTTAACGTTGTTCAGCGAAACGGTTGTGCCGGTTTCCGACAAATCAAACAAAGACGCACCTTTGGCATCTATGGTCGAGGTATCTTTACTTTGACCGTTGATATTCAATTTGCCGGAGTGCGTTGCACCGATATTATCTATGTCTTCGCTTACGGTATATGTCGCCGTATCGGCATTGAAATTGCGTGTAGCCAAGTCGGCGGTATTAACGAGCTTTAACGTATCGCCGAGCGATTCGTCATAATCTACGCTTGTATCTCGTGTGGTCAAACCGATAGAGTCATTGAGCGTATCTTTTGTCGCCAAACCGAGTGTGCCGTATGTAGTATCAATGGTGCCTGTTTCGCGGAAGTCATGTGACCAATCGGTGTTTTCGGTAACTGCTTCTTTAACCGTATTCTTTTCCTGCGTTACCACAAATTCTTCACCGAGTTCTTCTGTCGCTTGGTCGGTCAGAGCCAATTGCAGATTTGCAGCTTCAGTCGTTCCTTGCGTCTTAAGAATCTGCACTTTGAAATTTTTATTGGTAATTTCATTAAACGCTTT
>JAFYFJ010000062.1 GCA_017543835.1 Alphaproteobacteria bacterium | reverse complement strand
GATGACTGATTATTCACCGCGGTCGGAGAAGTTCTTCCGGTTTTAATATCTTGAGCATGGCGCGCTGTTCGCGGTGACCACACCAAAATCACACCGGCAACTTTTTGTTTTGTTTCCGGAATTTCATAAACCCAATTATAAAATTCCGAACGGCCGGTAAAGTTACTGATACGGCCGGATACCGAGGTGCTGTAATTTCCGTCGCTGCTGTATGTATCACTTTCGGATAATTCTTCTTGAATTGCACCGACATCTTTATCGGAAATCAGTTTCATATCTTCTAAATGTTCCATCACTTCTTTGGTAATGTTTTTTGTTGCCGTGGTTGAGTTTAACAAAACTGTCAAAACACTATCAGCATGAGCCACAGCTTTTTTCTGAGCTAATTTCAATCTTGCAATAGCTCCTGAATTTGATAATGCTTTCTCAACACCGGCCTGTCCGAAAGCCACAAGAACCGGATACCCATACTCATCATACATCAGACGCGTGCCGAATTGATTCATCAAAACAGATTTATCCAAAACCAACCGTTCATACAATGTCTTAGCGGATTTTTTGCTTTCGTTCGGCAAGACTTGCCCTTGTTTGGACAGTATTGTCTTCACCAAGGCAATTCTGTCCGGTTCGGCAGAAACAACCACACGAATCATATGTTGACCGCCTCCATTTTTACCTTCAAATGTTTGATACGGAATCAGACCTGTTGTGCTGGCAACCGCACTCGTAACACTTTGTTTGGTAACGGCATCTCTAAGCATTGTTTTCTTTACCGAATCTGGTGCGGCATTGAACTGCGCCGGATTAATCCCGAGTTCAGTTAGTTTTTGATCCAACTGACCACCGGCAACGGCAATTGCTTTATCCAGCAAGACTTCCACATTTGATCTCATATCATCACCTAAAGTCGGTTTTTCGCTATCATTCAGTAGCTCGCTGAGCATCTTAACTTCGGTTGACAAGCTCAAATATTCAGCCACTTTTTGATAGGCATGAATCAAAGCTTCATCATATGCCAACGAACGTGCATTGACCCAATCTGGGTCTTCCTGTGGTGATCTTACGTATCCATCTCCTTCAAACAAAGCTTGCTTACCACATGCCGGCTCAGATAAATCTATACCCTTTTCTACACATTTTTTTTGCAGATTCGGGACAGCGGTATTCCACAACCAAGCAGCATAAGCGTCCTCAACTGTACTGTCCGAAGGTTGAATATCTTCCATCGGTTTTGCGGCAGCCGCAACCGGCGCGGCTGCGACTTGCGGAGCAGCAGCTTGCGGAGCAACTTCCGGTGCAGCGGCTTGAGGTGCTGCTTCCGGAACGGCAACTTGAGTTACAACCGGAGTAGCAGTTTCTTCACTTGTGATATTTGCCGATTTCAAAAACTTGTTTTTAATCGCCGCCACCTTATTATCTTCAGAATCACATCCGGCAAAAATCAAACACACGGATGCAATCATTATGATTTTTTTCAACATATTCTTCTCCTTTTACCAAGTAATGGCGTGCTTATCCGCCAGTTTTTTGATTTTTTCTTCGCCTTCCCACAAGGTCAAACCGTTACGCAAATCCGTAATCGACATCGAAAAACGATATTCGATACGTTTTTTGCCCGAAACAATAAATTCTCTTTGCGTAATTTTACCCGATAAGCTCAACTCCGGTGCCGCCAAAGAGCCGGACTGACGAACATTGGCCTTATTAAATTCGCCGGATTGTCTTAATTGTCCGGAAGCCATAACCATAGCATCTTCGTTAAACGCCGTTACTCTGACCTTACCGCTCTTCATTAAGGCGATACGAATAGATTTTGCCAGTTCATCGACATCAATGCGTTGCATCGTATCGTTTCTGATTCGCGAAATTACCAAAATATACGGTTTGCCGTTCGGCTTGCTGAGCGTACCCATATCCAACATATCTTGAATCATAGAATTAGATGCTTGCTCAAAGTCACGACCTTCCAACGCAGCCGTGCGCTCGGTCGAGTCGTTTTCGTTATCAATCAGCTGTGTTTCAGTAGCACAAGCATTTAACGACAACATCAAAATCAAGCTCAAAAAGATTTTCATATAGTTCTTCATTTTAAGTCCTTTTCTGTTATTCAATTATCCCTTTACCGATATCATCCGTAATATAAACCCGATAGGTTGCCGCTCTTTGTGACGGAGCAGCCGCCTTCCAGAAAAATTCGGAATTTTCACGCAAATTAACCTTTTTCCATTGAGCCAAACTCGTCGAAATTTTCATACCGTTTGCATCAAACCATTCTACTTTATAATAAACGGCTTGATTCTTGCTGCTTGTTCCGGAAACCTGCGCCATAACCTGTCCGTCTCTTTCACGCATAGCCGCATTAGAATTGATGTTCAGCAGTTTGACCGCCGGACTGATGGAAAATTTTGCTTTATCATACTCCAACGGAGTGGCACAAGCGGCCACTCCCAAAAACATTAAACTAAGTAAAAATTTACGCATTTTTAGTTTCCTTGTTTAGCTTTGTTTGCGTCAATTACAAACCAATTCGTATGGCCGTTTGCAGCCGGTGAACGAACATAGATGATGGCATTTTTGATTTTTTTCTCAATTTTCACATCGGCAATAACTTGTCCGCCTGCTGCCGTTATCTTAATTTTTCTGTTGGCCGGCATTTTGAATTTAGCCATTTGAATTTCCTTCGGCAAAGTCGACCATGTCGTTGTATCCAACGGGTATGTCAACAACTCGCCAATCGCCACGGAAGTTGCACTCGATAAAGCTCTGCTTCCGAGTTTATTCTTTCCGAGTTTACCGACGAGGCCGCCGTGTTTGCTCATTTTTTTATCAAGCTTTTTACCGATTGTCTTATTAATCAGTTGCGAACTGCCTTCCTGAATTGCCAAGTTTGCAATCATAAATAACACCGCCGAAGTCACAACAACCGGATAACGTCTTTGATATTCGGTTTTGATAACGCGTTCCATATCGGCCAAAACTTGAGTTTTATAGCTTCCGTTAGAGGTTGAAGCTGTCACAAATTGATAAGAATGCGGCAAAGACACAAACTCCGGCAAAACTAATTTAGCCATTTTAATACCGGATTTGGTCGGGAACGGAATTCTGATTTCTTTTTTATGGATTTCCGGCGCCATACCTTCTTCATAAATAACCCACACATTTGAACCGATTTTTTTGCCGTTGGCACGGTCTTCTGCCATTTTAATATCAGAGGCAAGATACTGATTTGAAGACATTGTCTTAACTCTGCGCATATAGTTCACGGCATTTTCGACTTCCGATTTGTCATATCCGGCAGTTACATGATATAATGCCGAAATATAGGTTGAGAACGGATTCGTAAAATCAGCATACGGTTTGAAATTTTTATATTCGGTGTATTCCTTGTTCAACACATCCTGTACCGCATGCAACTGTTCTTGACTTTCCTGAGAGGAAAGTTTCTCTTCGTTCTTTTCAATTTCTCTCTTATGCTCTTCGATAGCTTCTTTTTGGCGCTCATATAAACGGTTAAATTCCGTATTGGCATGGTCTGTATCTCCTTGCGCCCAAAAAGCGATACCTTTATAGGTGTTAACCATAATTTTATCGTAAAATTTCGGCTTATATGAAGAAAAAGAAAATGAGCCTTCCATATCGCCGTCAGCCATATCCAAATACTTTGTGCTGTCTTCCAATTTTCCTGCGGTTAAAGCCGCTGTTCCGGCTTCCATACCGGCAATTACGGCATAACTGCCATACGCCTTACTGTCGAATTTAATCTCCGCATTCTCTGGCGTATCGCTCTTTGGCGTAATCTCGGCAATAGCTAAATCATATTCGCCCGCCTTATAGTCAGTTCTGAATTTATTAAAGTCCGGATGAAACATTAAACCTGTCATCATAGCACAACTGCACAGCAAAATCCCCGAGGATATCATTGCTGTTTTTTTACAAATAGATATTTTCATAATCGATAGTCCTTAAAGTTAAAAAATAGTTAACAAAATAATTCGTAACATAAACCAACGTTTTTGAGCAGGTGGATAACAATACCAAATTTCGACAGCGCTCTAAATGTATGTAATTGCTATATTTTGCAAATTTTTCAATGCATTACATTGATTTTTTAGACTTGGCTTTAAAATATAATAGGCAGCGAAAAAAGTGCTTGATTTAATCGTTGGTTTTATTTGAGCATTTTTTTGGCATAATATTTTGTAAATTCAATAATTAACCGAATCAGATAATTTTTTGGGAAAGGAAACGGGAAAATGATTTATGGCTACATCAGAAAAAGCACAGAAAAGCAATCCTACAAACATCAAGAATACGAAATCATAAAATACGCCCAAAATAACGGCTTCAAAATCGGCGAATGGATTGAAGAAACAATCTCGTCACGTAAAGACCTGAACAAGCGCAGTTTAGGCAAACTCTTAAACCATCTGCAAGCGTATGACATATTGATTACGACGGAAATCTCACGCATTTCGCGCAGTGTGCCGGAAATTTTCACCATTATCCAGACTTGCCTTAATAAAAAGTGTCAAATCATCACAATAAAGGAGAACTATCGCCTCGGCGACGATTTGCAATCGCAGGTTATGGCATTTTGTTTCGGTATTGCGGCACAAATTGAACGCGACTTAATCAGTCAGCGCACCAAATGTTCTCTGGCCTCTAAAAAAGCGCAAGGCATAAAGCTCGGCCGTCCGCTCGGAGCAACTTCCAAACGTCTTAAACTCACTAAAAATACCAACCGCATTAAAGAACTGCTGTCCAAAGGTCTGCCCAAAGCACAAATAGCGCGTATTTTAGGCGTGCAACGAATGACTCTCTCCCGCTTTTTGCTCAGAATGGGATTCACCTAAAAAGATATATATGCAAAACAAAAACAATACGGCTGCCGGTGCATTGTCCGGCAACCGTGTATTAATTAAAAACGCAACCTTTTTAATTTGCCGCGGTTTTCATGTAGCGATAAGTCAGCTTGTTTGCCACACTTGCCGGCATATCCGTAAATTTAACCGTCGCCAAACTACGATTGATTCCGGTAACAACACATTTAAGTTTGGTTCTGATGTCGTCAAACGCCAACTCCAGCTCGTGTTCTTCGCCGATTTGCCAATTATAATAATTGACTATCGTTGCGCCGATACGGCTGATTTCGATGATTTTGACATTGGATGCCAAGCCGTTGTCTTTCCACACTTCATAGTTCGGTTCAAGGTTTTGCGGCAAAGCGTAGACATTGTCGAGCATATAATAATCCTTGGCTTTTTGACGTATTTCGGTTTCCTTCAAACCGATACGGACAAAGCTGTTTTCGTCATTAAACGCATGCACCAGCTTATCCCACTCATAGTGCGTTACCGGCGCCGGTGTATCGAGCTTGATTTTTTCGCTCATCGTCAAGCCGAAATTGCCGGTTTGCGCCGTATAAAGCTGAACATTTGCCGGAAGCAAACGACGATAATCGTTATCAATAATCACCGTATGTCTGCTTGCATCCGCCGCACGATTACCGTTGCGAATTTCCGCATAATCGTTGATATAGCCGTCTTGAATCTGCAGATTTGTATCCAACGTGTTAACATACGCATTGTCGGCATAAAGCGCGTCAAACACAACCCCGCGCTCTTCTGTGGCGTAATCATTGACCGAAATTACCGCATTTTGCGTGCGTGAATTATAAACACTGCTTGCACCGCTGCGGAACTTAGACGGACTATCCGAATCCGTCTCTTGAACATTGTAGCGGCCGCGCTGCGGATTTTGGACAAGAGCGTTCACCGTTTTTTCATCAACGCCGAGAACATCTATCGAAAGCGCATCGCCTTCGCCGTAAGCGTTAATACCTTTGGCCTGATGCTCTGTATCATCATCAAAGCCGAAATCGGAAGGTCTGTAAGAAGTTTGAGTTTGCTTATATCCTGCCGGATTTTCTTTGGTCGGAATCGATGAATCCGGCGCCTTATCCGAATTGACATAGATATTGTCTGCCATCAAAGTTACATCGGCCAAACGTCCACCGGTCGAGTAATAATCGGCATTTTCGCCGTTGTTACCGCGAACGGCCATCGAATATACTTTGAGGTTAGAATCGCCGCGCTCGGCTGTATCTGCCGCATCCAACACGCGCAAAATAACATATTGCGGCACCGTGTTTTTGCTTGAATCCTCGGAATCCTCGCCATAAACCAAATCATCATGCGGATTTAACATATCTTCAAACAGCTCGCCTTCGCCGGCTTCAGACGATGTTCCCAAATCCAAAATGGTCAGATTCTGCGCTTTTTGCGTGATTTCCAAACCTTTTCCGGCCGTAATCTTGTTGATGACCGCGTCTTTGTTCAAATCAATGGCTATCGTGCCGCGCTTGGCAATCATCTGATTGATTTTGACATCCGTATCGGAATTGGCATCACCGCTGGCATAAATATTATTTTCTGCCTCAAAACTGATGGCGGACTGCGGATTTGCCAATGTATCCTGAATATAGGTCATTTTTTTGTTGGCACCGCCGATGCTGTTGCTTGCAATAATCGAAATGTTCCGTCCGAACACGGCCGTGCTGTCGGCTTTTGCCATATTGGAAACCGAATATCCCCGGAAATACGCTTCTTCTTCAGGTGTCGGGCGAACATCGGCCAGTTTCCAATCCGCAGCCGTCAGCATCACGTTACCGTCTGCCTTAATGCTCTTAATGTTCAAATCGGAATCTTTGGCGCGCAGGTTAATCAAACGTGCGTCCGATTTAGTGTCGTTAACGGCGCTTGCCGTCACATTGCCGCCGACATTCACATTGATTGAATCGGTCCAGTCGCGCGTCGGGGCCTCAACCGAGAAACCGGCATTTTCGGCGTCGGTATAGCCGATATTGCCGTCCGTCACATTAAACATTAAGTTGCCGTCAGCGGTAATCAGCGTCTTATACGACTGCGCCGGATTACCTAAGTCGGCATTTTGATGCTTGTCTCCCGTCGGGTCGACAATACCGTTCAACACATCGCCGTTTGTTTGATTAATGACAATGTTTCCGGATTGCGCCGTAATGTAATTGTCGTTGGCACTTTCATATTCGCCGATAACCAAATCGGAATCGCGGTTATTGATAACAATGCTTTGTCGCAAAGCCGTTACCTGTCCTTCAACAGTCAGACCGCCGGCACCGCTGTTATCAAGTGTAATGTCTTGTCTTTCATTGATAATCTGGCCGGTTGTCGCAATTTTCATACCGTCTTCGGAAGTGTTCGCAAATGTTGAATTACCTCTCAACGTTGTCGCCGAGCCGGCAATTTCGAGCGCACCGGCATTGGCATTTGTTAATTTAAGGTCGCCTTTTGTCACGCGAATCTTTCCGCTTTCCGCTAATTCGAGCTTATCCGAACCGGTGTTGTTTATCGTCACATTACCGGCATTGGCGACACCGATATCGGCGGCAATAATCAACGCAGACGCCTCATCCGTATTGTTGATGATGATATCACCGGCGGCGGTGTTTTGCAAAGCCGAACCTTCGGCAAACCGCAAATCCGCCTTTTGATTCTCAATGCTTATATTGCCGTTCGCATTTGTAATCGCGCCGGAAATTTCGGCACCGTCCACGCCGCTGTTGACTATGGTTACATTACCGTCTTGCGTTGCAAGAGCGCCGCCGAGGTTGAGTTCACCGGCGCTGTTCGTCACGGATATATCGCCTTCGCCGGTCGTGATTTCCGTATCCGCAGCTTGTTGCAAGCCGGCAGAAGTAATCTCGATGTTGCCGCTTCCCGCCGTAATATTGCCCGCAAGATTCGTTTGCGCAGTGCTGTCAATATCGATATTGCCCGCCGTTGTTGCAAGAGCGCCGCCGAGGTTGAGTTCGCCGTCGCTATTCGTCACGGATATATCGCCTTCGCCGGTCGTGATTTCCGTATCCGCAGCTTGTTGCAAGCCAGCAGAGGTAATCTCGATGTTGCCGCTTCCCGCCGTGATGTTGCCCGCAAGATTCGTTTGCGCGGTGCTGTCAATATCGATATTGCCCGCCGTTGTTGCAAGAGCACCGCCGAGGTTGAGCGCGCCGGCACTGTTCGTGACGGATATATCGCCTTCGCCGGTCGTGATTTCCGTATCCGCAGCTTGTTGCAAGCCGGCAGAAGTAATCTCGATGTTACCGCTCCCCGCCGTGATGTTGCCCGCAAGATTCGTTTGCGCAGTGCTGTCAATATCGATATTGCCCGCCGTTGTTGCAAGAGCGCCGCCGAGGTTGAGCGCACCGTCGCCGGTATGGGCTATCGTCACATCGCCGGCATTTTGATTTGTTACGGCAGATGTAGCGGCAAAAGTCAGAGCGCCGGCCGCGTTATTTATCTCGATATTGCCGCCCGAAGCGCTTACCGCGCCGTCAATTTCGGCACCGTCCGCACCGCTGCTGGTTATGGTTACATTACCGTCTTGCGCCGCGATATCGCCGCCGAGGTTGAGCGCACCGGCACTGTTCGTGACGGATATATCGCCCTTTTTATCGAGAATTTCCGCATTTTCGTTCAAGGTCAGACCCTTTGCGGTAATCTCAATATCACCGCGATTAGCCGTAATATTGCCCGCAAGATTCGTCTGCGCATTACTGTCAATTACGACATTGCCCGCCGGAGCCGTAATTTCGCCGCTGATATTCAACGTTTCGGTGCCGCTGTTTGTAATTGTTAAATTGCCTTTATCGGTAATCTTACCGGCAATATTGCCCTCACCGCCGGATATATTGATATTCACCGCGCCGCCGGCAAAAATCGCATTTTGCGGCACATCGTCTTGAACAATTTCCTGAATATCCAAGCCGTTTGCCGCCGTAATATTCAAAATGCCTTTTGTATTTTGAACGTTATAAGCGTCGAGCCCTTTGCGAACATTGTTGTAGATAACGTCGGTCAGCACAACTTTGCCGCCGGATGTTATGCTTGTTTCCGCATGGTCTTTTGTGTTTTCAACGATTGTCGCCGTGTCGGTCGATACACCGTTTGCCGATAAGCCGCCGTCAAAATAAGTATTATAAATTGCGGCCACATTTAACGTTTTATCGGTTTGATTATCAATCGTAATTGTTTGATAACCGCTTGCCGTTTCGATGTTTCCGCCGATTGAGCCGGATGCATCTTCGCCGTTGACTTTTGCGATTTTCACGCCGTTGTTCTGAACGCGTTCCGGCAAATTATACACATATATCTGCCCGTCTTGATAAATCGCCTTGATTCCGTTTGCGTCATCGCCGAGGTCTATCATATTCTTTTCGCCGGATGACAAATCGATAATCAGATTTTCTTCTTTCAGCATATCTTCCGTAATCGTCACGCCGCGTTCCGTATAGCCGGTTTTGATATTGCCTTTAATATCAACGCTGTCGGCATTAACGGATACCCCGTCTGCCGCAAAGATATTACCGCCGCTGTTCAAAACAAACGCCGTTTCGTCCTCACCGTTCATAATCACATTGACGGCACCGTTTGCGGCCGACAAATTCATTGTGCCGACATTGATAACCGGCGTCGTCATAACAATATCGCCGCTTTCGTTTTGAACGTTCAACAAGTTTGTGCCGATGGTTCCCTTAAAGAAAATATCGGATTTCGTTGTCGGATTCTTGACATTATCAAGCGTCTCCGCAAGCGGATGATTAACATCATACCAATTGTTAATTGTTACGCCCAAAGTGCCGTCACCGCCGGTCGTATAATGCACGCCGTCTGTCGGCAGGTTATCAAAGTTCGGCTTCGGATGCAATATGTTCGGATGGAAGTAATAATACGCGCTCGTGCCGCTCACGGCTTGCGGTTTATCGGCAAATTCGTAGTGATTGTGGCCGCCGATAACCAAGCCGTTGTCGGTGGTCGCATCAATATTGACACGATTAAAAATCATCGTGCGGGTTGAATAATTGTCGATTTTTAAACCGCCCGTCGCAATATTAAACACGCCGTTGCCGCTGATATGGTTGTTATACGCACCGTCAATGTTGATATGCGAACTCTTGGAATCAATATCATTAAAGACAATCGAATATGTATCGCTGCTCTTTTGATATTGCTCCGGGTCTGTTGCAGACACTTCCGCATACGCGGCATTTAAGGTTTCTTTTTGTGCGTTCAAAGCAATAATCATCGCTTCATCGGATGTTTTCAGCGAGCCGTATGCATTGATTTGATTCGTCAAAAGCTCCGTTTCTTCCAGCAATTGCGTCATTTCCTTAAAGGTTTGTCCGGTTTCGGTTGTTGTTAAATCGGTCACCGCAATATATTTGCCAGAATCGTTTTCGTAGGTTTTATAATTGCCTACGGCCGAATATTTGGTGTTGCCGCTGACAACATTATAGCCGGCGGTAATTGTTGCCTTTTGCGCGTCCGTAAGGTCGCAACCGGCCAAAAATTCCGCCAACGAGGTCACAGTTTGTTTTTCGGTGTGACCGTAATTATAGACATCTATCTCAGCCAACCGCGCACGATAAGCGTCGTTGATTTCGATATATTTTTCCATACTTATCTGATTTTCGGCCTCTCCGACAATTTCGGCATCGGTTACACCGTAATTGAGCACGATTGTCTCTATCTGTTCTTCGCTCAAGCCGTAATCGCCGGCATTCAAAAATTCGGACATCGTCGGATTCGGCAATTTCTCCTCATGGCCGTAATTATAAGTGCTGACTTCGGCAATATGGCTGTTATAATCGCTGATTAACTGCTCATATTGCGCCTGCGTTATTTTGTTCTCGTCATCTCCTATAATCAACGCGTTAAGGTCGTTTTGAATCATGGTATTGACGCTTGTTCCGTTAGCATCTGATTTTGCCTCGGTCAAAACATAACCTTCGTCGAGCAAATTGTTCAAATCGTCAATTTTTGCCTGAATCGCATCTTTTTGAGCGATAAGGTTGTTTATTGCCGTTTGCAAATTGCTTATTGTTTCTTCCAATTCGCCGATTTTGCCGTCAATACTCACAATATTGAGGTGTATCGTGGTAAGATTCTTGTCTTTAATTCTTTGGCCGTCGATTTCTTCTTCGTCAAAGAGGGTGTAATCGTTTTCATAAAAGCCCTGCAATGTCGAAGTGTCTATCGTGCCGTCACGGTTAATCTTCATATACCGATTATTGCCCTGTCCCGCAACGATTCTGCCGTCGTTTTTGAGCGAATAATTGTTTGAAGGCGAATCAACCGATTTTTTATCGGAATCTTCGATAAACCACAAACTGTCGGTCACCCAGCTGACTTCGGACGACGGATTCATAACGCCGATGGAATAGCCGATGTCAATATCCTTGCCCGAAACAATTTCGGCGTCGGTATTGACGTTGAGCGTATTGTTTATCGTGCGTGATAAAATGCCGTCTTCTGTCGTTGAAGCGATAAACGCATCGTTTTCGGTATGTGCATATTGCGTCAGATTATTGGTCGATTTCTTCATAAAGTTGATGTCAACCAAATTTCCGGCCTGCAATGAACCGCTGTTATCCAACATATTGTTAACCGTCAGATAGAGATACGACCACGCGGCCGGCACACCTTCAAAGTTGCGCGCATCGGAAAAAGTATATACCGCCAAATCGTTATTGGAATCAAAACCGATATCCAATTCGTTGTCGGCCGATATTTTAGACTTGTCATCGAGCGTAACCTTGTTGTTGTTTGTCACATTGAGCGTATTCGTGAAACGCGGCACGGCAACAAATCCGCGATAATCGGCCTCCATCTTTTGCTTATAAAGAGAAGATGTGAGGGCCTGTATCACAGCATCATGCGTGGCATGAAGTTCCGAGTTTTGAATAATGATTTCGCTGGTTTGCGTCAAATTATTGATTAAGGTGAAATTGCTCACGGCGATAAAACCGCCGCCACCGCCCGTATGAGCAATGTAGTCATTGGTGGCCGTTCTCATATCCGACAACACTTTTAATTCCAAATCGCCGGCATTGATTCGGGAATCTTTGACGGATAATTTGGCGCCGGCCGTATAATCGTTTTTCGTATAGTTATTGATGACCGAAATAACGCCGCCGCCGTTGCTCCACGCGCTGTCTTTGAAAATTTCTTTGTTTTCGACGGCAAACTTAACCTTTGCGGACGAGTTAATATCGGAATTTTCAATATTTGTTTCGGTTGAGGTTCTGAAATTTGTGAACAAATTGCTCAAGCTGACATTAAGGAAACCGCCCGAACCGTCTCTCGTATTAACATCAAATATATTTTCGGATTTGTTCGTGATGTTCCAGTTGTTGATGTTATCGGCATCGGAAGTTACGTTTTTGATGTTCAAAATCGAATCACCGGTCAACGTATTATGGACAGCAGTATCGCTGATATTGATAAAGCCGCCCGTGCCGGAACCCTTACTCATGTAGGAATCTCTGCTTGTATAAACGTTAATATCGGCATTTCCGGCATTAAATTTGCCGCCGATGTTACCGGTTGTGGCGGAAGTCAAAAATGAGTCAATGCGAATTCTGCCGCCGCTGACAACAACACCGAGGTTGAAGTTAAACAAATCGGACTTGATTTTTGAATCATGCGTTGCATTGATAATCGCCTCTTGAGTAATCGTGTTTGAACCGCCGATATCAAAAGCCATCGTGCTGGTATCTATGGCATCGGCCGAAACGGCACCGCAGAAGCCCAAAAGCGTAACCTTGGTCTTGCTTGCTTCCGCTGTTGCCGATGTATTCAAATATTGCTCGAGTTTCAAATTACCTGACGTATGGTCTTTAACCTTTAACACAGTGGACGAAGTTGCCGTATTTTCGGCCTTGGAAAATGCACCCGAATAGAAGTTCACAAGCGAAACATGAACATCATGAATATGCCCCAGAGCCACCATACCGCTTTGGTCCGCCTGATTGTCTTTGGCGGTTACGATATTGGTTGTGCCGTCGTTAATCAAAATCAGCCCCGTTTCGCTGTCGATACCCGATTTGAACGATGCTTTCATAAATGCACCGGAATCATCATAAGAAGCAATATCAATCGGCTTAACCGCCACAATATTGGACTTGGAATAAACATACATTTTATCATAATCGGTCGTAATATTTAAGCCGTTGGTCTTAATCGTTCCGTTCACGTTTTCGATAATCGCTCTGGCAACCGTGCTGACTTCGGCACGATTACGCGAAACATTTACGACATCTCCGATTTGCACCGGCACGGACGACTTCAGAGAGCTTACATCCGAGGTTGCGTTTGCATGCAGCGACAATGTGCCGGTTGCGTTAATGTTGGTGTTACCCGTAATCAACGCCGCGTTTTTGTTGGTATCAATTGCTTCCACCAAGTCAACCGTCACAACACCGACGAGTGCAACAATAACCTCTGAGGCATCTATAAACGCTTTATTATTGGATTTGGCATTGATATCAATATCTTTGGCATTAACCGTCGCATCTTTGATTTGCGCGGTTGTTTCCGCCGAGTTTTTATACGAAATATCGCGACCGGAAACTTGAGCGCCACCGACTTCTACCGCTGTGCTGTCAATCTCGACATCGGATTTTGATTCGGCATTGAGTTTGACATCGCCTTGCGTGCTTTCAACCTTTCCGCCCGAAATTTCCGCAACGGTATTGCCGGCAATATTCAATTTTCTGACCCCGACGTTTATTTCCGCACCGGCGGCCGTAATGTGCTTATTAACAATCTTAAGCTTATCGGTCAGATTGCCCTCAACATCCAAGCCCTTTAAAAATGTTTTGGCGTTAATCTCGGTATCGTCGGCGGTTTTCAAATTACCGGCGACGCGCGCAATCGCGCCGGTTTTAATCTGGCTTGTATCGGTTATCGGCGTATAAAGACTTCCCGGTATCAATGTTTTTGTTGCATCAACAAACGGTTTTTCGACACCCGAATATGTATCGGTGCGTTTGCCGATTTCTATGACCTGAACATCTATCGGTATGGCACCAAGGCCGAAAGTCAGGTCTAAATGCGTGTTGCTGTGCGCATTTGTTATCTCGGAATTGAGTGCCGAAGAACCGGCATTGATTTGTCCGTTTGCCGCCGATAAAATCTCTGATTTTACAAGGTTGTCGGAGTGGAATAAATCGACATTGACATTCAACCCGCCGCCGTATATACCGCCGCTGATGGCCGCCATTTTATTGTCCGCAACCATTTGGTCTTTGGCATCCGCAGTCAAAGCGCCCGTTATATTAATGGTTTTCGATTTGGCATCAACATAGGCCTCGGTGGTTGAAGTAATTTCGTGAACCGTGGCGGCGGCAAGCAAAGCGGCACCCTCACCGGCAGCGCTGAAACCGATATTGGCGTTTTCCGTTCTTCTGTCGGAATTTGCGTTGACGCTGAGGGAGGCAATTTCTGTTGAGCCGGTGCTGTCAACATACGATTTTACCGTGTTTTCATACACATTTTTAATCACGCTGACAACCGGTGTCGCACCCTGAAAAACCGCGGCGGCGGCAATTGCTCTGTTGACTATTTTATCCTTCTTGTCTTTGTTGGTATTGATGGTGATGGCACCGGATTTTTCTATGGTGGAATTTTTAATGCCGGCTTCCAGTTCCGAATGAACATCATTGAGCAGAACATTAACGACAACACCCGCACCCTGACCGGCAACGCCGATACCTACCAACCAGTTAACCGTATCAATAACCGAGTTCGCATCAATAAAGATATTGCGTGCCGTATTGATAACCGCCTTGTCAATATATGATTTAACCTTGTTGCTGTAATCGTTTTTAATGGCAATACCGACACCGCCCGCGTTCTTGGCACCGGCAACACCGACGGAAACATCTAAGGTATCTATGTCGCTTTCGGCATCCATATCAATCGCGGCATCTTTAATGTGGGCATTTTTGATAACCGCTTCCGTCGTG
>JAFYFJ010000061.1 GCA_017543835.1 Alphaproteobacteria bacterium | reverse complement strand
GTTGGTCTTTTTCATTAATATTCATACCATGGTCTATATATTTTTTGGTATATCTAGCCAGAATGTCGTCTATCGTTTCTGTTGGTCTGCTTTTCTGTGCTTGTTTTAATCTGTCATCTACACGAGCGGATGCTATAGACATCTGTTTTTTTTTTTCTTCAGAGGATTTCTGCCAAAGTTTTCTCGGTAATTGTCCTGTTCGTATCTCATGCCAAATATCATGTATGACCGGAGTGAGCATAACACATATCATTATAAAGATAAGAAGATAAATATTCATAACCCAACCTCTTCCGAGTTAAAAATAAATCAGTATTTACAGAAATTACACCGGTAAATTTAACATGAACAAAAAATTAAATCAAATAATTTCTTTCGCTTGAGTCCTCTTACCGGGTTCGTATCCTCTGTCCGTTTGCTAATAAAAAAACACCCGCGAGGGGTGTTCTTTTATTGGCAGGGGCAGAAGGATTCGAACCCTCGACACTCGGTTTTGGAGACCGATGCTCTACCAACTGAGCTATACCCCTAACAAACTGAAATGCTTATAAACTATTTCATTTTATAAATCAAGCACTTTTTTAATAATCCGCACATTTATCGCGTTTGCCCTTCCCCGTCCGCATCACAAAAATGCCGCAAGCTTTTGCCTGCGGCATTTCTGTTTCAATTGCAACACGGATTATTGAACATTTCCGAACGGATTAACGTTCTCTTCTTCCTGTGCGGCTTTACGCAAATCGAACCAGTTCAAAATCGGCACCGACACAAAAATCGAAGAATATGTGCCGATAATCACGCCGAGCGTAATCACAAATGCAAAGCTGTAAAGCGCCGAACCGCCGAAAATCAACAGCGCCACCGATGCCAGCAAGGTCGTAACACTGGTCAAAATCGTGCGGGAGAAAATGTCGTTAATACTCTTGTTGAGCAAGTCGTATTGCGGCATTTTCTTAAACTTCTGCAAGTTTTCGCGGATACGGTCGTAGGTCACCACCGTATCGTTGACCGAATAACCGGCAAGCGTCAGAATAGCGGCAATGGTCGTCAAGCTGAAATCCAAATGGAAGATGGATAGCATACCGACAACGACAAACACATCGTGGAACAAGCCGAGCAATGCCCCCACCGCAAAGCGCCATTCAAAGCGGAACCATACATACAAACTGATGGCTACGCACGCAAAAATCGATGCCAACACGCCGGAGAGTTTCAACTCGTCACCGACTTGCGGACCGACCGACTCAACGCTTTCAAAAGTATAATCCGACCCCAAAATCTCTTGAATTTGATGCACGGCAATACGTTGACTTTCTTCGTCGGCATTGTTTGCCTGCGCTCTGATTAAGAGTTGGTCACCTTCTTTACCCACTGACTGAATATTCAACTCGTCAAGGTTCAAGGTCGCAAGGTCTGCACGCACTTTTTCCACATTGGCCACTCCGCTTTTGGCACGCACATCCATCGCCACACCGCCTGAAAAGTCAATGCCGTAGTTAAAGCCCTTGAGCGTAATGCTGGCAATTGACGCGGCAATCAAAATCAGCGAAATTGCATAACCGACTTTGCGCCACTTCAAAAAGTCAATGGTTGTATCTTTCATAATCCAACTAAATATTTTCATCTTTTTATTCCTTTATCTTATAATGGTAACTTTGTCGGTTTAAATTTGGCGAGCCATGCTTCAACCATCAAACGGCTGACCGTTACGGAAGTGAACATCGAGGTAATAATACCGATGGTCAATGTAACGGCAAATCCGCGCACCGGACCGCTGCCGAAGTAGAACAAAACAGCCGCAGCCGCCAATGTCGTTAAGTTCGAGTCGACAATGGTGCGATAGGCCTCGGTAAAGCCGACCGTAATGGCATCACGAATAGAGCGGCCGTGATTTACTTCTTCTCTGATGCGCTCAAAAATCAAAATGTTTGCATCAACCGCCATACCGATGGTCAAGATAATACCGGCAATACCCGGCAAAGTCAGCGTGGTGCCGATAAAGCTCATAATGCCGAGCATAATCGCCACATTTAAAAACAACGTGATATCTACCATCAGGCCGAACAAGCTGTAAGCTAAAATCATAAAGATAATAACCAAAGCAAAGCCGACAATGGAAGCGGTCACACCGGCCTTAATCGAGTCAGCCCCCAAGCCCGCGCCGACGGTTCTTTCTTCCATCACTTCAAGCGGCGCCGGCAAAGCACCGGAGCGCAAAAGTAAAGCCAAATCGTTGGCACTCTTGGTGGTAAAGTTGCCGGTAATAATACCGCTACCGCCCGTAATCGGCGAATTGATGTTCGGCGCCGAAATCACTTCGTTATCCAGCACAATCGCCAAACGCTCGCCGACGTGATTGCTCGTCACTTCGGCAAATTTACGACCGCCGATGGTGTTGAAGCGGAAGCTGACAACCGGCTGACCGTTTTCAAACGCCACACGCGCATCTGTCAGATTTTCGCCGCCCACAACCGGCTTTCTGATAATCACATATTGTTCACCTTCCGAACCGTTGATAAGACGCGATGTCTTAGCGATTTTGCCGCGTTTGGCCTGCATAACATTAGTCGTTTCATCAACCAAATGGAAGTCCATTTTTGCGGTTTTGCCAAGCAGAATCTTCACGCTTTCCGGATTTTGCACACCCGGCAACTGCACTAAGATACGGTCAGAGCCCTGTCCTTGAATAATCGGCTCTTTGGTGCCGAGTTCATCGATACGGCGGCGCACGATGCTGATGGACTGGTCAATAACGCGGTTTTTCAGCATTGCCATTGCCTGTTCGTTATAGTTGATGGTCAAAATACCCTCGCCGTTTTCGTCTTCGGTCACAACCAAGCCCTCATCAAGCTTACGAAACGCCTCTTTGGCCTTGTCGCGCGCATTAAAATCGGCAATTTTAACCACAACGCCGTCTTTGCTCGACTTTAAGTCCTGATAGCGCATTCTGCGCTCACGCAACGACTGACGCACGGAATCTTCCAAAGTGGACATCTTGTCGCGCAAAACATCATCCATTTTAACCTGCAACAGCAAGCTTGAGCCGCCTTGCAAATCCAAGCCGAGATTAACCGGTTGCCACCACTTCGGCAACTTTGTTTTATCCGGCACAAAGTTCGGCACGGCAAAGAAAATACCGACCAAACAAATTGCGATAATTATCAAAATTCGATTAAGTGATAATTTATACATTTTATTTTCCTTTTTTGTTTTTGACTTCATTATGTTTATTTTTGGCATTGTCTGCCGTTTTTTTCTCATCGGAAACAACCATTCCGACGGTCATACGGTCAACGGTTATTTCAACCCCGTTTGCAATTTCCAAAATCAGCTTATCTTCTTTGATGGCGGAGATTTTGCCATAGATACCGCTACCGAGCATCACCTTATCGCCGACCTTCAACGCCTCGACCATTGCCGCATGCTCGCGCATTTTCTTTTGTTGCGGCCGAATCAAGAAAAAGTAGAAAATCAGCAGAATCAGCGCCAACTGGACCAAAGTTCCGCCCAAAGTTCCCGTTTCTGCAGCGGGCGTTACCGCCGCAAAAGCATCGTTTATAAACATTTTATTCTCCCTATTGTTTTTAACACATAGTTATGTAGGTATTTTTATACCTGTTTTGCAAGAGAAAAAACTAAAATTTCAAGTTATTAACGGTTTTTTTTCGCCGTTTATTCGAATAATGTGCCGCCGCAAAAGCTTAATACATCATCATATTATACTTTAAATTGCTTTTCACTTCGGTTTCGCCGCCGTGCGCATCGCCCAAATACGAAAGCGTATAGCTGTAAATCAAGAACCCGAACGGGTTTAAGATTCGGTCTTCCGGCCGATTAAATTTCATACGAGGGTCGTAGCCGATACGCACCGTGGCACGCCACAAATCGACCTTCGGTTGCGGTTCGTCACGCGTAATATCGTATGTTTTGAACTCAACCATCCACATCGAAAGCGAAAGGTGTTTGGTCCACATAATTTCGACATAACGTTGCAAACCGAGTCGCTTAAATTGCTCGTCTGCCGTTTTAACATCTTTTTCTTGAAAATCTCTGAACACCGAATCCGTCGAATACCAATACAAAATAGAGTTTTTGCTCCACCGCTCTTTAAGCTCGGCATAATCTTCGGTAATGGTATAACGCAACATAATGTAATCGCGCAGATATTGTTCGGCAATCAGCTCGCTCGCATAATAAGGCACTTCGTCGCGTTCAAAAAGTTCCATTTTGTTAAGGTCGTGATTAATCACAAAAAGTTCGGGCTGAACGTGATAACTCGGCAAAATAATGTAAATGATACTCGAGAGCATCATATTAAAACAAATACTCAAACACGTCACAATCACCAAAAACCGCGCCGTCCATAAATAACGTCGTTCCGGAAACGCCTCAACGTGCACACGCTCGGGAAAATAGCCCAAATTATCCGGCGATTCTTTTTCTTTGTATTTGAATAATGTGCCTAATATCGAAACCATAACAAATTTTAACCTCTGTTTTACATTTATGATGTATATTAATAAAAAAAGTGTAACAAAATGTTAATTTTTACCGATTATTATAGCGTCAGAGATTTTATAAGTAAAGGACAGAAAATGAAAAAGTTGCTATGTTTGATAAGTTGCGCATTATGCGTAATTTCCTGCGCCCGAAATCAGCAGAAATATTATCAGGAACAGCAGGCACAATATATTCAGCAATACGTTCAACCGGCAGAAGTGCAAGCGGTTGAAGTTCAGTCGGATGCCGCTTCCGGTCCTAATCCGGCTTATGCTGATGATTGGAACAGCACAATCCGCTACGATACGGATATGCAAAATATGTATGCCAAGTCGCCGACCAAATTCGATAAACCGCTCGATATGTATATGGTTATGGCGTTGGCGCTCAAATACAATTATACGGCTCGTCTGGTTCGTTATCAGGAAAACTTGGTCAAAGCCGGACAGAGCGGGTTTTCGGCACTGCCGGAAATCGTTTCGAATGCCGGTTACATCAACACCAATTATTCCGATACCAGTCCGGATTTGAAAGTGGCTTGGAACCTTTTGGACCTTTCCACGACTTATGTTATGAACACCGATCCGGCGTTACAGGCGGGTATTGCCGCGGAAGAAAGCCGCAAAGTAGCCCAGAACATTTTGCAAGAAGCCCGCGTTTTGTATTGGAAAACTCTGACGGCACAACGGCTTTTACCGGTTTTGGATGATACCATCGAACACATCACTTTAGATGTTGATGAGATGAACGCACGCGCCAAAGAAATGGCGGTTGACGGGCAAAATCCGCCGACCGAAGAACTGGTCAGAAAACGTAAATATATGGAAGCGGTTAAAAAACTTTCGGCGCTCAAGCGCGATTTGGAAACCGCTCACGACCGTTTGGCATCGCTTATGGGTCTCCATCCGCAAACACAATTTTCGCTCGCCGGCAAAGAATACGGCAACTTCGCTCTGCCGGAAATCAAGTCCGATTTGGCAAAACTCGAATGGTTGGCTTTGACCAACCGTCCGGAAATGCGTGTTCACGATTTGATGGCAACGCCGGATAACTTGCACTTTATTATTGCCAACTTCCGCGATAATCAAGGCATCAACTATGCCAGCGACCCGAATGCATATAATAAAGAGTGGTGCAACCAAGCCAAAGAAGTCACGATGTCGGTGTATGAAAATAACCCGAACAACGGCTTAACCTTAGAAGAATTGCGCCGTCAACGTATGACTTCGCTTATTTTGAACCAAGTGTATATCGGTTGGGCGCGTTATATGTCGTCAATGGAAGACTTCCAAATTGCTATGGAAATTGCCGGCACATCCGAAAACATTGCCGAAGATATTACCTCGGCCAACGGCAGCCACGCCGAAAAGAGTTTGCTCGAAGCGGCACGCGCTTTGTCTGACGAAACCAAGGCCTCGATGGCTTATGTCGATTTGCAGGATTCGCTCGGTGCGCTCTATTCCACCATCGGTATGGATGCCATTTCGCAAGAAGCCATCAATTCCGAACCGTCGCAAATCGCTTTGATGTTGCGCAATATTATGGAACAATGGCGCGAAGGCGACTGGACTGTTAATTCCGACGGTATGGATATGGATATTCCGCAGCATCGTCCGCCGGTAGAAGTAACTTTGGATAATGCCGTGATACCGAATGCCAAATATAGCGTCGGCGAACGAATCGAAATCAAGATTCCTGACGATGTCTTCTCGCAAATGGGTTGGGAAAAAGGAACCCGTATCCAAACCAAAGCAACTTTGCAAGACAATATGCCGCTGCCGCAATGGCTGAAATACAACAACTCGGCTCTGACCTTTAACGGTTTGGCGATGCCGGGGAACGGCGGCGTCTATCCGATTAAGGTTTATGCTATGGATATGGAAAACAATATTGCCTTCATAACCTTTACGTTGACCGTAACCGAATCGTATGTTCCGTCGATGAACGTGCGCGGTTTGGATAGAAAACGCAGCGCCACCGTTATGAAAAAATGCCACGGCAATCAATGCACCGACCAGGTATTGGACGATGTTCAGGTTTTGATGCCGCCGGCACCGAGTTACTAAAAAACCTCCTTTATATTATTAAGTGAAAAAGAATCCGTTTTTTAAGAAGCGGATTCTTTTTTATTCGGTATCGATTCAGAATCGCATATTTAAGAAAAAAAACATTTTCTCGGTAAAATATAAGAATAAAATCGTCTTTTTATCCTTTGCGACAGCATAAAAGAAAAGCAAATGCAAGCTGTTATGAATAACTGTATGTTGTATCATATAAGAAATATCGCCGGTTGCCCTGCGTGCCCGTTAATAACTTTATCCACTTGTGCATAAGTTTTATAAAAAAAAATTATGACGATTTTATAGTCATTTAAATGAAATTTTCGCGGTTGACGCGCATTTTATGCAAAAAAAATTCTTGAGCCGAAAAATTATTTTTTGCAAAATCACATTTATGAAAAATGCGGTGCAATATTGCACGAAAAAATCCAAAGAACATACAATATATTGTTATTTAACTTTTAATTAAACTATATATAGTAGTCTCATGAAAGTTAACGAACAGAATACGGGAGAAAGAAAAAATGGCCGAAGTGCACCAAATGAACACGAATAATATACACACAAATATTAAACACGTCACAAAACGTGACGGCACGCTTGCTGATTTTGACGGCAGCAAGATTTATAACGCAATTTTAAAAGCCGGCACCTCAACCGGCGAATTCGGCGAAGCAGATGCTTGGCTCTTGACCGCACAGGTTATGAAGGTTGCCAACTACAAGTTTGCCGAATCCGTGCCGAGCATTGAACAAATCCAAGATATTGTCGAACAGGCACTGATTTCTTCAAACTATACCGCCACCGCCAAAGCGTATATTTTATATCGTGACCAACGCACTCGCGCCCGCACCGACCACAAGGTTATGGTTGATGTTGAAAGCTCAATTAACGAATATTTGGAAAAACTTGACTGGCGCGTTAATGCCAATGCGAATCAGGGCTATTCCAACGGCGGTTTGATTTTGAATGTTTCCGGCAAAGTGACGGCAAACTATTGGTTGAGCCACGTTTATCCGGCAGAAGTCGGTGAAGCGCATCGCAACGGCGATATTCACATTCACGATTTGGATATGCTTGCCGCATATTGCGCCGGTTGGTCTTTGAAAAACTTGCTCAAAGAGGGCTTTAACGGTGTGCGCGGCAAAGCTGAAGCGAATCCGCCGAAGCACCTTTCTGCCGCTACCGGTCAAATGGTCAATTTTATGGGCACATTGCAAAACGAGTGGGCCGGCGCACAGGCATTTTCTTCGGTAGATACTTATTTGGCACCGTATATTCGCAAAGACAACTTGTCGTATAACGAAGTTAAACAATGTATGCAAGAGCTGGTTTATAACCTGAACGTGCCGTCCCGTTGGGGTTCGCAAACACCGTTCACCAACTTTACGTTTGACTGGGTCTGCCCGGAAGATTTACGCGACCAACATCCGTATATCGGCGGTCATATTGCCGGACACGACGAAAACTTTATGCCGATTATCGAAGGTCAGGAAGAAATGCCGTTCACTTACGGTGATTTGCAAAAAGAAATGGATATGATTAACCGCGCTTATATCGAGGTTATGATGGAAGGCGATGTGATGGACCGTCCGTTCACCTTCCCGATTCCGACTTATAATATGACGCCGGACTTCCCGTGGGATGATGAAAAATCGCAGTTGTTGTTTGAAATGACGGCAAAATACGGTATGCCTTACTTCCAAAACTTTATTAACTCCGTTTTGAAGCCGGGACAGATTCGCTCGATGTGCTGCCGCTTGCAACTTGACTTGCGTGAACTTTTAGCCCGCGGTAACGGCCTGTTCGGTTCGGCCGAACAAACCGGTTCCATCGGCGTTGTAACCTTTAACTGCGCTCGCTTGGGTTATGTTTACAAAGGTAACGAAGCCGGTTTATTCGGACGCGTTGACGAGCTTTTGAATATTGCACGCACCTCGCTTGAAATTAAGCGCAAAACCATTCAACGCCTGATTGATAACGGCTTGTATCCTTATACCAAGCGCTAACTCGGCACGCGTCGTAACCACTTCTCGACCATCGGTGTCAACGGCATCAACGAAATGATTTGCAACTACACCAACGGCGAACATCATATTGCTGATGAGTGGGGCAAGGCCTTTGCCGAAAAATTCTTGGATTATATCCGCGCCAAGTTGATTAAAATTCAAGAAGAAACAGGCCACATGTATAACCTTGAGGCAACACCGGCCGAGAGCGCGACCTATCGCTTTGCGCGTGAAGATAAAAAACGTTTCCCTGGCATCATTCAAGCCGGCACCGAAGAAAATCCGTATTACACCAATTCTTCGCAATTGCCGGTGGGCTATACGGATGACCCGTTTGAAGCACTCGATTTGCAAGCAACTCTGCAATCGAAATACACCGGCGGCACCGTGTTGCACCTCTATATGAGCCAAAGAATTTCTTCGGCAAAAGTATGCGGCGAACTGATTAAAAAGGTTCTGACCAATTACCGCCTGCCGTATATTACTATAACGCCGACTTTCTCGATTTGTCCGAAACACGGCTATTTGGCCGGCGAGCACAAATTCTGCCCGAAATGCGACGAAGAGAAAAAGGCAGCAAAATTAAAGGCTTATAAAGCAAGTAACGTTGCTTAAAGCCACAAGAACAATAGAACACTTTAACAAAACACTTAGGAGAATATAAATGACAAACACAGTAAAATTTGAAGACATTGCATTAACCGACGCAGAACGCCAACCGTGCGAAATTTGGACGCGTGTGATGGGATATCATCGCCCGGTTTCCGAATTCAACAAAGGCAAAAAATCCGAATACTATTCTCGTAAGTGTTTTGAAGAAGAAAAAGCGGTTATGCATTTGAGCTTGGAAGAGCCGTGCTGCTGCCAAATGGCTGCGGAATAATCTTTTCCGATACAAAAATCTTAAAGGGGGAATTGGCATAATTCTCCCTTTTTTAATAAGGAAGAAAAAATGATTGACGATAACAGATATAAGCACATCCGCGGAGTCGCCGAGTTGATGGCAAAAATTTCCCCGAAAGGCAAAGAAAAAGAAATGTTTTTGCTCGGGCTGTTGCACGACATCGGCTATTTAGAACAACCGAAAGAGCATAATTTTTTCGGCGGGAATTTGCTTAAGGAACAAGGTTATAAATATTGGCAAGAAGTTTATTGGCACGGTGTTCCGAATACCGAATACAGTTCTGAGGCATTGGATTTGCTTAATGCGGCGGATATGCAGGTCAATGCTTACGGCGAACAGGTTTCTTATGCCACACGACTTGAAGACATCGGTGCACGTTACGGCACCGATTCGCCACAATATACATTGGCTGAAAAAATGGTTCGCTATCTAGAAGCCAAAGGTCTCCGTTCGCTGAAATAGAATATATAGAGAATGTGCTTTATACGCAGTTCTCCTTTTCGCGCGGTGTGAACAAAGGCATCGCAGAATGTATAAAAATCCGGAGAATGAGATAAATACGCAGTAAACCTTTTCGCGCGGTGTGAACAAAGGCATCGCAGAATGTATAAAAGTCGGAGAATGTGCTTTATACGAAGTTCCCCTTTTCTCGCAGTGTACAACAAAGGTACATAAAAAAGTCGAAGAATGTGCTTTATACGCAGTAAG
>JAFYFJ010000060.1 GCA_017543835.1 Alphaproteobacteria bacterium | reverse complement strand
TTGTCCGCTTTGAACAATTCAATCGACAGACTTGATGAAGTTGTCAGCGGAATCGAAGGTCTCTCCGACAATGTTAAAGATGCATTAGGCGGTGAATTTGATGAGGATACGGGCAAGTGGAGTGCAGACCTCACTGTTCCGACCACTAAACCGAACTACGGCGATTTAACGGTTGAAAGAGTGACTGATGCATTGCAGAATATTATGGGTAATATCGGCAAGGGCGAAGCTTTAGACACGATTACGAAACGCACTGAAGTTGCGGCTAATAACGGCGTAAGCTCCGAAAATACCGTTAACCAAAATATTGCTGCTCTGAACAGCACAGTCGGCGATTTGAACAAATTGCACGGTGATAACAGAAATCTGTCGGATAAGAACGGCAAGTTACCGACAACGGTTGTCGCGGCATTGAACAACATCGATGCAACACTCGGAACGGTTCGCGGCTTGTCCGACAAGCTGAAAGATGCCGGCAAGTATAAGGGCAACCTGAGTTCTTCGTCTAATGCAACGGTTGAATCGCACTTGAGCGCTTTGGATAGAGCAATCGGCGATCGTCAGAGCATCAGCAATACGATGAAGATAAACTACAACGAAAGTGCTATTCAAGGCAAAGACGTTGCGGTTACCCTCAGCCAGATTGCTTCGAATATCGGCACGGCTGATGACTTGGGCAAGAACCTCATCAACGGCGTGAGTGCCAAGAACTCGGTTAACGCCAACATTGCGGCGATTAACAACAGCGTCGGCGATGTGTCTCAATTGAGCAAGGGTATCTATGTTGCCGAAACGACGAATGTAACCGATGCGATTATGCAGTTAGATACCAATATGTATAAGTTAGATTATGCGGTTGGTAACTTGGCTGATAAGTATAAGAAGTTGCAATCTGAGTTCCGCTCCGGTATGGCTTCAATGGCCGCTATGTCGGCTTTGGTCCCGAACCCGCGTGCTCAAGGCAACACATCGCTCTCCATCGGTACCGGTATGTATAAGGGCAACGGTGCGGTTGCAGTCGGTGGCTTCCACAACATTACCGATAACTTGATGCTCAACGCCGGTTTGGCTTGGGGCAAAGAGGATGCGAGCTACCGTATGGGTGTGACGTATTCTTGGTAATATAACGACACGAAATCAAGTTTATGCAGTTGAAAGACGCATAAACTTGATTTCTTTTTGAGGAGAATAAATTCCGATTTTAGCCAAAGAATAAAGGCATAAAATCGAGCGGAGAAGATAAGATGGATATGGAAACTTTGGAAAAATTGGGCGCGATGAAAGAAAAGGGCATTATAACTCAAGAAGAGTTTGAAGCGCAAAAAAAGACTTTATTGGGCGGTATTACCGAAAGTCCCAAGATAACGGAAGAAAAACAGCCGAAAAAGCCGGCGCCGGCAAAAGAAGGCAAAAAAGCAAGCGGTTTTGGGAAAGTGCTGTTTATGCTGATTTGTTGCGGCGTTATCGGTTTTCAGCAATTTCAAATCAAAAATATGCAGGATAAACTGGGAAAATTGCAACACGTTTATGTTTATGACTTAGAAGAAATTTTGCGCGGCGTGAACTTGGATGAACTTAATCGTGAGTTTGAAGCCAAAATCAGCATTCTGAACAATGAAGTCGCAACGGCGCAGGATAAAATATCCGCGTTGAAAAACTCCAAAGTCAAAGACGATTTTTCGGATGTTTATTTGAAATCTTTGAAACTCAAAAGAGATACGATGGTTAATGAATACAGCAGAACTTTGCAAAACATTACCGACGAAATCAATGACAAGGTCACCGAGCTGGCGCAAGAAAACGGCGCATCGGTTGTGTTTGACAGACGGACCATAGCCGCAAGCACGCCTATGGTGATTGATTTGACTTCCGAAATTGTCAGCCGCGTGCAACTTATCCGCCCGCGTGTTTTGGATGAATAATCGGGCTTAAAATGATAACAGACGAGGGGCGATTTTGAATCGCTCCTTATTTTTTTGCGCCGCACCGGCAAAAAATGCTTGCAACATTAAAAAAAATAGTCTATACTTAGACAAAATCAATATTATATATATATGAAAAAGGTATTATTTGTCGCACTATGTGCGATGTTCTGTCTCGGCTCAGCCGCACAGAACGAAAATGAGAACGAGAATGAGGTAGTAGTGGATTCATCTGTTGCTTTGTCAGAACCGACTCCTGCAACACCGGTTAAGCCCGTACGGAAGCATACGCCGGCGTATCAGCAGCAGGAGCAAGCGCAAACAGGCGCAGAGTTATCTGAAGTCAGCGCGTTGATTGCACAGCTGAAGGAATTGACAATGCGCGACTCGGCGGCCAACGCTCTGTTGGAGATGCCCGAGAATATCTACAAGCCGATTCGCGGCAAAAGCAAATTTGCACGGCGGCATCATATTTATCAGACACTCGACATTAGCCCGACAGTTTCTACCGACAAAGACCCTGACCAGCCCGATTACACTTCGAATGGTAAGGAAGTTGATGAAGACCAGCTCGATTCACCGTTGGCTTTAGGTCTAAACTTCGGGTATAGCTTGATTTTCGTCCCCGGACGTGAGGAAGACGGTCAGCTACGGCTTAATCGGATGGGATTTGCCTATAACGTCGGTCTGGTTGCGTCTTTTAGCCGGCAGGAAAAGTATGGCACTACCTGCAATTTCTTGCTGAAAAGCGGTATTGAAACCGGAAACGGTCATCCTATGGGGATAGGCTTTGATGTCCTCGGTGGCTACGGCAAATCGGCAGGTGATACATATCTGCTGGTGTATGAAGAAGATGATGCCGATGATTTGGCTACCCCATACACCGAATGGTGTTGGCAGTATGGCGCACAGCTCTGGTTACGCAGTAATTTACTGCATACCGCCGTTAATAATGCCGAAATGCTGATTTTCGCTCGATTCATCAGGTCGGTTAATCCGAATGGAGATGAATTGACTTCCTTTGTAAGCGATAAGATTGCTTATGAAAATTACTGGAAGGATGAAAGTTGGAGCTTCGGTATAACGTTTCGCTACAAATTCTGAACAACAAACAAAAAAGCGTTTATCCGGTGAGATAAACGCTTTTTTTGTTTGGGTGCATAAATAAACACAGAACGCGGCAGATAGAAAAACGGGGAAGAAAATAAATCTTCCCCGTTAATTCTCATAAGCAGAAAATGCGTTATTCGCGTTTTTCTTACTTGTATTGAGCCAAGTGCTCTAACAAAGCACGCTTTTCATCCGCATTGGCTTGGGCCTTGCCGAGCAACATTTCATAGCGCTCCGGGTTGGCCTTGTTGACAACTTGGAAACGTGTTTCGCTTGCCATAAATTCGGACAGCGGCTTGCTCGGCGCTTTAGAATCAAGCGTCAACGGCGCCAAACCTTGCTTCATATTTTCCGGATTATAACGATAAATCGGCCACGAACCCGTTTCAACCGCGTTCTTTTGGTGGCTCAAACCGTCAGCCATATTCAGACCTTGGTTAATGCACGGGCAGTAAGCAATAATGATGGACGGACCGTTATATGCTTCGGCCTCATTCATTGCCTTAATCACTTGCATATCGTTGGCGCCCATAGCCACTTGTGCCACATAAACATTGCCGTAAGACATGGCAATCATGCCCAAATCTTTCTTCGGCAATTCCTTACCGGCTGTCGCGAACTTCGCGGAAGCGCCGAGCGGGGTTGCCTTGGACTGTTGACCGCCGGTGTTGGAATATACGCCGGTATCAACCACCAAAATGTTGATGTTGCGGCCGCTGGCAATAGCGTGGTCAACGCCGCCGAAGCCGATATCGTATGCCCAGCCGTCGCCGCCGATAATCCATACGGACTTCTTAATCAGGTAGTCGGCAATTTCGCTCAAGTGCTTGGCTTCGTCGCTGTTAATTGTTGCCAATTTGGCACGCAGAGCAGCAACATTGTCGCGTTGTGCGTCGATTTCGATATCGTTGGACTGCGGATTTGCCAAGATTTTATCGGCAATATCGCCCACTTTATCTTTCATGCTTTCAAGCAAAGATGTTGCGGTTTCAATGCCGTGGTCGATGGAAATACGCATACCCAAACCGAATTCGGCATTGTCTTCAAACAACGAGTTTGACCAAGCCGGACCGTGACCTTTTTCGTCTTTGCAATACGGTGTGGTCGGCAAGTTACCCGAATAAATCGAGGTGCAGCCGGTTGCATTGGCAACAACCATACGGTCACCGAACAATTGCGTCAAGAGCTTGATATAAGGTGTTTCACCGCAGCCGGCGCAAGCACCCGAATATTCAAACAACGGTTGAATCAGTTGAGTGGTCTTCGGCATATTCTTGACGACATCGGTGCGTTTAACATACGGCAGAGTTTCAAAGAACTTCCAGTTGGCCTTTTCGGTGTCGAGATGATTCTCGATATGGTCCATATTGATGGCGTGCAATTCCGGATTTTCCTTGTTCTTTGCCGGACAAGCGGTAACGCATACGCCGCAGCCGGTGCAGTCTTCCGGAGAAATTTGCAAAATGAATTGTTTGCCGGCAAATTCTTTGCCTTTGTAGTCGGCATGCTTCAAAGTTGCCGGAGCTTTTGCCAATTCGGCATCGTCCGCCACCTTCATACGAATAACGCCGTGCGGGCAAACAATCGAGCATTTACCGCATTGAATACAAGCGGTCGGGTCCCATACCGGAACTTCGGTCGCAATGCAACGCTTTTCATATTGCGTGGTTGCGGTCGGCCATGTGCCGTCAACAACTTCTTGCAATTCCGAAGTGGTAATGCTGTCGCCTTTGTCGGCAATCAACTTAGCGGTCAGGCCCTGAACAAACTTCGGCGCATCGGCCGGAACCGGTGCTAAGCGATGGAACTTAGAAGTAACGTGGTCCGGATACTTCACTTCAAACATATGTTCAAGTGATGCATCAACCGCCGCATAGTTCTTTTGAACAACGGCATCGCCCTTCTTGGAATATGTTTTCTTAATTGCCGCTTTGATTTGAGCAATCGCTTCGTCTTTCGGTAAAATGTTTGAAATTGCGAAGAAACAGGTTTGCATAACCGTGTTAATGCGTTGGCCCATACCGGTTGCACGCGCCACATCAACGGCATTAATGGTGTAGAACTTGAGGTGCTTAGCCAAGATTTGCTCTTGCACTTCTATCGGCAATTTATCCCAAACTTCGTCTGGCTTATACGGAGCGTTCAACAAGAAAGTCGCACCGTCTTTGGCAATATGCAAAATGTCAACTTTCTGCATGAATTGGAATTGGTGACAAGCCACAAAATCGGCCTTGTTAATCAAATAAGCCGAGCGAATCGGATTATCCGAAAAACGCAGGTGCGAAGTGGTCATCGAGCCGGATTTGCGGGAGTCATACACGAAATAACCCTGACCGTATTTACCGGCATCTTCGGCAATAATCTTAATCGAGTTTTTGTTGGCGCCGACCGTGCCGTCCGCACCTAAACCGAAGAATACGGCGCGAACAACATCATTCGGCTCAACGTCAAACGACGGGTCATAAGCCAAAGATTTGTGTGTCAAATCATCTTCAATACCGACCGTAAAGCCGTTAATCGGTTTAGCGGCAACCGCATTGTCAAATACGGCTTTTGCCATAGCCGGTGTAAATTCTTTAGAAGACAAGCCGTATCGACCGCCGTAAATTTTCGGCAGAGCGGCGATTTTGCCGTTGCTGAATGCTTGCGACAAAGCCGTAACCACATCCAAATAAAGCGGTTCGCCGAGCGAGCCGGATTCTTTTGTTCTATCCAAAACAGAAACAACTTTGGCCGTTTTCGGCATAGCTTTCAAGAAAGATTCCGTCGGGAACGGGCGATACAAATGAACTTTCAAAACGCCGAGTTTTGCGCCGTGTGCATTGAGGTATTCGATTGCTTCTTCAACCGTTTCGGCACCCGAACCCATTACAACGACAACGTTTTCGGCATCTGCTGCACCGACATAATCAACAACATGATATTGACGGCCGGTAATCTTGGCAAACTTATCCATTTCTTCTTGAACAATGTCTTCAACCTTTTCATAAAACGGATTTGCCGCTTCACGACCTTGGAAGAACACATCCGGATTTTGTGCCGTGCCGCGAATAACCGGCATTTCCGGACGCAGAGCGTGCTCAGCGTTGAATTTGTAATTAACGTCGGCAAGCATCGCTCTCAAATCGTCATCGGAAAGCAGCTTAATCTTCTTGATTTCGTGTGAAGTGCGGAAACCGTCAAAGAAGTGCATAAACGGCACGCGCGAACGCAGGGTAGAGGTTTGCGCAATCGCCGCCATATCGTGGGCTTCTTGCACCGAGTTGGAGCAGAGCATGGCAAAGCCGGTTTGGCGGCAGCTCATAACATCGGAGTGGTCGCCGTAAATCGACAAAGCGTGATAAGCCAAAGAACGCGCCGCAACATGCATCGCAAACGGTGTCAATTCGCCGGCGATTTTATACATATTCGGAATCATCAAAAGCAAACCCTGCGAAGCCGTAAAGGTTGTGGTGAGTGCACCGGCCTGTAACGAACCGTGGCAAGCACCGGCAGCACCGGCTTCGGATTGCATTTCCTGAATGGTTGGAGAAACGCCCCAAATATTCTTTTGTTTGGCGGCAGACCACGCATCAGCCCATTCACCCATCGGAGAAGACGGCGTAATCGGGTAAATCACGCAGACTTCGTTCATACGGTGCGCAACCGAAGCGCAGGCCTCGTTGGCGTCCATCATTTTCATTTTTACATCTGACATTTACATATCCTTATAAGTTGGTTTTAGATAAACGCAACATATTGAAAATACAATATATTACGTCAATTACTGCAGTAAACAAAAAATGTTTATGGCGCATTTATAACACACAATACCGAAAAATCAAGTTTTATTACAGCGTGTGCATAATTTAATAAGTATAAATGTTACAAAACGTCGGCTTGACAATCCGAAACTTGTCGCTATAATGCGAAAAATTGCAAGATTCTTGAGGCAACGATGGATATTTTAATTGATACGATAATTGACAATTTGAAGCTGTTTCCGTTTTTGTTTGCGACCTATTTGTGCTTGGAATATATGGAGCATAAAACGTCGGAAAAAACGGCGGAAATCATCAAAAAAGCCGGTTGGAGCGGACCGCTGGTCGGTAGTCTGTGCGGGGCGTTACCGCAGTGCGGATTCTCGGTGGTGGCGGCCAATTTTTATGCCGCACGCGTTATCGGTATCGGCACGTTGTTGGCAATATTCCTTTCAACTTCCGACGAAATGTTGCCGATTATGATTTCGGGCGCCGTGCCGCCACTTTTGATTACCGAAATCGTGCTGTATAAAATCTTGTGCGGCATTATGTTCGGCTATGCGGTTAATTTTGTGTGGCGCAAATATCGTCCGCGGCCGCAAATCAATATTGAAGAATTGTGCAAAAACGAGAATTGTCAATGCGAAGATTCGGTGGTTAAGCCGGCGCTTCATCATTCGGTGCGGATTACGCTTTTTATCTTTGTTTTTACCTTGATTCTGAATTATCTGATGGCATATCTCAACATATCCGCCGCCACCGATTATATGCAGATTCCGCTCGTTGGGGAATTGCTCGGCGGGGTCATCGGGTTGGTGCCGAATTGCTCGGCCTCGGTGGTTTTGACGCAGCTTTATATGGACGGATTTATTCCGCTCGGTGCGCTGATGAGCGGCTCGCTGGTCAGCGGCGGGGTAGGGCTTTTGGTGCTGTTTCGCGTTAATCGCCGGCTCAAAGAAAATCTCAAAATCGTTGCTCTGCTGTATGTTTGTGGCGTTATCGGCGGATTATTGACGCATTTGATTTTTTAACTTGACAAAAAAATGAAAATGGCGTAATATGAATTCTATCTTGAAAGAATTTACATATTATTCACCTCAAAAAACATTTGCTTATGGATATTTACAACTGGGTTATTGTCGCCGGTGCGGCAATGTGTGTGTTCATGGCTGTATGCGTTGCGCTCGACAGCAAGACGTGGAATAATGACGAACGTGGCGGTTTGTTCGAGTTTCGGCACAAGGTGCTGACGGTGTTGAACTTCCCGATGATTTTCATCGTGCCTCTGTTCGCTGTTTTCTATGCTCTGCTCATCCCGCTCGGCGAGTCGAATATGTTTATGCAGCTGTTTTTCAGGGCTTTAATCGGTTTCGGCCTGCTGACCGGTGGGTTCTACATTTTCTTTGTAGTAACCGCAATCACTCTCGGCTTTAAGGCGTGGCTGAAGCATCTGAAGAAATCTGCCAAATAACGTATTAATGTTTTAAGTAAAACCCCGCCGTCAACTCAGTTGACCGCGGGGTTTCGCTTTATATGAGCAATTCCGCCACAATTTGATTCAAGAGTAAAAATCCGGCACGCGTGGCAAACAAATGTGTCGGTGTTTCTGCCGTCAAACCGGCTTCTTGTAACTCTTGCAACTTTGAAATGTTGATAAATTGCATTAAATTCAAACCGCAAATCTGCTTAAACCGCGCTTTGTCGATTCCGCTTGCCAACCTTAGCCCCATAAACACGAGTTCTTCGGCACGCTCTCGAGGTGTCAACGGTGTATGTTCAAACGGATATTCGGCGGCAAAATGCGTGCCGTTCAAGCAAAATCGACCGTGCGCCGATTTGCCGATTCCGATGTAATCGCCGCCTTGCCAATAAGTCAGATTATGTGCCGATTCAAAGCCGGTTTGCGCAAAGTTAGAAACTTCGTATAAAGCATAATTCCGTGCCACCAAAAAATCGCGCGTTCGTTCATACATTTCAGCGGCGGCATTTTCTTCAAGCGGCTGAATATTTTTGCGCGCAAACACCGTATTTTCTTCGATTGTCAGCTGATACAGCGACAAGTGTTTCAAGCCGTAAGCGCAAATTTCGGCCAGCTCCTTTTCCCAATCGGCATACTGTTGTTGCGGGCGGGCATAAATCAAATCGGCCGAGTGATTATCGAAAACTTCAACAATTTCTTTAAGACAACACCGCGCCGTTTCAAGCGTATGCGTGCGCCCCAAAAAACGCAAATCCGCTTCGTCTAGGGCCTGCACGCCGAGCGACAGGCGGTTGATTCCGGCATTTTTCAAATCGGCAAACATCGTTTGATAATGCGTATTCGGGTTGGCTTCCAAACTGATTTCTGCCTTGTTTTTAAGTGACCACAGCCGTGCGATTTCATCAATGATTTTCGCCACGTTTTGCGGCGTGATGAGTGACGGTGTTCCGCCGCCGAAAAAAATCGATTTAACCGTGCGCTCGGGCAGAATTTGCCGATAGCGGCGCAAAGCGTCGATATATTCCGCAACAACGGCATCTTGGTCGATGTTGTGCGCAAGTTCTTTGTAAAAATCGCAATACGGACATTTGCTTTTGCAAAACGGCCAATGAATATAAACGGCGATTTCTTGCGGCTGATACATTGTTTTCCCTAACGTGTGATAAATGTTGTTTCAAGCATACGCTGATTTTGCCGCCGGTCAATTATTTTTTTGTGTGTTTTGTAGTATAAAATACTTGAAAATATGAAAAAAGCGGATAACATAAAGAAAAATTTTTAACATTAAGGAGAACAAAATGTCTAACGGAAAAGTAAATTATGGTTTGGTTGTTTTGGTAGCGGTTGCCGCTTCGGTTATCAGCTCTTTGGTGACTTATAAAGCAATTGCGGCCGACAAGATGAAGTTTGCGGTGGTCGATGTTCGTCGCGTTGTGTTTTCGGCCAAAGATATTGCCGCTTTGAATGCTGAGCGTCAGGCGCAGGTGGATGAGCTGAAAAAGATGGCTGACGAAGCAAATATAAAGATTACGGCAGAAGAAGACCCGGCAGCCAAAAAGGCCTTGTCGGAAAGCGCATTGGCTACAATCAACGCTAAAAAAGATACATTTGATAAAATTCACGCTTCGGGCTTACAAGCTGCCGACAAGCGCATTAACGATGTGATTAACTCCGTTGCCGAAAAAGAGGGCTTGGATGTTGTGTTTGCCAAGGAAATGCTTGTAAAAGGCGGAACGGATATTACCGACGCTGTGGTTGAACAGGTCAGATAATTCATCTGAAAATTAACAAGAAAAACGGGGCTTTCCGAAATTGAACGGAGAGCCCTGTTTTTTGCGCCTTTACCCCATATTTTGTGCTTGCATTATTGAGAAAAATATTGTATCATTATCCGTAGTTTTTTATAAAAAGCGGGGACTTGCATGAAATACAGATATTTATTGACGGCGTTGTGTTTGGTTAGTTTTTATCAGGCAGATGCTTATGCTTTCGGCAGTATGAGCGACAAACTCTACAGTGCGGCAAAAAACAATGATGTCGCCACCATAGAGTCGTATTTGCGCAGAGGTAGCGGAATTGATACACCGGATAGCAGCGGACAAACGGCTTTATGTAAGGCCTATTATGACAAACAATGGAACGCCTATAATCTGTTGGCGCGTTATGGCGCTAATCCCAATGCAAACTGTATGTTACAAAAACCACATAACAATTACGGCAAAGCGGCGTTAATCGGACTTGGTGTCGTGGCCGTAGGTGCCGGTGTTGCCGTAGCCGTATCTTCCGGCGGTCACCATAGCAGCGGCGGCGGTAAGTCCGGTGGTGGCAGTGGCGGTAGCTCCGGAGGCAATTCCGGCGGAAACAGTGGCGGGAATTCCGGC
>JAFYFJ010000059.1 GCA_017543835.1 Alphaproteobacteria bacterium | reverse complement strand
TGTCACAGGCCTCGGGTAAACCGATTATCGTGCAGTCACAAGATATGGTCTTGGGTATTTACTACCTGACATATTGTATTGATGAAATCAACAAAACGGAAAAGAAACCGGATGATTATAAAATCTATTCTTCGCCGGAAGAATGTATGTTGGCATTGAATGCCAAAGCCGTTGATTTGCACGAAAAAATCAAATGCCGCATGAAATATGTCGGCGATGATGGTAAATTTACCACGGGTATTGTCGAAACAACTCCGGGACGTATTATCGTTTCCGATATTTTACCGAAGAAAGAGGGCGTTCCGTTCTCGCTCGTGAACCGCTTGGTCAAGAAAAAGCAAATTTCGCAAATTATTGACGAAGTATATCGTGTTTGCGGCGGCAAGGAAACTTGTATCATGGCTGATGCGATTATGGGCTTGGGTTATCGTTATGCTTGTTTGTCCGGCATTTCGTTCGGTAAGGACGATTTGATTGTTCCGGCCGCAAAGCAGAAGTTGATTGACGATACTTCGGCACAAGTGAAAGAGTTTGAGCAACAATATCAAAACGGTTTGATTACCAAGGGCGAAAAATACAACAAAGTCGTCGATATTTGGGCATCTTGCACAGATAAAGTTGCTGATGAGATGATGAAAAACATTTCTAAGCCGGATGAAAACAATATGTTGAACTCCGTCTACATGATGGCTGATTCGGGCGCCCGCGGTAGTGCCGCACAAATGCGTCAGTTGGCAGGTATGCGCGGCTTGATGGCTAAGCCGTCCGGCGAAATTATCGAACAACCGATTATCTCAAACTTTAAAGAGGGCTTGACCGTGTCGGAATACTTTAACTCCACGCACGGTGCGCGTAAAGGTTTGGCCGATACCGCGTTGAAGACGGCAAACGCCGGTTACTTAACACGTCGTTTGGTTGATGTCGGTCAAGATGTTGTGATTACCGAAACAGACTGCGGCACCGAGCGCGGTATTATCGTGCGTCCGGTAGTTGACGGCGGCAATGTGATTGCCACCATCGGCGAACGCATTTTGGGCCGCACGGCGCAAGAGGATATTATCCATCCGGAAACCGGCGAAGTTTTGGTTGAAAAAGGTCATCTGATTGACGAAAGCGATGTTGAAAAAGTTGAAAAAGCCGGCGTTGAACAAGTTAAAATCCGTTCGGTTTTGACTTGCGAAAGCGAACACGGCGTTTGCGCCGCTTGTTACGGTCGTGATTTGGCACGCGGTAATCCGGTCAGCATCGGTGAAGCTGTCGGCGTTATTGCCGCACAATCCATCGGTGAACCGGGTACGCAATTAACACTTCGAACCTTCCACATCGGCGGTGCCGCTTCTAAATCGGCAGAACAATCGACGATTGAAGTGCCGTTTGGCGGTATTTTGAAGCTTGAAAACACGCATACGGTTGAAAACTCCGACGATCATTTGATTATTTTATCGCGTAACTGCGATATCGTGATTGTTGATGAACAAGGCCGCGAAAAATCGCGTCACCACGTTCCGTATGGCTCAAAGATTTTGGTCAAAGAAGGAACAGAAGTGAAAAAAGGCCAAAAAGTTGCCGAGTGGGACCCGTTCATGATGCCGATTATTTCAGAAAAAGCCGGTAAAGCCGAATTGGTTGACCTCAAACTCAATGTTTCTTATTCCGAAACAATGGATGAAACAACCGGTATCAGCTCGAAAACGGTTATTGATTGGCAGACCGGTCCGACGGCAAATTCCAGCTTAAAGCCGAGCATTATGCTTAAAGATGCCAAAAACAAGCCGATTAAGTATGAGGGCACGGATAAGGAAGTTCGTTACTATCTGTCGCCGAATGCCGTTTTGAATGTTGACAACGGCGATGAAATCAAGGTCGGTGATGTGATTGCACGTATTCCGGTGGAAAGCACCAAAACAAAAGATATTACCGGTGGTTTGCCGCGTGTGGCCGAGTTGTTTGAAGCCCGTCGTCCGAAGGACCCGGCAATTATTGCCGATATCGACGGCATGGTGGAATACGGTAAGGACTACAAGGCAAAACAACGCATTACGGTAATTCCGCAAGAAGAAGGTAAGCCGGCGGTTGAATACTTGATTCCGAAGGGACGTCGTTTGGTTGTTCAAGACGGCGACCAAGTCAAGAAAGGCGATTTGCTCGTTGACGGCACACCGGCACCGCACGATATTTTGCGCGTGATGGGTGTTGAAAAACTGGCCGAATATTTGGTGCAAGAAGTTCAAGCCGTGTATCGCTTGCAAGGTGTGGCGATTAACGATAAGCACATTGAAGTTATCGTTTCGCAAATGCTGAAGAAGGTTGAAATTACCAATCCGGGCAGCACCACATTCCTGACCGGCGAACAGGTTGACCGCGATGTGTTTGAAGCCGAAAATGCCAAAGTTATTGCCGAGGGCGGAGAGCCGGCTATTGCCGACCCGGTCTTGCTCGGTATTACCAAGGCAAGCTTGCAGACCAAGTCGTTCATCTCAGCCGCATCCTTCCAAGAGACTACGCGTGTCTTAACCGAAGCAGCAGTTGAGGGCAAGGTTGATGCCTTGACCGGCTTGAAAGAAAACGTTATTGTCGGTCGTTTGATTCCGGCCGGAACCGGTAGCGTTTTGCGTTCACTCAAGAAAGTTGCGGCGCAAAATGATAAAGAAATCTTGGAGATGAAACAACGCAATGCCGAAGAAGGCAATGCCGCGTTGGCTCTCGAAGAACTCGAAGGTATGCCGGAAACGGAAAACGCCGAATAATATTCGGACTTGACCATAAAGAAGCGTCAAGTGTAAAAGCTTGGCGCTTATTTTTTGTCAAAAATATTTGACATTTGCAATAAATATGCTATGCTGAATATACTTTTTGAGATTATTCACATATGTATTAACTAAATCCCTATAATTATGGAGACTAAAAATCACACCAGATTTATCTGGCCGATTAGCGAGCCGTTTAAAATCGCATATCGTGACCCCGTCACGGGCTTTTTGACGCTGTTGCCCTATGTTGACTTACAATGGAAGATGAAGATGTGGGGTATTGCCATCGGCAATATGGTGTTCAAGCTGACGCACGAGCCGGGAGCCGATTGGAATACGGCGCTGGCTTACACGGATGTATGCCGCGGTGCTATGCCCGATACCGCCGATTTGGATACGGCTTTTGCGCATAAAGCCGAGTTTGATGAAATCATCGAATTTCTAAAGTCAAACAAGGTTGCGGCAGAAAAGTGGAATGCCGGATGGTATTGGAGCAAAGAAGATGCCGGTGATGAGGCAACGGTGGTTGATATGTCAAACGGACAAGCCGAGTTGATTTCAAAACGAATCAAAAACGGCTATATTCGTTTGGTCAGCCGACGCATTGATACGCAGAAGCCGCAGACCGTGCGTTACCCTTTGGTATATCTCGACGAGGGCGTTTTCAAAGTTTCTTATGACTTGGATTTGTCCCGCAAAGAGCAACTTTGGGGTATTCAGCTCGGTAAGAAGTATTTCTGCCTCAAGCAAGAGCCGAATCAGACGTGGTATCAGGCAACCGAAAAGGCAAAGCAAATATCTACCGATTTGGTGCGTATTTCGCTTCCCAAAAAGGAGATGTTTGACGAGATTGCCAAGTATCGCGATGCGGCCAACGACGCGCTGATGAAACTGCAGGCCTACGGGATAGAAACGGATTTGTGGGAAGATAAGTCGTTGAAATATCTGACCGCTTCCGAATATCTCGACCATTATGTGACATGGTGGCATGAAATGATTCCGAAAGATATGCCCGAGCCGTGTCGTTTTATCGGCGAAAACCGCAAAGGCGGCACCATTCTTATTTAGTTTAAGAATCCTCTGGAACAGTTTGTTTTCAGAGGATTTTTTATTTTATGCATATAATCCGATTATTTTCGGTCGATATTTTAATTTACGCTCTTGACTTATGTTTAGAGTAAGTTATATTCAAAAGATATTCTCAGTAATTTACATATTTTTATAACTCTAAACGATACTATTATGAACAAGCAAAGCATTTTAAACGAGTCCAAGGACTCTTTGCGGACGGGTATGTTTAACCTGTCAGACGGTCGTAACGTTATGAAGCTGGACGAAACCGACCGTTTTAATGTGCGTTCCGTTATCGCTTATGTTGACGAAGAGCGAAATGTTGCTCTCGGCTTGTGTCCGGTCAAAATTATGTTACCGTTTGCATTCGGCTGTCTGGCTGTTTGCACGGAAGATATTTTGGACGGACGTGAAGCAACCCGTATTCTTCTCGAGGAGGCCGCAAAAGAAGGTATCGAACTTCCCGCCGCCGAATTCTGCGTCAATTACGACAGATTCGGAGTCGGCAAGGGCGAGGCATTTTTGCCGTCGTTCCACGATTTGAAAAAGTTCTCTATGCAAGGAGAAGTGGGTAAAGCATGGCGACGTCTGGGGCTTGAATACAACGGCACAATTTGGAGTTCGACCATCGGTATCAACTTCAATGCCTGGATGCAGAGTTACGATACGGCTACCGTTACCGGATGGCATATACAATATCGCACTTTCGGGGTAATACCGGTTATCGAAATTCCGCTTTAATCGAGGAGGGGTAGTCTTTTACGACTATCCCTCTTAATTTATGCGCTTGTTGAAAAACCACGCGGCAAAACTCATCGTGCAAACGCTGATAATCAAAAGCGGCCAAACGCTTGCCCAAATCGTCAGCATATCAATATCTTTCAAAAACAAACCGCGCGCCAGCCGGAAGAAATAGGTCAGGGGATTTATGACGCTGAATTTTTGCAAGATTAAAGGCATATTTTCTATCGGCGTAATAAAACCGGAAAGCAAAAAGGTCGGGGCCAAAAACGCAAACACGCCGAAAATCGCCTGTTGTTGCGTGTTGCAGATGGTCGAGATAAACAGGCCGATACCGGCAATAGAAAGCAAAAATACAAAAATGCAGGCATAAATCAAAAAGTAGCCGCTTTCCGCCGGAATATGAAAGATAAAGTGTCCGGCAATCAGCATAATCGTGAAATCCATATAGGCAACCGTAATTGCCGGAATCGTCTTGCCGATGAGGATTTGAAACGGCTTGAGCGGCGATACGAGGATTTGGTCAAATGTGCCGAGCTCTTTTTCCTGCGCCACCGAAAGCGCCGTAATCGCCAGCATCATTACCGAAATCAGCACGCCCATAAACGAAATCACGATATACCATTGATAGTTCAAATTCGGATTAAACCAGTTGCGCACACGAAGCGTAATCGGAGAATGAGCCGTGGCAACGCCGTTTATTTCGTATTGAAATGTTGCAAAAATCTGCGTCAGATAGCCGCTGACAACCTGCGCCGTATTGGATTTGCGCCCATCAAGAATAAGTTGCACCGTCGGAGACTCGCCCAAATATGTTTTTTGCGCAAAATCATCGGGAATCGTCAGCGCCACAAATGCTTTTTCGGTATCGATTTTTTGTTGCAAATCACGCGGATTATCCACAAAATAAATATTCTTAACATACGGCGTATGCGCAATTTTATCGACCAGCGCGTACGATACCGGCGAGTGGTCTTTATCATAAATCACCATCGCGATTTTATTGACTTCAAAAGTGGCGGCAAATGCAAATATCGTCAGCATCAACAGCGGCGGCAACAAAATCATGGCGCGGTTTTTTGGGTCAGACCAAATCATCTGAAACTCTTTAACAACCAACGCCCAAACGGCTGATAATTTTGCCGACAACATCATCATTATTCCAACCTTTCTTTTGTTACGCGGTATAAGAGGGCAAACATCAGCAGTCCGAAAATCAGCAAATTCAAGCTTTCGCTGAAAATAATCGGCCAAATATTGCCTGCCATAAATAAGTTTTTGATAATCGGCACAAAATGCGTTGCCGGTATGATATTGGTCAGAATTTGAATAATATGCGGCATCGAAGAAATCTCAAACAACCCGCCCGAAAGAATAACCGCCGGCAAAAAGCCGAACATCGCCGTTGCCACCGACGCCAAAAATTGATTACGCGTCAAGGTGGAAATCAAGCACCCCATACCGATGGATACAAATAAAAACAAGCTCGATGTGATGAAATATATCGTCAAAGAACCGCGAAACGGCACATCAAACACCACAACGCTCAAAAATGTGCAAAAGATGGCGGAAAGAATCGCCAAGCAATAATAGGATATATACTTTGCCAATATAATCTGCAGTTTTGACGCTTTGGTGGTTAAGAGCGATTCCATCGTGCCGCGTTCCCATTCGCGCGCAATCACGAGCGCCGTCAAAAGCATACCGATAAGCGTCATAATAATCGCAATCGAGTTCGGCAAAATAAAGTATCGGCTTTTGAGCTCGGGATTATACCATGACACCGCTTCAATTTGAATACCGACCGATTTGCCGGAAGCGTTTTCTTCCATTTGCATTTTCTGTGCCGTGGCGACAACTCCTTGAACATACGCCGCGGTGAACAGGGCAATATTCGGGTCGGAAGCGTCGGTAATCACTTGCAAATCTGCCGTTTGTTCGCCGATAAGCGCTTTTGCAAAATTATTCGGCAACACCACAAGCGCCCGCACATCCCCGCGCATCAGAGCATTTTCCGCTTCTTGACGATTATCGTAGCGCGTAATCGTCAAATAGCGCGAACCTTCAAATGCGGAAACAATATCGTTAACCTGTTGTCTGTCGCCCTCGATTACCAAGCCGGTTTCGATGGCGTTGTTGTCAAGGTTGATGGCGGTTGCGAAAATCGTAATCAGAATAAACGGCAGAATAAACGCGGTCAAAATACTGCTCGGGTCGCGAATAATTTGCAAAAATTCCTTGTAAATCAGCGCTTTCAATATTCTCATTGCGTTGTCTCCGGTTGATATTCGTTAATCAGGCGAATAAACGCGTCTTCCATTGTTTCGCCTTTGTTTTTCAGCTCGTCCGGCGTGCCGATTTTGATGGCCTGACCTTGATAAATCAGCGCAATACGGTCGCAATATTCGGCCTCGTCCATAAAGTGCGTCGTCACCATCACCGTCACGCCTTTTTCCACCATCGAATTGATATGATTCCAAAATTCACGACGGGTGAGGGGGTCAACGCCCGAAGTCGGCTCGTCCAAAAACAGAATCGGCGGATTATGCATAATCGCACAAGCCAGCGCCAAACGTTGTTTGAAACCGAGCGGTAAATTACCGGCCTGTTGTTTCAAATATGGTGATAATTCAAACACTTCTATCATTTTCTTAATGCGATTTTCGCGTTGTTCACCGCGCAAACCATAAATGCCGGAAAAGAATTTGAGATTCTGCATCACCGAAAGTGTGGCAAACAACGAAAACTTTTGTGCCATATAGCCGAGATACGCGCGCGCCGCCTCCGGCTTTTCTATCATATCGGTATTTAAGATAAAGCCCTGTCCCGAAGTCGGTTTTGCCAACCCGCACAACATTTTGAAAGTAGTCGATTTGCCGGCGCCGTTCGGACCGAGCAAGCCGAAAATTTCGCCACGTTTAATTTCAAACGAGATATTGTGTGCCGCCGTAAAATCACCGTATTTTTTGGTTAAATTTTCCGCTCTGATAACAATGTCGGGAATATTGCCTAAATCTATTTGTTCTGCAATTTCAGAAGGTTGCATCGGAGCGCCGCCCAAAATATCAATGACCGCATCTTCAAAACGCGGCGCTACCTTGCGCGCGGCAACACCGACGGCCGCAAGCGATGTGTTTTCGTTGAGGACCATACGCACGCTTTGGCCGGAAATCACGGCATCGGTCAGCGGCGCGCCGGCGCTCATCAATCGGCGCAAAGTGCGGCGCGGGTTGTCTTCGGCGGCGGTTAAAAAAGTTCGGCCGTTCAGCCGCGCGGTTAAATCTTTCGGGTTGCCGTTAAAAATCAGCTTGCCGTCGTTTAAGAGCAACACGCGGTCAAACTTTTCCGCCTCATCAAGATACGAGGTTGACCACAGCACCGTAATTCCCTTATCACGCAAACTATACACCATTTTCATCAGCTCTTGACGCGAAATCGGGTCAACGCCGACGCCCGGCTCATCAAGCAACAAAAATTGCGGCTGACCGAGCAGAGTGCAGCCCAAGCCGAGCTTTTGCTTCATACCGCCGGAAAGCCGTCCGGCCAAACGTTTGACGAACGGTGCCAAGCCGGTGAACTTTAAGAGCCAAGCGAATTGTTCGGTGCGCTCGGCAGGTGTCAACTCTTTCAAATCAGCATAAAGATTCATATTTTCTTCAATGCTCAAATCTTCGTAAAGCCCGAATTTTTGCGGCATATAACCGATGATTTGATGCAACGCGTGGGTTTGCGTCATCGGATTTAAGCCGAGCACATTGATTTCGCCGTCGGTGGCCTTCATCAAGCCCAAAAGCAAGCGAATCAGCGTGGTTTTGCCGGCACCGTCCGGACCGACAAGCCCGACAACTTCGCCGGCCGGCAATTGCAAATTCAAGTCGTTAATCGCAGTTATATCCGGATTTTTGAAAATCTTGTTTAAGTGCTTGATTTCAACAACATTCGCCATTTATTGCGCCATTTTAATCGTTACCGGCATCCCTTGTTTCAAATAATCATCCGCATTATCTATCACGATTCGCAGACGATACACCAAATCGGTGCGCAAACTGGCTGTCTCTATGCTTTTCGGCGTAAACTCGGCGGTTGAAGAAATAAAGCCGACGTGGCCGTCATAAACTTTATCGCTCGAATCGGTATAAACTTTGACCGGCGTGCCGATTTTGACGCGTCCGAGCTCGGTTTCTTTGATATAGGCGCGCACCCACATTTTGTCGTTCAGCGAAATCGTATAAACCGGAACGCCGGCGGAAATCATGGTTCCCGGTTCCAAAATCCGAATCAGCACCACACCGTCGGCGGGAGATTTTAAAGTCGTATCGTTCAGAGCGGTTTGCGCCACATCGGCGCTTGATTTAGCGTATTCCAAATCGGCGGCGGCAATTTCCTGATTGGCCAGTGCCGTATCACAATCCTGTTGCGAAGCGTTTTTGGTTTTGCAAAGTGCCTGTTTGCGTTTGTTGATGCGTCGGGCATTTTCAAGTGCGGCCTCGGCTTGCGTTATTTTGGCATTGGCTTGGTTTTGCGCGTTGACAAACGGCTCATTATCAAGTTCGGCCAACACATCGCCCTGATGCACCACATCGCCTTCTTCAAAGTTCATCGCATTAAGGCGACCGCCGACACGAAATGCCGTGTTGACCTGTCGAATATCAATGTTGCCGTATAAAACGAGCGGTTGTGCACTTTGCGGACGGCCATACCAATAATACGCGCCGCCGGCAACCAGTAAAACAGCCAATAATAACAGTTTCTTTTTCATGGCCAAACTCCTTATATTCTTTGCTTTAAATCTATATTTTTTTTGTTGCAAAAAGCAAGGAATTTTTTATACTTATAGGTATGTATAATCAACACCGCAAAATTCGGCTTAAGATTTGGCACCATTTTTTTGCACCGGCCGCAATATCGTCGAACTCGGTATCGCGAATTTCTATCACCGCGTTTTGCAAACCGATGTCTTCACCGCAAATTGCCGCCGCACCGGTGTTATATTGACGCATATCATACGGCACGTTGGCATCGATTTTCAAATCGGGATTCTTCTGCAATTCAGCAAGCAAACGCAAGGCAAACGGATTTTCCTTCACATACAAAATACCGGCATTCCACGGGCGAAACGCACCGCCTTTGAGCTGCGGCGTAAAGCCGTGAATCGAAAACAGCGTCGGCGTGATGTTCTGCGCTTGCAAATCACGAATTTTTGCAAAAATTGCCGCATAATACGGCCGATGAAAATGCTTGAGGCGAAACTCACGCTCGGCGGCACTCAAGTTTTGATTACCTTTGACGGCCACACCGTCGCTTTCGTTCAAGATTAAGCTTGCCTCGTTTTCGCGCCGATTATAGTCGATAAACAACCGCGAATAATTGGCTAAAAAGGCCGTGCAATTCAGTTTTTTGGCCAACATTTCGGTCAACGCGCCGCAACCTTTGTCGCGCGCAATATGTGTATCCAATTCAGCGGCAGACAGCCCTAAATTATCGTAGCCGGCAGGGATTTGCGCCGAGGCGTGTTCACAAGTCAGAATCAACGGATTCTGACTATGCGGATTGATGATTTTATACGGATTAAACTCTTGCATTTCTGACCTTTCTTTGGAACCAACTGTTGTAATAACCGAACTTGCCGGTATGGCTCATCGCGTCGGCAATATGGCGGGCATAGACATTTTCTTCGTAAATCGTATGCGGGTCAACCTTTTTCTCCGGCCGAAACTGGTCATACGGCTTTTGATAGTAGTAACTCAGCGGTCCCAAAACGGTGCGCGTATCTTCGGCCTGATTCTGCATCCAATTAAAGCGATGCGCAAGCGGACGGTTGATGTGCGTGCCGTCATTGTTGACCGCACTGTTCACAAAGTCGCGATTAAACTGTAAAAATGCGGCGATGTATTGCGGATTGAAGTTGGCGTTCATATAGCGAAATTCAACGGTTTTGGACGGCATAATGTTGAGCGTTTTATACTTATGCCCGAATCCGACCATATCGCGCAATTCGTTCAAATTGTTGCACATTTCGGTCATCACGCACAAAAACGGATAATCACGCACACCGTCCGAGCTTAAATTGCGGCTGATGTAGGTGGCGTAGAGGAGGTTGTTGTCACGACGCTCGGGCGCGGCAAAGTTTTCGACAATGCTTGCTTCGTGTTGCATCATCCGCTTAATCAGCCGCTTATAAACGTTCAAATCAAAGCCCTCGGCGGAAACGTGCTGATGCAACGAGCAATGCACATTGGCATATCCCTTATCGAAAGAATCCGTAATTTTCAGGCACTCCGCTTCGTCGGACTTTGAGTGCATAATGCGCGAGGCGTATTCAACCGGCGCCAAATCTTTCATCGCCGCCAAACTTTCGTCGCGTTCGATAACGCCGGCCGCCTTGCCGTCGGTATAAACCTCGGGATTTTTGCTGGTGGTATAAATCTTTTGCCAACCGTGTTTTTGCTTTAAGTAATTGATAAGCTTGGTGTAATCGCCGTATTCTTTCGGCACATAAAATTCGAGTTCAAAGCCGTTCGGGCGATACGCACCGAATGATGTTCTCTCCCGCGTTTCGATTTGGAAAAAGTCACCGTATGCCGCATATTTTCCGGCATTGTATTCGGTCGACATCTG
>JAFYFJ010000058.1 GCA_017543835.1 Alphaproteobacteria bacterium | reverse complement strand
GTGCTGATTATAGCGATAACGTGGGGCTATTTGCGTGCGCAAATACGAATCGACGGTTTGCCGCGTGTTGTTTTTAAGCTCGGCATTGTTTAAGGAATTGTAGTTTTCGGAAAGCAAATTCAAAATATCAACGGAAATCGAAAGCCCGTGCAGATGGGCATAAGGATAATTCGGTTTATAAATCCAGTCACCGAACTCGGAGCGATAGTCTTTTTCATCGGTAAAGCCGTAGGCAAACTGGCGAAGTTCAAAGCTGAAAGTTTCTATTTTATCGATAATATCGGTTAATTCTTGGTCTTTGTTGACAATCCCGCTTTTAACCGAGCAGAAACGTTCGCAGTCAAGGTTGTAATTATCGACGCTTTGCGCATATTCTCTGACAAAGGAATCGAAATGTTCGGCGGTTCGTTCGGGATATTTGCGGGCAAAATAATCGGTTAACTCGGCAAACGGCTCGACCATGGCGTCGATATGCCAGTCATAATAAAATTGCTTGAAGTCCTTTTTACCGATGGTATCGAAATATTTTGCGAATTCTTTTTGAGTCATTTCAACGCATACCGGCATTTTTGCCTGTGCGTTTTCGTCTGTGTTTTGATAATTATTCATTTTTTCCTCTATATCTTAATTGCTTTCCGTTTTTCCTTAAAGCCCCTCAAAATTTTCTCTAAGTGTTCGGGCTTTAAGCAGGATTTAAGCACTTAGAGACAAGAGCTAATGAGAAGAATCGCAATCAAAATAAGGGCAAGAATATCAATTTGCAACAAACCGCCTTGCAAACCGTTTTTTTTGCAAGCGAGCAGAGAAGAATATATGCTCATATTTGTTGTCATCAATGTTCTCTTTTTTTACAAACCGAGAATAAGGTTAGCTTATCCGATTCGGGTTGTCAAGACATCAAATCAAAAAAATGTATAAAAAAAATCAACCCCGTATCGTGCATAGCAACGATACGGGGCCGACTAAATCAAATAAAATCTCGTTTGTTGCCGATTTGTCGCTGGCTCTCGATGGCCTGCTTATATGATTCGGCGAATTGCGCTTGCTCGGAGTATCCGGCCTCGTGAACACGTCCGTCAATTTTCTCGAGCAATCGATAGACATCGGGGCTGAAAACGCGGGCGCGCTCATAAAGCAACTGCAGAATTCTCAGCACATCGGGATGTTGCGAATCTGTCAATACAAAATTGCACAGAGCGATACCTTGATCTTCGTTGTAACCGAATGCACTCAAGACATCAATTAACAACGGTATGGACTTCGGGTCATCGGTGTGGTCGAGCAACACCTGCACGGCCCGATTTGAGAGCGGGTATTTCCGGCTGTATTGCTGGATAAATTCCAGCCACGGGTCCGCTTCGTGTCCGTTCTTGGTCAGCATTTTACGCACCACCACCGTTTCTTCTTCGGCGGTCAGAACTTGTGTATAAGTTCCTTTTCCTTCAGAATTCGGAAGAGTCTGCTCAAACACACAGGCAAAGAGTTCATCAACCTTTTCTTGGTTGATTAACTCAAAAATTTTATTTTTCTCTTTCATAATATATAAATTTGTATTCTAATAGTGTGATAACTCTGTTCAGAATACAATAAAATCAAAATTTTGTCAATATATTTTTTGTAAAAACCCGATTAAAAAGATTCCGAAGGATATGCTTGACAAAAACAGCAAAAGCCGCTACAATACGCAATAAGGAAAAACCGATGAAACTGTGGAAAAACATAAAAAAACACATCAAACGTTATTGGGCGCCGACTGCGATTGTCGGTTTTTTCGGTTTGAGCGTGACGGGGCAGATGTGGCAAAACAAAAAAATCGAAGCCCAAAAAGAAAAAATGCGGCTCGAACAAATCAAACAGGATTCGCTCAATGCGGAGATGTCAAAGATTAAATCACCGGTTTTGAAAATTATATATCAAAACGATACGCTCGAAACTTCCGGCTCGGCTTTATACCTTTATTATGCCGGTAAAATCACGCGTTATTTTGTTGAAAAAGATAATCGGTATAAGTTGCAGTTGCCGTATTTGGCGCATGAGGAGTGGCACCATCACAACCACGATGCCGGTTTCAGATATAAATACTATTACACGCCGACGGATTATTACAAACTGTGTATGCACAACGAAATCTCGGCCAATATGGCGGCTATTCTGACAGCGCGTTACGAATATTTGGCGGCACCGACCAAAGCCAAAAAACGCGAAATCGTCAACCGCTACAAAAATACATATATGAAGTTTTATTTCGAAAAGGTGGCAAAAGGGCAAATCAAGCCGGAGAGCAAAGACCCCAAAGATATTGAAAAAGAGCGCGCGCTTATTGCCAACGGTACTCTCAATATGTGGCTCGAAAAATTTGCCGCGCATTATCGTCCGTCATTTTTGGCGATGTTGCAAACCTATGTCGGTAATGTCGGCTTGGTTTCCGACAGCAAAAAGAATTACCGCTACATTATGAATCATATGTATACAATCGGCGGTGTTAATTTTTCCGAATATTTCAAAAAAGATATCGAACTCAAAGAAGATAAGGTTTTGCTGGCCGAACAACTGCCGAAAATCCGCTTTATGAAGGCCGGCGGCGTCGAAATTATGAATATCGTTAATCAAAATTATCGACTGATGGAGCAGGTCGGTATGGATAAGCAGACCGAGATTTTCCAAAATCTGCTGATTTCGTCGCAACTCAAATATATGTTGCGCAACAAAACGGCCGATGAATTGGTGGCTAATCCGCAACTCGTAAATCTCTGCTATCGCAAGATTATGAACAAAGTTTATACCGATAATTCGTTTTCCGAAGTGGCAAAGGCGTTTCCGCTGCTCAGTATCAATCGGATGAATCTAACGGTTAAAGATGCCAATTTTGTAAGCACGGCCAAACAAATGTATCAATATCAGGGAGTAGATTTGACGGCAATGATTACGGATTTTTCGCCGAATAATGTGCCGGTCAAAACAACAACCGACCAATTTTTTGAAAACTCTCAAACCGACGGCTTTGCGTATTTGTTTCCGCAAATGTCGGCACAAATGGAAAAATCGTTGCAGACAAAACGGTGGGCAAAGCATCCGACTCCGGCTGAGCCGAAACCGAAAACAAAGCCGCGTGTCAGCGAACCGATGTATGTTCGTTTGCCGAATCTGCGCGAGCCGATTTTGTTGCACGCAACACCTCAAGACGAGGCCCAAATTTTTGCCGCACTCCGCGAGTTTGAGGCAATTCCGCCGGTGTTTAAAAATTGCGACACCAAGGCACAAGAGCAATACTTGAAAGAGCACGAGCATTATATGGACAGTTTGCGTAACTTCCAGGCAACCGGCAGTTTCGATATTAAACAATTCGTCAAACGCGATTCGCGCACAAGCAATAAGTAGGGCTTTCCCAAACAACAAAATCCGCCAAGCTGTCTGCCTGACGGATTTTATTGTTTTAAGTTTAGTTTCCTTTCGCGCGGCGATACAAATCATAGATGTTCTTCACGCGCTCGAAGCGGTAATCGCAATAGACGATGGCCTTGATTTCCGGCAGCAAGTCCCACTTGCAGAGATACTTAATCAGCAAGTTGATGTAGTTCACGCGCCAGCTTCCTGCAATGCACACGCTAATCAAACGCTTCTGTAACTCAATGTTCTGGTCTGGAAGTTCGAGGTTTTCGAGGAACAAATCTTCAAGGAGCGGATAATGCTCGATGAATGCCAAGGTTTCACCATACTTGTAAAACTTGTCAATGTTCTGGAGGAACCATTCCTCGACATCGTGCGACAGCTTCTTCGGATGTTCGTTGAAGTTAATACACATCAACTTTGACCACAATTCGCCAAGTTCGCCGTTATCCGACGATGCAGAGATGAAGATGTCTCGGCGGTTGGTGTCGAATCTGTAATCATTGCTACTGATACAGTCATCTGCCAACTTCTGAGAATAGAAATCTGCCGGAACAAATTCGATTTCATCCTCGGGCTCTTCCTGCGCGTGCTTGCGTTTATACTCGCGGCAGGAATTGACGAGATAGTTAATCACATGGCTGATAAAGCCGACAACGATGGCGATGACTGCCACAACTGCTACAAAATAAACAATTTCCATAAATATAATGATTTTGTGAATAATATTCCAAAATAAGTGATTTTGAAATTACTATAACTCTTATTTTGTCAAAAATCAACAAAAAAATTCAAAAAATGCAAATTTAACAGATATGGGGATAAAATTGTTGTTTTTATGGTAATTAAAATAAAATATCATAAAATAAGGCAACTAATTGTGAGGAATTGATGAAAAAAACGTTTTCTTTGATTTTGTCTGTAATGGCAATTTTTGCGCTGTCCGTATCGTTACCGGCATGTGCTTCGTCAGCTCCTTCCGTTCCGGCCGAAGAAAAAGTCACGCCGCCGGCGGAGTGGACAACCTTTATCAAAAATCTGCAACGCGAAATGCTGGCTAAAGGAATCTCGCAAAAGACCATCGACAAGGCCTATAAAGGCAAAAACTATTACCACAAAGCGCCGGATGTGGTTAAACTCGATAAAAAACAGGCCGAATTTGTGATGACGACCTGTAACTATGTTAATCGATTGGTGAGCAAGCAACGGGTCGAAGATGCGCGCAAGCATTATCGCGACATTAAGAAAAAATACGCCAAAATCGAACAAGAATACAATGTGCCGCTCAATTACATCGTGTCGTTTTGGGGCGTGGAAACCAACTTCGGTCAAAATAAAGGACAGCACCATCTGATTGACAGCTTGACCAATTTGAGCTATCGCAACCGTCGTTCCGAATTTTTCAAAAACGAATTGTATAACGTCTTGAAAATTATGGATAAAACCAATTTGAGCGAAGATAAAATGCGCGGCTCGTGGGCCGGTGCGATGGGGCATTTCCAATTTATGCCGTCAACTTACAACAGCTATGCCGTGGATTATGACGGCGATAAAGTGCCGGATATTTGGAATTCGTTTCCGGACGCTTTGGCCTCGGCCGAAAATTATTTAACCAAACTCGGTTGGAAGACCAATGAGCCGTGGGGAACACGGGTGCAATTGCCGTGGGACTTCGATTTCAAGAACGTCGGGCGTAAAATTACCAAAAAAGTCAGCGAGTGGAAAGAGCTCGGCGTTTTGACATACGCCGGCAACAAACTGCCGTTTGACGATGATTTGAAGGGCTCGATTATGGTGCCTGACGGGCGAAAAGGTCCGGCATATCTGGTGTTTGGCAACTTTAAGCGTGTGATGATTTGGAACCGCTCGGATAATTATGCCATTGCCGTTGTGACTTTGGCGGATTATATCGTTAATGATAAAAAGTGGACGCCGCTTGAGGCCAATGAGCAATATGCGCTCAACAGCGACGATATTAGAGCGGTGCAAAAATTTTATAACCGGCTGTCGTCCAAAAAAATCAAAGAAGACGGCAAACTTGGCCCGATTACACGCGAGAGCGTCAAGTTTTTGCAACATAAGGCGCATTTGCCGGAAGACGGATATCCGGACTATGCGTTGTTGCAAAAAATCGCCACATACGATGCCAAAAAAGGTTTCAAAATGCCGGTGCCGTCTAAAAAGCCGAAAAAATAATAAAATGATTTGTTAACAGAATTTGGAACGAAACACACAATGAAAAATCTTTTGATAATATCGAAAATCAAATCCGCCTGCAATCCGAAGCTATTGGCCGCACTCGGTCTGACGGCAGGGATTTTGTGTCTCAATGCCTGCACCACCGGCACGCCGGAGCTTTCGGGAATGTCGCCGCAAGCACAGGCCAAAATCATCAAAGATTACGGCGGTATTTATAAAGTCGGCAATCCGTATAAGGTGATGGGACGGTGGTATTATCCGAAAGAGGATTACAACTACAAAGAAGAAGGTATGGCTTCGTGGTATGGCGAAGATTTTAACGGCAAAAAAACCGCCAACGGCGAGCGCTATAATATGAACACCTTAACGGCGGCACACCGCACCTTGCCGTTGCCGAGTATCGTTAAGGTTACAAACCTGCAAAACGGTCGCTCGATTGTGGTGCGCGTCAACGACCGCGGTCCGTATGTCAAAGAGCGGATTATCGACTTATCTAAACGCGGTGCGACCTTGCTCGGTTATATGGGGCAGGGCACGACCAAAGTCCGTGTTGAGATTATGGCCAAAGAAAGTAAACAACTCAAAGAAGCGATGCTGACCGGTAATGTTTCGCCGGATGCCGAAGAAACCTTCTCGCCGGCGCCGTCGCTGTATGAATCGTCGGCCGAGCGTCAAAAAATCGCCGCCGAAATTCAAAAAGCCGACGAAGCCGCCATTTATGCCACGGCCGGCGGCAAAGAAGTTATGAGCGGAACTTATAAGCCGACGGGACAAACGGCGGAACCGGTTGCTTACGGCAGTGCCGCCACCAAAGACGGCGAAGTGCGTTCCGGCTCCATCGGCGTGATGAGCGCGAACGCGGTTAAAGTGTCGGATAACAAAGGTATTTACGGCACGGCGGCAAGTAATCCGGATAAAAAAGATACTCAGGCGGTGAACAAAGCGGCGGGGTATCAATATCTTGAGGGGTATTACTATATTCATACCGGCGCGTTCAGCAATTACGCGTTAGCGCATCAGCAAACCGTTCGCCTCAAAGAATACGGAACGGCGCATATCGTGCCGACCGAAAGCGGCGGCAAAAAGCTGTATCGCGTTTCGATGGGCCCTTACAGCCGAATAGAAGAGGCCAAAGTCGCACAGGCAAAATTGCTGTATTACGGTATTAAAGATACAAGAATCGAACAAAAATAGGAGAGAATTATGCAAATCAGAAAATTCGGAACATTGGCATTATTAGGCGGCGTATTTTTCGCATTTGGCGCACAGGCATACGAAACGGCGGCGCGCAACGCGATTTTAATGGACTATGAAACCGGCGAATATATGTTTGAGAAAAACATTGAAGAAGCGGTTCCGCCGGCATCTATGAGCAAGTTGATGACCGTTTATATTTTGATGAGCAAAATCAAAGACGGCAGTATTAAACTCGACGATACCTTCTCCGTCAGCGAAAACGCGTGGAAAAAAGGCGGCGCCGCAACCGGCGGCTCGACAATGTTTTTATCTATCGGCGACAATGTCAGCGTTGAAAACATCATCAAGGGTATCGTGATTCAATCCGGCAACGATGCGTGTATCGTGGTCGCGGAAAATATCTCCGGCTCGGAAGAAGAATTTGCCGATTTGATGAATAAAACCGCGCAAGAACTCGGTCTGAAAAACAGTAGTTTTGCCAATTCTACCGGTTTGCCGCATCCGGACCAAAAAATGTCTATGGAAGATTTAGCGATTTTGTCGCGGCACATTATTCAAGAGTTTCCGGATTTATACCACTACTTCAAAGAAAAAGAGTTCAAATACAACAACATCAAGCAAGGCAACCGCAATCCGCTTTTATACACAATGGAAGGTGCGGACGGCCTCAAAACCGGTCATACCGAAGAAGCCGGATTTTGCTTGGCGGCATCGGCCGTGCAGGGCAACCGTCGCTTAATCGAAGTGATGAGCGGCATGGAAAGCAACAAAGAGCGCTCGGAAGAAAGCGAACGCTTGATGAATTGGGGTTTCAGAGAGTTCAAAAACTACAAAATGTTTGAAAAGGGGCAAATCGTTGCGTCGGCTGATGTATGGTATGGTAAAGCGCCGACGGTAGATTTAGCGGTAGCTGACGACGTTGTCAAAACAATTCATCGCAGTCAGACAGATAATATTCAGACCACGGCCGAATTTGACGAGCCGATTAAGGCGCCGATTAAGGCCGGCACGCCTATCGGCACGCTCAAAATAGAAATTGAAGGACAACGCGACATCGAAATTCCGCTGGTGGCGGCCAAAAGCGTTCAAAAAGTCGGACTTTGGGGCAGATTTTGGACCAATATCAAATACTTCTTTTTCGGGGCAAAATAAATGCGCGGACGCTTCATAACATTTGAAGGCGGAGAAGGATGCGGCAAATCAACCCAAGTTAAATTGCTTGCCGCATACTTAAAAGAAAAAGGTATTGAACCGCTCTTGACCAAAGAGCCGGGGAGCACGCCGGAAGGCCAAGTTTTGCGGCAACTTTTGGTGACCGGAGATAAAGACAAATTTGATGCTATCAGCGAATGTTTGCTCTATTATGCCGATCGGCGTTGTAATCTGACCAAAGTGGTATGGCCGGCGTTAGAGCAGGGTAAATGGGTGATTTCTGACCGCTATGCCGACTCGACCGAGGCCTATCAATATTACGGCTATGACAAACGAGTTTCGCACGATATTTTGAGCGGATTGTATCGAATTGTGGCCGGAGATTTTAAGCCGGATTTGACGATTATTTTAGATATTGAGCCGGAAGTCGGAATGCGGCGCTCGTTTGCCAAAGCCGAAACGATGGCCGTCAAAGAATTGCGGTTTGAAAGCCGTCAACTCGAATTTCATCATAATCTGCGACGCGGATTTTTGGAAATTGCCGCCCGCGAGCCGGAACGTTGTGCGGTGGTCAATGCCGATGCCGATATTGAAACGGTGCATCATAAAATTGTCGAGATTGTTCAGCAAAGGTTGGAAATCTAATGGCAAAAGCACAAAACATAGCGCCGCGTGGCAACAATTATCTGCTCGGGCAGGAAGAAGCCGAAGGTGTTTTTTTTGCACGCCTACAAAACCGGAAATATGCACCACGCTTGGATTTTGAGCGGTCCGCAGGGTATCGGTAAAGCAACGTTGGCGTATAAAATCGCGCGTTTTATGCTCTCGGCCGATGAAAATAAAAAAGAACAATATTCTTCGCTTAATGTTTCTGAAAAATCGACCGTTTTTCAGCAAATTGCCAACGGTTCAAATCCCGATTTGATGGTGCTGGAACGTGATTATACCAAAACCGACCGCAAAAAAATAACCGATGCAATTAAAAACGGCGAACCGCTTAATGAAGAAGAAAAATCAAAGCTGAAAAAATCGGCATTTATCGTGATTGATGATGTGCGCAAAGTCAACGAGTTTCTCTCAAAAACTTCTTATAATGACGGATGGCGCGTGGTGATTATCGACAGCGCCGACGATATGAATAAAAATGCAGCCAACGCACTGTTGAAAATATTGGAAGAACCGCCGGCACGCACACTTATTTTGCTCATCAGTCATAATATCGGCTCGCTGTTGCCGACTATTCGCTCGCGGTGTGCCAAATTGCCGGTTAAAGCCCTTAAAGATGTCGAAGTTGCGAGCTTACTCCGCCGCTATCGCAGCGATTTGAGCGAAACAATGATTGACAAGTTGGTCGAGATGAGCAGCGGCAGTATCGGTCAGGCAATTTTATATGCCGACCACGATGCCGCCGAGATTTATGACAAGATGTGTGCTATTTTGTGCGCCCGCCGCAATTATGCGCTGTCGGATTTGCTTGAATGGACGGCCGAAATGGCGGCAGACAGTGAAAAGTTCGATATTTTACAGGGGCTGATTATCAAATTTATCAAAGACAATATGGAAACCGCTCAAAATCCCGAAAAACTTTACGAATGTTGGCAAGCGGCCGAGCACGGATTTACCGACTGCGTGACGGTCAATATGGATAAACGTTTTATGCTGATTAACCTGTTAAACAAAATATGTAAGGTGCTGTGATGTTTGTTGACAGTCATTGTCATATCAATTCCGATGATTTTGCCGCCGACCGAGAAGAAGTGGTGGCGCGTGCGCGCGAAATGAAGGTCAAATACATTCTCGACGTCAGCGATGATGTGGCTAAAACGCCGGAGATTATCGAGTTTTGTAAGACGCATCGCAATATTTGGACCACAACCGGCTTGCATCCCGAATTAGCAGACAAATATGCCGATTTCGGCGCCGATATTATGCTCGAGCAGGCACAGTCGCCGTATGTGGTCGGGATTGGCGAATGCGGGTTGGATTTTTATTATAACGCTGATATTAAACCGCAGCAACTTCAGGTGTTTCAGACACATATCGAAGCGGCGCAAACGTGTGGCCTGCCGCTGATTGTGCATAGTCGCGATGCCGATGACGAGATGATACAAATGCTGACCGAAAATTACAAAAAGAAGTCGTTTAGGGGCGAACTGCATTGTTTTTCGTCGTCCGAAAGATTATGCCGCGCGGCGCTTGAAATCGGCTTTTATATCTCTGCTTCCGGCATTATCACCTTTAAGAAAAGCGACGAATTGCGGCGGATTTTTGCCGAAGTGCCGACCGAGCGTCTGCTGATAGAAACAGACTCGCCGTTTTTGGCGCCGACACCGCACCGCGGCAAGCGCAACGAGCCGGCTTATGTGGTCAATACGGCACAGGTTTTGGCCGAGGTTAAGGGTTTGAGTATTGAGGAAACGGCGGCAATCACAACGCAAAATTTCTTTGATTTGTTTGATAAGGTCAAAAAAGATGAATAGAATAATCGTATTGGGAAGCGGCGCGGCACCTGGGATTCCGATTATCGCATACGGATGGGGCGACTGCAATCCGCACAACCCGAAAAACAGACGCGGCCGGGCCGGTGTTTATTTTGAATTTGACGGCACAAAAATTTTAATCGATACTTCAGCTGATTTGCGTAACCAGTTGATTAATCATAATATTAATGAAGTTGACGGGGTTTTATATACGCACGCACATGCCGACCATATTATGGGCATTGACGACTTGCGCGCGCTCAATTATAAGATATACGATTTGTTCACCGATGAGCCGAAAAACAAGCCGGAAATTTTGAATGTTTACGGCACCAAAGGCCATCTTGACGAGATTCGGCATCGCTTCGGGTATGTGTTTGCGGATATTCCGGCAACGGAAACAACGCAACGGCCGCAACTGGTGCCGAACATTATCGAATTTCTAAAGCCGTTTCATATCGTCAAGGTTAAAATTACGCCGTTGTCTTTTACCGGACATCCGGTGCCGACGACCGGCTATTCGTTTAATGACGGGCAATTCGTTTTGATACCCGATTACAAAACTATTCCGCCGCAAACGCTCGAATATTTGCAAAAAATTGATGTTAATGTTTTGATTATGCCCTTGACGAATATTGAGCCGACTATGTATCATGCGGGTATTGAAGATGATTTAAATAATATTCAAAAAATTCGGCCGAACAGAGTGATTTTTACCCACTTGGGACCGAAATGCGATTATGACAATATTATGCGCTTGACGCCGGAAAATGCAGAGCCGGCATACGACGGGTTAGAGATAGAATTGTAAGGAGAAATAATATGCTTTGTATTTATCATATTGCGGACCACGACGGCAAGGGTTCGGCGGCGATTGTAAAGTCCAAGTTTCCGGAAACAGAGCTGATGGGCTTAAATCACGATATGGAAATTCCGTATGAAGAAATCGAAAAGCATGATAAGGTCGTGATTTGCGATATTGCGTTGCCGGTCAAATATATGTTTGAGCTCAACAAAAAAATCGATTTGACCTGGATAGACCATCATGTGTCTGTTATCAATGAATACGAAGAATTGATGCAAAGTGGCGAATATGAGGCCATCAAAGGCAAGCGAGAAGTCGGCACGGCGGCGCTGGTGCTGACATGGCAATATTTTTATCCGGAAAAAGAATTGCCGGAAGGATTGCGACTTCTCGGCTTAAATGATATTTATGACTTGCGCGACCGTCGGGTGCGTCCGTTTGAATACGCGGTGCAAACGTTCGGAGTTAACCGGCCGACCGACAAGATATGGACGCAGCTCATCAACAACGAACTGAATATCAAAGAAATGGTCGAGAAGGGGAACGCCATCTTGTCGTGGGTGCGTCATCGCAATTATCGCCTTGTGCGTGGTATGGCGTTTGAGAGCGAATACAACGGCCTAAGGTGCATTTGCTCGAATATGGCGCAAGGGCAATCGGAGTTTTTTGATTCGCTCGAAAACAACCGCGACTTTGATTTTATGGTCAACTTTTTTATGAACAAGAAAAATCGCTGGAATTTGACATTTTACACCTATAAAAACAATGTCGATGTTTCTAAAATCGCGGCGGAATTCGGCGGCGGCGGACACGCCAAAGCGGCCGGTGCGTCTTCGTTAAAAGAACTGCCGGAATTTTTACTCAACGGCAAACCGTGGACCAAACCGGTTTAGTTTTTCTTTAGAACGTTCAAACAAAAAAAGAAGCTCTCCGCGCCGGCAGAAAGCTTCTTTTTTTTGTGGTAATGTCGCTTAAATCAGCATAGGCAAGATATCGAAGGTGATGTTTCCCACCATCAAATCGAAGGTGTTATCGCGCTCAACCAGATACCATTCCAGCATCAGAAACACACCGTCAATGCGAGAATCGAGCAACGGGCAGGCAAGTTTCCACTCCAACGTGCCGTTACCGTCGGTCAGATTAAGCTTGATGTCAAGCGTTTCTTCGTCCTGCGGCATATCTTCCTCGAAGATATCGTTGAGCGTTACGGGAACATGCTCGGGTGCCGGTTGCGAAACTTCGTCCTTCAAGACATCATCAATCATCTTCATCCAATAATACCACGGCTGAGTGATGTCCACAACTTCTGAGTGGTGCCGGATAGTGATTTCGATACCCTTGATATCTAACAAGAAGTAGCTGGCTTGTGACAGCAGATTCTTGACCAGATGGGTCTTGACGGTTGAAAATTCGGGCTCGATAATCAACGGTGCACGCTTTCCGGAATACTCATCCTTGTAGAAGTTATTCAGAAAGTCGATGTCATCCGAAGATATAACACCCTGCATAATGGCCGGAATATTATACTTCCGGTAGGTCATGGCACGTCTGAGAAATCCCTCCGAAGCGCCGAAGTCCAGAATAAGCGTCGGCTCCAGACCGTAAAGCAGAACATCTTCAACGTTTCTGAACTGAGATGCTTGCTTGTTGTCGCACTTGTAGCCGTCATCCACGTTCCAAATAACTTTGTAGTCCGGCGTCAAATCCTGCAACTCTTCAGCAACTCTTTTTCCTAAGGGACATAATGCCCCTACAATACCAATCATAATCATAGGCAAAATTTTTTTTGGAAATAAAACAATAATTTGAAATTTCGTCAGTTATAACATATCGTGAAAATTTTGTCAACACCGAATTATCGTTTTCAAAACAAAGAAAATATACCGTCAAGAAGTTTTTTGACTTATCAATATAGACTTTGGTTTTAGATTCTCTTTTTTTAAGCTCAAACAAGCTTATATACCGCTTTGAAAAGGAGAAAATCATGCAACAGCAAAACATTATGAACGTGCTTTTATATGATATGTCGCAACGTCGGGCGCCGCAGGAAATCGTGCCGACGGATAACATCATCGGCGAAATTATCGACGGTTGGGCGCAAAACAAATATGTGTTTCCGCAATATCCGATACAATTTAAGCAACGGCGGCAGAAAACATATCGTTTAATGTGACGGGGTAATATTTTCAAGCTGTCCGTTCGGGTATGTTTATTTTTGCCGATTACGGCTTATTTTGAGCTTTGTGTGAATTAATTTTTATGAGGCCCGAAATGCGAAAATTTAATAAAAATGAATATGTCCGCTTGGAAGACAGTTTGATGTTTGCCGGCACGATTTATGATACTTTTGAAGCGTTGGAAGAAGTGATGGGAAAGCTCAAACTCGAGCGCCCGTTGTTTTTGGTTTATATGGCTAAAAAAGAATTTGCCGATGCCGTGTTTAAAGCCGCCGGCGAAAAATCGGAATCGGCGCGCACCGTGCAAACCTTGCCGCCGTCTTATATCGAAGTATTCAATTCAAATTATCGAAATGTGCAATAATCAATGAAAAATAGGTTCTGCCCGCATATTTTCTGATTTTTGTGTTGTGTTTTGCGTTGATGTTGTGTATAGTGCCGTCAAAAGAGAGGAATATATGCAAATCAGCGCAAAATATCAGGCGGTATTGGAAATCTTGGAAAAAGTGATGCAAGACCAGTATCCTGCCGACAACATTATTAAAGAATATATGCGGGCGCGTAAATATATCGGCTCGAAAGACCGCAAGTTTATTACCAACGCGGTGTGGGATATTATTCGCCATCGCAGCCGGTTGGAGTTTGATTGCGAATGTTGCGAACCGCGAATGCTTTTGCTGACCTATCTCAAAGACGAGGATTTTGATATTGTTGCCGACGGTTCGCAATACGGCTTAAAGCCGCTTGATAAGCTCGAAAAAGAGAAACTGGCGCACTTAAATCCGGAGGTTTATCCCGAATACATCGAAAAAGAATGCCCGAAATGGCTGTATGAAAAAATGAATAATCCGGCGCTAGCTGAAGCATTAAACACCACGGCGTCGGCGGATATCCGCGCCAATTTCATCTCGCGCGAAGATGCCAAAAACAAGTTGCAGAAAGAGGGACTTTTCTTTTCGAACACGCCGTATTCGCCATACGGTTTGCGCTCGGCGGAACGAATTAATTTGCAAAATTGTGTGGCCTATCAAAACGGCGAAATCGAGGTGCAAGACGAGGCGTCGCAACTCGGCGCGATTTTGTGTGATGTGCGCGCCGATTTGAAGATTATCGACTATTGTTGCGGCGGCGGGGGCAAGAGTATGATGCTCGGCGCGCTGATGAATAACAAAGGCACGATTTTGGCGCACGATAAAAATATTAAGCGTATGGACGGGTTGAAAGACCGCGCGGCTCGGCTCGGAATTAAAAATATTCAGATGGTTGAAGCACTCAAACCGAACGATTTGTTCGACCGCTTTATTGTTGACGCGCCGTGTTCGGGCAGCGGCACATGGCGGCGTTCGCCGGATGCAAAATATCGCCTGACACCGAAACAGCTCAAAGCAATCGCAAAGGCGCAGGAAGAAATTTTGGATATTGCCGCCGAGCATCTGACGCTCAAAGGGCGCATTGTGTATATGACCTGCTCGGTTCTGCCGGAAGAAAATGAGGAGAGAATAGGGCAATTTTTGGAAAATCATCCCGATTTTGAAACGGTCGATATGCAAAAATTATGGGAGCGTAAACTCGAAATGCCGTATATGTTTAACGAAACGCGCTGAC
>JAFYFJ010000007.1 GCA_017543835.1 Alphaproteobacteria bacterium | reverse complement strand
TTGCAACGGCAGACCGTAAACCAAGCCGCCGACTTCTTTTTCGGCGATAATCCGCTTGATTTCGGCCACATCTTTTTCCCACGTCGAGCGGTAGAGGATTTTGTAAGATGTTGCGATGCCGCGCATCAAATCGGATACGGCTATTCCCAAGCGTTTGGAGCCGTAATCAAATCCGAGCAGTGCCCGATAATCTTTGAGTGAATTTTTAAATTCCGTTATATCCATTATTATCTCCGCTTTTTTGAGTGTAATCGACTCTTGAAAAAAGTCAAACGGAATATACTGTCTATAACCTGTTTTTTTGCTTTATTTTTTCAAAGCAATATGTATTATATAAAGAAAAATAAACGTTTATAAGAGGTGTAAAAGTATGAAAATCAAATATTTATTGGCGGCTTTGGTGCTGTTTTTCAGCGCGCCGGCCCATGCCGAATTGGAAATTAACGTCAGCGGAGCCACCCGTGCGCCGATGCCGATAGCGATTCCGGCGATGATTGGCTCGAATTCCAACATTTTTACGAAACTTGCCGGCAAAGATTACGGCTACAAAATTCAAGAAGTTGTTCGTGCCGATTTGGACCGTAGCGGCTTGTTTAAGGTGATACCGGAAAACAGCTATATCGAAACATTGAATTCGATTAACCAAAGACCGAATTTTATCGACTGGAAAGCCATAAAGTCGGAAGCATTGGTGCAAAGCAGAATCTCCGAGCAACCGAACAACAAGTTGACGGTTGAGTTTCGTTTGTGGGATACGGTGGCGGAAAAAGAACTGCTGAGCAAATCTTTTACTTCTACAACGGATAACTGGCGCCGCATTGCCCACGTTGTGGCCGATGCGATTTATGAGCGTCTGACCGGCGACAAGGGCTATTTCAACACCCGCGTGGTCTATGTTTCCGAAAACGGCACGGCGCCGCGTAAGGTCAAACGTTTGGCGATTATGGACCAAGACGGCGAGAATCATCGCTTTTTGACCGACGGACGTAACTTGGTGCTGACACCGCGCTTTTCGCCGAATATGCAAAAAGTGACCTATATGGAATATGTCGGCAACAACCCGCGTGTTTATTTGCTGGATTTGAACACCAACCGTAAAGAATTGCTCGGTAACTTCCCGGGTATGACGTTTGCGCCGGTATGGTCGCCGGACAGCTCAAAGGTATTGATGAGCTATGCCAACAAGGGTAAAACCAATATTTTTGAGATGAACTTAAGAACGCGTGCGGTTAAGCAGTTGACGTTTGACAACGCGATTGCCACTTCGGCCAGCTATTCGCCGGACGGCTCGAAAATCGTGTTCAACTCCGATAAGGGCGGCAATCAGCAGCTTTATGTGATGAGCTCATCGGGCGGAGATGCCGAACGTATCAGCTACGGCAACGGCCGTTATGCTACGCCGGTATGGTCGCCGCGCGGAGATTATATTGCCTTTACCAAAATGTCGGGCGGCGTGTTCTACATCGGTGTGATGGCGCCGGACGGCACGGGTGAGCGCGTTTTGGCCGACGGCTTTTTGGTTGAAGGTCCGACTTGGTCGCCGAACGGTCGTGTGATTATGTATTCGCGTCAAGACCGCGGTTCGCCGGTGCGTTTATACACGATTGACCTGACCGGTTATAACGAGCGTCGTGTGACAACGCCGGCAGAGGCCTCCGACCCGGCTTGGTCGCCGTTGTTGCCGCTGTAATCAAAGCAGGCAAAAAATACAAGACGGCGCCGGATGAAAGGCGCCGTTTTTGCACATTATCAGAGATATTTTAAGGACGTGAACGATGGATAAAAACGAGATACGCGTGGATTTTGACAACAGCATTTTGGCGTTGAGCAATTCGCTTTTGCACCATTACGGCGTTGCGAGCGAATATAAATCACTGCCGATTTTGGATGCGGAACTGGCGAAGGGCTATCAAAATGTGGTGCTGCTGATTCTGGATTGTTTGGGCAAGAATATTCTGGAAAAACATCTGCCGGAAGATGCGTTTTTGCGCCGGCACCGCGTGGCCGATATTTCTTCGATTTTTCCGCCGACCACCGCCGCCGCGACGATTGCGTATCACTCGGGGTTGCCGCCGTTGGCATCGGGTTGGCTCGGGTGGATGAACTACTTTCCGCAATACGACCGTATTATCGAGAATTTCCGCAATGTCGATTTTTATAACGGCGAACCGTTAAATACGCCGCATCCGGCAGAAACGGTTTTGAAATATGAATCGATTTACGAAAAAATCGTCAAGAAAAATCCCGATATGGAATTTCATCGGATTTTTCCGGCGTTTATCGAGGGCGGGGCAGAGAGTTTTGACGAGATTTGCGACCGTATCGAAAAAGTAACGGCGGCAACCGATAAGCGCAAGATTATTGCGGCATATTGGACCGAGCCGGACCATACGATTCACGATTACGGCGTTAATGCACCGCAAGTTTCCGAACAAGTGGCGTGGGAAAATTATCGGATAGAACAGATGGCAACGCGGCTGAAAAATACGCTTGTTATCATATCAGCCGACCACGGCGCGATTGATACCGAGGAAAAAATGCTGAACGACCATCCGGATTTGTGCGCAACTTTCAAACGTCCGCCGACTATTGAAACCCGTTTTATCACATTTTGGATTAAAGACGGCAAAGGGGCAGAGTTTGAACGTTTGTTTACGCAATATTACGGCGATAAATTTGTGCTTTTCCGCAAAGATGAATTGTTGCGAGCGCATATTTTGGGCTACGGCAGGCAACATCCGCAGGTTGATAAAATGCTCGGCGATTATGCGGTCATCGGCTATGGAAACTGGTCTCTGAATTACACAACCGGTGCGCGTGCGCCCAAGTTTTTTATAGCCAATCACGCCGGATATACGCCGCAAGAAATGACGGTGCCGCTGATTTTACTCAAATGTCGTTCATAATTTGACAAAAAGTGTTGCATTTGCAAAAAATCATGCTATGATAATTTCAAAATAAAATTATCAGGTAAGTATTATGAAACAGAAAGTTACAGAGGTAGCATTTTGCTACGACTTCGACGGAACTCTTGCAGCAGGTAATATGCAGGAGTATGGATTTATGAGCAGATTGGGCGTGACACCGGCAGAATTTTGGGCCAAAGTTGACGCAATGACCAAAGAATACGCCGCAGACAACAATTTGATGTATATGAAGCACATGCTTGACGAGGCCAAGGCGCGCAAAATTGCGTTTCGCCGTGAGGACTTTGTGGAGTGCGGACGTGATGTCAAGTTGTTTAACGGTGTGCTCGAGTGGTTTGACCGCATCAATGACTACGCTGCCAAAAAAGGTATTCATATTTCGCACTATCTGATTTCATCGGGTTTGCAGGAAATTGCCGAAGGCACGCCGATTGCCGATAAGTTTGCGCAGATGTATGCTTCAAGCTTTATCTACAACGGCTACGGCGAGGCGGTTTGGCCGGCACGCGTGGTGAATTATACCAACAAGACGCAATACCTCTTCCGCATCAATAAGGGCTGTTTGGATGTTTGCGACAACCGCACCATCAACAGCAAGATGCCTGAAGACGAACGTCCTGTTCCGTTTGACCACATGGTCTATTTCGGTGACGGAGACACGGATGTGCCTTGTATGTCGATGATTAAGCGTCTAGGTGGCTACTGCGTTTCGGTATTCCAACCGTATCAGCGCAAGGCCAAGCAAAAGGCACAGCAGCTTGTGACCGACGGTCGCGTCAATTTGGCGGCACCGGCGGATTATTCAACCGGCAAGACCATCGACCGCTTTATCAAGCGTGTGGTGGATAAGTTTGCGGCCGACGCCAAACTCAGAGAACTCTCTTAAAACACATATCCCCTTGTTTGCACGATGCAGACGAGGGGATATCTGTTTAGAGAGCTATTGCTTTGTAACAATATGTTCCGGATACGGCGGCAGATTTTTCAGCTTTTCCCGAAAGAAAAACGGGTATGCCTCGTATTCGCTTAATTTATCGACCGGCAACCACACCATTTGCTCGTCAACGGTATAATTGGCGGTTTTACTGTGGCTGTTCAGTTGCTGTGTGCCGCGCGGTTTCATCAAAAAATAAAACGTGACTTCGTGGCAAGACAAATCTTTGAGCATACCGTCATCGCGCTTGAAAAAGTTTTCCTGAATAAACGCCAACCGGTCAATTTGATAATCAACGCCGGTTTCTTCTTTAACCTCGCGCAAAACAGCATGTTCTGCGGTTTCGCCGAGTTCAATACCGCCGCCGATGGAGTAATAATAGCTTTCCAGCGCATTGGTGGCAAACAAAACGCACCCGTTTTCGATGATAATTGCCGCTGCCCGCAGCCGAAAACGCCGATTATCCTTGGTCTGAAAGCAGATGTCGTTGTTAATCATTTCCGCCGAATTTGATATTTTCATCAATTTACGTCCTTATTTTTTTACAGTTGTCGTATCAATTTTATAATCGGAATATCGAATTTCCAAGTTTTTTCTTCCGTTGTTTGCTCAAAATTCAGCTTTTGATAAAACGAAAGCGACGGCCCGAATTTCATGGTCCATACCACACATTTTGTGGAGCCCGCCTTTTTCTTTTCTTTGCATAATTCGTTGACCAACAGTGCGCCGGCGCCGCAGTTTTGATATTGCGGAGGAACATATAAAGCGTTGACTTCAAAGGTGTCATCTTCGGGATAAGTCACATAAGCAAAAGCCATGATTTGTTTTTGATGAACGGCCAGATGACATTCCGCCGTTTCCAGATATTTCGCGGTGCGGGCAACAATTTCGTCATTAAGAGGAATATTATCCAAATAATCGTCGGGAACATAGCCGCGATAAGATTCCTGAT
>JAFYFJ010000057.1 GCA_017543835.1 Alphaproteobacteria bacterium | reverse complement strand
AGCAAGTTGCCGATTTTGGGTATCGGCGGTATTTCCGGTTGGCGTGATGCGGCGGAATATATGACGGTCGGTGCCGATGCGGTGCAGGTATGCACCGAGGTTATGGTCAACGGTTACGGCATTTTCGGTGCTATGAAAAAAGGACTGACGGAATATTTGGAAAGCAAGGGGTTCAACAGCCCCGCCGATTTGAAAAACAGGGCTATCGCCAATTTATCCGCGCACAAAGCGCTCGATAAGCAAAAACAGGTTTATCCGCATATTGATGACGCGGTATGCGTGAAATGCGGCAAGTGCGTCACGATTTGCGATGAATCGGAACACAGCGCTTTGTCTCTCGTTGACGGACGCATAACGGCTGACAGAAATGCCTGCGTCGGTTGTGCGCTTTGTTCGCTTGTGTGTCCGAAATCGGCGATTGCCATGAAGTGAGCCGAACCGAGAATAAAATATGCATAAAAAAACGCCGACTTGTTTGCCGGCGCTTTTTTTGAAGAAATAAATCTTCGATTATTTCGCAGCGTTAATTGCGTCTTGAATCGGTTCCGGAGTCATGGTCGAAACGTGCTTCAAGTTCACAAATACCATCGGCACGCCGTTGACTTGAATGGCACGCGTCAAGTTAGAAACTTTATCCAATGCCTTTTTGACATCTTCGGAAGCAACATCTTTTTTGAATTGCTCCATATCCAAACCGGTGGCTTGGGCAATACCGTCAACGGTTTCTTCTGTCATCGGGCCGCTCTTATAATCCATAACTTTTTTGTAGAAATCTAAGAACTTGCCTTGTTTGTGAGCCGCCAAGCCGGCTTTTGCCTGATACGGTGACATCGGCGAAACAAACGCAACCGGTTTGAAGACGATTTTAACATCCGGATTGTCGGCAATGATTTTTTCCATCGCCGGTGCTAATCTTTTGCAGAAACCGCAAGAAAAGTCAAAGAATTCGACAACCGTAATTTTGGCATCTTTCGGGCCGACAAACGGCAAATCTTCTTCACTGTTGACTTCATCGGCATGAGCTTGTAATCTGGCCAAAGCTTCTTTTTGAGCTTCTTCGCGTTGAATTCTTTCATAAGCTTCCTGTGCCTCAACAATAAGCTTCGGATTTTGCTTAAATACTTCGGCAATTTGTTCTGCCGTAACACCGCCGGTCGTAGCAGCCGTTTCGGCAACCGGTGCCTTGCATTTGCAAGTAGAAACAATAGCAACAGCAGCTAAAATAATGGCAACTGTTGAGAGAATGATTGAAAAATTTTTCATTTTTTATTTCCTCAAATAATTAATGTTCAAACAAAGATAACATAATCACAATTTTGCGGTTTCGCAAGTGAAAAATGAGCTTTTTTCAGAAATTGTAGTGGACTTTTCTGTTTTTTGAGGGTAAAAATATTTTATATCTGTAAGGGAGAATGTGATGTTTAATATGAAATTTTCGATGTTTTCCGGAACGCGCGAATTAGAGGAAAAAATTGATGAAATGCACGATAAAATTATCGAAAGCGCAATGTGTTTCAAAAATGCGTTCGATATTTTTCTGAAGGAAAAACGTAGTCAAAACTATCGCCGTGCCAGCAAAAAAATGAAGCATATCGAAGCAGATGCCGATGATTTGCGGCGCGAAATTGAGAGCAAACTCTATATCCATAATCTGATTCCGGATTTGCGCGCCGATGTGTTGCAAATGGTGGAAAATATCGATAAGGTCATTAACGAGTTTGACGAAGTGGCGCATAAGTTTTATATCGAACAGCCGGATATACCGGAAAAATATCAGCCGAAGTTTCGCAAACTCGTTAAAGAAGTATCGGAATGCGCCGAAAATATGGCGATTGCGTCGCGTGCGTTTTTCCGCGATTTTACGACGGTGCGCGATTATGCCAAAAAGGTATATTTTTTGGAGCAGGAAAGCGATAAAACTTGGGCGCAACTCAAACAGGAAGTGTTTGATTCGGATATGGAATTGGCGCATAAAATTCAGCTCAACACGCTTATCGGCGATGTGGCCGATGTTGCCGACCGGGCCGAAGATTGTGTTGATGCGTTGTTGATTTTCACGATTAAGCGAGATATTTGATGGACTTGAGCTATTTGTTGTTTTTGAGCAGCGGTTTGTTTTTGGGGTGGTCGCTCGGTGCGAACGACGCCGCCAATATTTTCGGCACGGCAGTCGGCTCAAAAATGGTGCGGTTTAAGTTTATTGCCGCGGTGGCCAGCGTGTTCGTGATTTTGGGCGCGGTTTTCGGCGGAAGCGGAACCTCTGCCACGCTCGAAAATTTGGGCGCAATTGATGCGCTTGCCGGTGCGTTTATGGTGGCGCTTTCGGCGGCGCTTGCCGTGTATATGATGATTAGAACCGGTATCACGGTTTCGACTTCGCAGGCGATTGTCGGCGCAATTATCGGTTGGAACCTTTATGCCGGCAGAGAGACGGATTTAAGCACTTTGGCGCAGATTGTTTCGACTTGGACGGTGTGCCCGCTGATTTCGGGTGTGGTGGCGATTTTTCTGTATTTACTTTCTAAAAAAATTCAAAAATGCTCGAGTATGCACCTGTTGATGCGTGACCAACTGACGCGAATCGGCTTGGTGCTGACGGCGGCGGTCGGGGCATATGCACTCGGCGCCAACAATATTGCCAATGTGGTCGGCGTGTTTATTCAGTCGTGCTCGTTCAAAGAGTTGCATTTCGGCGATGTGCTGACTTTAAGTCCGATTCAGGTGCTGTTTTTGCTCGGTGCAATTGCCATCAGCGTCGGTATTTTCACATATTCACATAAAGTGATTCGGACTGTCGGCAACAATTTGATGCGGATGTCGCCGACGGTGGCGCTGATTATCGTGTTGTCGCAGGCCAGCGTTTTATTGTTGTTTTCGTCGGTGAGTTTACACGATTGGCTTGCTAAATCGTCGTTGCCGACCATTCCGTTGGTGCCGGTTTCGTCAACGCAGGCGGTTATCGGTGCAATATTGGGAATCGGGCTGATTAAAGGCGGTCGCAATATCCGCTGGGGGATTATCGGCAAAATCGTGTCGGGGTGGATTTTGGCGCCGCTGATGGCGATGCTGATTTGCTTTATCTGCCTGTTCTTTTTGGAAAATGTGTTTAATCAAACGGTTTACATGCACTGATAGAAGTTTTGCATTTCTGCCGTAAAAAAACGCCGCTACAATGAGCGGCGTTCAGTTTTTTTATGCGGATGTTATTCCGAAACGGCGAGTGCCTGTTGTTCCTTTAAGTGTGCCTTCACCCGCGTAATACGCATATTATCGACGCTCAGAACTTCGTAAACGCAGTATTCGTCCTCGGCCTTATCGCCGGCTTTCGGCTCTTTGCCGATGAGGTTGAACACATAGCCGCCCATCGTGCTTTCTTCGAGCTCATGATACGGCAAATCCATTTCGTCGTAGGCATCTTCCACCAAATAAACGCCGTCGAATTCATAGGTTTTGGCATCGATTTTTTTAACCGGCGAAACCGCGGCACCGTCGTGTTCGTCCTGAATTTCACCAACCAATTCTTCCAAAATATCTTCCATGGTGACCAAACCGGCAGTTCCGCCGTATTCGTCAACCACAATCGCCAAATGAATACGTTTTTTCATCATTTCGTGCAAAACATCGGAAATCGATTTATTTTCCGGCACAAACAACGTTTTACGCACCAAACGCTTTAAGATATCTTTGTGCAGGGTATCTTTGTTTTCGAGCAAATCGCGAATATGAATCATGCCCAAAATCTGGTCTTTATCTTCGGCGCAGAGCGGAAAGCGCGTGTGCTTATGCTTGCGCACAAACTCCATAATTTCTTCGTAACTGTCATCTTGATACATGCAGTTCATGTCTTGCCGCGGCACCATAATTTCGTGTGCGCAGATTTCCGAAAAACTGATGGCATTTTGAATAATTTCGCTTTCCGTATCGTCGATGACGCCGCCCTTTTGCGAGGCATCGATAATCAGTTTGATTTCTTCTTCGGAGTGTGCATCTTCGTTTTCGTCGGCCTTTTCGATTTTCATCAGCTTCAGAATCCACATCGAAACGTGGTCAAAGCACCAAATAATCGGGGTGCAGATTTTGTTGAATGTATAGAGCGGAATTGCCACCAGCAACGCATAGCGCTCGGTGTCTTGAATTGCCATCGACTTCGGTACCAACTCGCCCAACACGACGTGCAACAGGGTGATGAACGTAAAGGCAATACCGAAGCTGAGCGAGTGCAACAGCACGGTCTGGCCTTCAAAAAAGCCGCGGCATAAATCTTCTAAAAGGCGCGAAACCGCCGGTTCGCCAAGCCAACCCAAACCCAATGAAGCAAGCGTAATACCAAGCTGTGTGGCGCTTAAGTAGGTGTTTAAGTGTTCGTTGATTTCGAGCGCGATACGTGCACGTTTGTTACCGGCAAAAGCCAGTTCTTCCAGCTTGGTGCGGCGGATTTTGACAACCGCGAACTCGGAAATTACAAAAAAAGCATTACAAAAAACAAGAAATAAAACTAAAATTAAATTTATAATATACGATGATATGGGACTCATAGTCTGAAATTACAATATTACCTCAATTTGTTAAAACACAGCATTAATTATACATAATATTATAATAATGTCAACAAATGATTAAAATGGCGCTTAAAAATTAGGTAAGTCGGGCGTTGCGGCGTTGACATCGGGCGAAAAACGGGGTAGAATAGGGCAATAATTTTATGAGGAGGCGATTATGGCAAAACATAATGAGAGCAAAACATCGAAAAAAGAAAGTAAACAAGAAAAGAAGGAACGTCTTGCCGCCATAAAAGAACGTTTCCGCGCCGTGCGTAAAGGTATGCGCGAGGACGAAATTGAGGAGCATAACGGTAAGCCGTTTACCTCGAAGAATTTGCCGGAATTGAAGAATAAATATAATCGCAAACGGATGAGAGACCCGCGCGACGAGTATTGATTACAACGTGAGCGAAAAAGAAAAGCCGCTATCCTCTCAAGGATAACGGCTTTTCTCTTATAGTTTAATCAAGAGCTTTGTAAGAGGTGATGGCAATTTCCTTGTCATCAGTCTTCATATAAGTAATCTTGACTTTTTTGCTGGACCAACGAATCTCGGGCAGCAGGTTTGAATAAGTGTAAAAAATCTTATCCTCCTGTCCCTTCAAACGAAGGTAATAAGCATCGTTTTCAGCAACCTTTTCCAACACCTCGGCCTCCAGTGTTACAACTAACATCTTATCAGTCGTCTGGAGCTTTGATGAAGCTTTGTTTGCCAGATGCCTGTTATAAGCATCATTGTAGGCGGCCTTAGCTTGCATCAAATTCTCTCCGATTCCCACAACGCCTTTGCTATCGGCCGAGCAGAAAGCATAATACTTTACTGTCAGGTCAGCATTAGCAACAAACATGGCAAAGAAAGTATTCCTGCCATCAATGTTATAGAAAATGGGCTCGGTTAAGTGCAATATGCTATCATTCAACTGCTGAGCCATCACAATTTCTGTTTTGCCTCTCTTATAGTTGGAGTTGGTGATAGTATTGATTGCCTCTGCTTCGGATATACCGTCACGCTTGTAATAGGTGGCGGCACCGGTGCGGATGTCGACGAGCATATAACCCTCGGTGTCGAATGTGCCGGTCTTGGCCTGGATGCCAACATAGTAACAGCAACCTGTTTTGGTCTGGACAATGTCCATACCCTCACAGGGCTGAAGCAAACCATCGTTATTGGTCCAATGGAAATATCCATTGGGATACTCACCCCAGTTCTTAATGCGCTCAAAAACGAGCCACTCGGGGTAAATACGATTTACAAACGAGGGGGCATCCTGTGGCTTATACCACTTGATGTCGCCGGTTTGAATGTCAACGACGGCAACGCCTGTTACCTGAGGTGTTGACATGCCGACCACCTTCTTCAGCGTGGTGACGGGAGCGAAAGGTCTGCCGTTTTCATCAATCTCGACATTAAAATCGTCGAGGATAGTGCTGGCAAAGCCGTTGCTTCTCAAGTGGCGCTCCAGATTGTAACTGAAGTTGGCACCGACTGTGCTGAACGGGGCAGCTTCGTGGGTATAACGGATTTGGATATCCTCACCGTTGACCTTTGTAATGATATATGCCTCACCCGTAGCAGCGTCAACCAGAACATAGGCCGGTGAATACTTCTGTGTCTTCCAAGTCCAGAAATTTTTGAACTCGAGAATAGACACATAAACCAGCTGGTTGTCATAGTCCAGACGATATTTCTTTCCGTCATACGTCTCCACGTCACAATGGATGGTTGCGCTTTGCAACGTGAAAGCAGAGAGCTCAAAGGTATTCTTCAAATCGCCCATCATATTCAACACATTGCGCTTTGCCACCTCAACCGGCTTCAGCTTCATTTTCTCGACCGGAATCGGTGAAAAGGCGCTGTTACCGTTGCTTGTTCTGACATCCACGGTATCCTTCACTTCCAGCAGATTTCTCTGAAACTGGGTATGAAGATTATCCCAGGTATACAAAGATGCAAGTCCAAGCAGAGCAACACCAATCCAACCGCCAAAAAAGGTGTGACGGATGGCGTCGTTGTCAAGCTCTAAGCCGGTATCACCATCCGAGACCCTCATAGAGGTGAATAGGATGCTGAAGGCCGTAAAGATAATCATCTCAATATACACCGGCCAACAGTCATAGGCGAATGTCGGCATAATGAAGTAATTGGCAATGTGGAATGCACCACCAATAACCAGAGCCAAACCGATGATCCATGCCCATGAGCTCTTTTTCTCCGGCTTCTCAGCGAAGAAATTAAAGGTAATATACGCCAAAACCAGAATCACTGAAAAAATAAAGTATGTCATACTCTATCTTTTTTTGCGCTTTTTAGAGGTGCGCCGGATTTCCTTAGGTCCAACCTCATAATTTTTATATTAATATTAACTAAAATTCTTACTTTTGTGAATTTCAGTTTATCAAAGAAGGTGATTTTTGTCAACAAGATTCGGAAAGCTGTTCGGAAAACAAATTTTTCGTGCTTTTATCTTGACAAATCTGTGAGAAAAAGGTATAAACATAAGATGTATGCTCAATTATCTAGACTATTATTCATTTCAAACCATTATATTTATGAAACAGGATATTGACTTTATGAACTTGTCGCTTCATGAGTATCGCGACAATTTTTGCAAGGATGTTGCCCTTGATGTTCTGAAGCGTGCTTACGGGTATTCCCAAAACGGACATTTGCCGTCAAACGCTGTTTCTACCTCTTCCGTGTTCTATGCCGAGCCGAAGAAATATCGACCTTTGTTGCAACACGGACTGTGGGCTGAAAAAAAACTTAATGCAGTTACAATTTGGGACTTGTGGACCGAAACCGCCACGGCGCAACGCGCGTTGTTGGAAGGTGTGTGGGATTTTAAGAACCGCACAATGTGTATTGCCCGTTTGGGCGAAAACTACGATTGCAAACATCAGACCACACTTGACTTTCCAAACGAGCTGATTATCGGTGTTTATGAGCATCGTCATCGCTTTGCGGCCGTTGTCAGTATCGAATCGAATCACGAGTCGGCGTTTGAGGTGCGTAAAGTGCAGGAAATTGCGGATATTGTCGCCAAAAATGCAGTGGCCTATTATCCGAAGTATCTGCACGAGAAAGAATACATCGCGTGGGCTTGCAAACATCCTCACGGCAGGCAGATTCCGCCGCCGTTGCCTGAGTTCAGTAAGTATTTGCTCGAGCAACCGCTGAGGTTTGTCAAAGACGTTAATCCCGAATATGATTTGTCCCGTGCAACAAAGCATGTTGTGACAATCGAGGCATTTATCGTCTTTCGCAGTCCGGCTATGCAGAAACTGACGATTGCCAGCGTCGATATGTTCGGTGATTTTGAACACTTGTAATTTTATCCCCGCATCGACCTTGAGGTTGTGCGGGGATTAAATTTTTAAAGCTTTCTTTTTGATTCAAATTATGTTATATTGCTTGCAAGTGAGGTTGAGATGAAAACATATTTGGTAGGCGGTGCGGTGCGCGATATGGTGCTCGGTAAGCCGCCGCATGATTCGGATTATGTGGTGTTCGGGGCAACGCCGGAAGAAATGACGGCGCTCGGGTTTGAACGCGTCGGCAAGGATTTTCCGGTGTTTTTGCATCCCGTAACGCATGACGAATATGCTCTGGCACGCAAAGAAGTCAAAACCGGCGATAAACATACCGATTTTGAGTTTGTGTTCGGGCCTGATATTACGCCCGAGGAAGATATGCAACGCCGCGATTTTACCTGTAATGCGCTGATGTATGATGCCGAAAACAACAAAATCATCGACCTCGTCGGCGGGGTGGAAGATATTAAAAATCGCGTTATTCGCCATGTGAACACCGAGCATTTTATCGAGGACCCGCTCAGAGTGCTCAGAATGTGCCGCTTTGCCGCCAAACTCGACTTTGAAATTGCGCCCGAAACGATGAAACTGGCGCAAGATATGACGCGCACCGGTATGCTGAATCATCTGACGGCCGAGCGAATCTGGAAGGAAATCGAAACGGCGCTCAACACCGAGCATTTTGATAAGTTTATCCGCGCCATGCGTGAATGCGGCGCGCTCAAAGTGGTGTTGCCCGAAGTCAATAAGCTGTGGGATACGCCGGAGCGGCTTGATTATCACCCTGAGGGCAATTCCGGCGAGCATACAATGCTGGTCTTAAAGCAGGGCTATAATCTGTCGCCTAAAATCAAATTTGCGCTTCTGTTGCACGATATCGGCAAGATTACCACGCCGGCAGATGTTTTGCCGCGCCATATCGGGCACGATGCCGCCGCGGCGCCGCTCATCGAAAAAATATGCAAGCGGCTGAAGGTGCCGAATAAATATCGCGATTTTGCGCAACTTGTGGCCAAGCATCATATGAAGTTCCACAGTGTTCCGCAAATGCGCAATTATAAATTTGTGACCTTTTTAGAGGAGCTGACCGATAACTTCCGCGACGGTAAACAGATGATTGATTTTATGCGCGCCTGCAAATGCGACTCGTTCGGGCGCGGCAGTGTTTCGGCAGACAGTAAGAAGGAAAACGAAGAAATCTTCGACGCGGCGCGGCGCTGTTTGCATAATTTCCGTGTTCAGCGCGCTCTAAAGGCCGATGATATGCCGAACTTTGCCGCAATGCCGAAGGATAAGACTTTCAAAATGCGATTTACCGAGTTTCGTGCCAAGCACGTGCGGGCATAACTTAAAATACCTTTTATAAACAACATACAAAAAAACTCCGCCGTTGCCGACGGAGCTTTTTTTACATCATGTATAATTACCAAATAATTCTGACGTTGCCGCCAACACCCCACGCATCGTAATCTGAGCCGAAGCTGTAGTTGCCGAATACGCCGAGTGAGAAGTTTTTAACCAATTCGGCATCCAAACCGACTTCAATGCGACCGATGGTTTCGTTATCAAGCGTGTCTTTATATTCCTTGCCGTCAACCGTAACCTCGCCGCCCGAAGCCAACATTTGAATAACCGATGGTTTGATGTAACCTGTTGTCGGTAATTCGCGTTCACCGTTGAATTGATATTCAAGTTTCAACGCGCCTTCGATTTCAAAGTTATGAATATCGCCGAATTCCACTTCTTTACCGACGCTGTCTTTACCCTTATCAAAGTCGATAAAGTTATATGTGCCGCGAACGAGCGGT
>JAFYFJ010000056.1 GCA_017543835.1 Alphaproteobacteria bacterium | reverse complement strand
GGCTCAAACCGAGAACGCGACTGTGGCACGCATCGTCCGCCAATTCTTCTTCCAAACGGTCGATAATGTTCTTCATAAAACGATATTCCGACGAACCGGCAAAATCAACAATTATTTTGCCCGAAAGGTTACGCAAACGAATCTGCCGCGCAATTTCGGATGCCGCTTCAATATTCAAATTGTCGATATCGCCCACATTTTTCACACCGCCGCTGTCCACATCAATCGCCACACAAGCGCGTGTTTCTTCAATATGCAAGCTCCCGCCGTTTTTGAGTTTAACCGTGCGTTCGAGCGCATCAATAATCGCGTCGTCAACGCCGTATTCTTCAAAGCCCTCTTTTTGCAAAGTGACCGTGCCGTCAAACTTTGCCTTGACTTCTTCGGCCATATTCGGCGTATCCACCACAACTTCTTTCAAACTGTCGTGATAGCGGCGAATATACTCAAACAGCGGATTTTCCTTAGCATACAGCAAAGCCGGTGCCGAAACCGTGCGGGCTTTTTTGCGCACATCTTCATAAATTGCGCGTAACTCAACCATTTCTTCCAAAAGTTGTTGTTCGGTTGCTTCAACCGACATTGTGCGCAAAATCCAACCTTCTTGTCCGACGCATTTTTCGCGCACGGCACGCGCATAACGCTCGGCCTTTTCCACATCTTCGATTTTGCGTGAAAATTCCACATCGTATTCGAACGGGCAATACACCAAATAAGTGCCGACCAACTGAATATTGCGCACGACTTTTGCACCTTTTTCCGCGCGTTTTTCTTGCAAAACCTGCACCACAACACTCTGCCCTTCGCTCATGTTTGCTTCTTTGAGTGCCGGCTCATAAGCGTTCAAAAACGCCTCGTGACCGTCGCCGATATCGACCATAAAGCCGTATTTATCGTGCGCCAAATTTATTTTCTTCACGATTTTACCCAAATAAACATTACCCTCAAGGGCGCGGCTTTCGTTATAAATATCTATCTCGGCCAAGCCCGCCTCGTCAAACACGGCAATACCGAATGCTTCATCATTTTGGTCATATACTATTTTCTGTGCTTTCATCTTACCCCTGCTCCTTTTAATAAGTTCATTGTTTCATAAAGCGGCAACCCGACCACGCCGGAATACGAACCGACCATACGCGTTACATATCCGGCAAGCCGCCCCTCGATTTTGTAGCCGCACACACCTTTCCACTCACCGCATGCCAAATGTTCTTCCAAATCCTCATCCGACAATACTTTCATCGCAATTTTGGTCGTAACCGTGCGTTGCGAAATATTGCCGTTTTTATCTACCAGACATACCGAGCTGATAACCCGATGTGCGCGCCCCGACAGCAGTTTCAAATATTTGCGCTGTTCGTCGGCATCTTTTGCCTTATGCAAAATTCGCTGTCCGACCGTGACAATTGTATCGCACGCCAACACGTTTTCGTTTGGGCAAAGTGCCGCAACATGCTCGGCCTTTTCGCGCGCCATGCGTCGCACATACGGTAACGGAGCTTCGTGCGGCAGACAATTCTCGTCAATATCCGCCGGCTGAATTTTTTTCGGCTCATAAGCAACCTGCCGCAACAATGCGATACGTTGCGGCGAGCCGGATGCTAAAATAAAATCTTTTACTTCTGTTTGATTTTGCATAAATTATGCGCCGTTATCATCATCAAAAGTCTTTTCCATACGTTCGTGACGTTCTTGCGCCTCAATCGACAACGTTGCCACCGGACGTGCTTCCAAACGTTCGATACCGATTGGCTCGCCCGTCTCTTCGCAATAGCCGTATGAACCGTCTTCAATGCGGTCAAGTGCCTCGTCGATTTTTGTAATCAGCTTGCGGATTCTGTCTTTTGTGCGCAAATCCAATGATTTATCTGTTTCCATCGACGCGCGGTCGATTTCATCCGGCTGATTCAACCCGCCCTGACGCAAATCATCAAGCGTATCGGCCGACTGCAAAACAAGGGATTTCTTCCAATTTTCCAACTTCTGACGAAAATACTCAAGCTGCATTTCGTTCATATACTCTTCGTCAGCTGACGGCTTATAATCCGGCGGTAAAACGATAGCTGTCATTATTTTTCTCCTTAAATAAAATCACTATTTTAAATAATTAACTATAAAAAAATCTCAACTGCAACATTTATATAGCATTTAATCACAGATACTGATCAGTTAAATACCCACGTTATCTCCGTGTTATCACTCGGCTGACATACTGCGTTATCATCATCCGTTCCGGTCAGAATCACGCGCTTAACCGGAAAAACATAATTTCCCGAGCCCGCATCTTCGCTGCCGTATGCCGGCCAAAACCACATTGCGCCGTTAACCCGCAGAGCAAATAAGTCGATATATTTGTTTGCCTGCCAATTTTTCATTGCCAATTCGGTGCATTGTTTTTGGCTCAAATGGTCAAACTTAATGCTGAATTGGTCAACGCGATTACCGTCGCAAGTTTCTTCGCCGCTTACCGAATTTACAAACAAAGAACAACCGACAGTCACCGTGCCGCCGAACACATGATATATTTTGTTACCGGCGCGGCGGAAAGATGACGGAATCAAATTCATCTTATTTTCGCCGTTGGCACCGTTAAGACCGTTTTCGTTCCCTTCGCCGTTGATATCTTGCAGAATTTCTCTGTAATCAACATCAATGGCACCGGCCTTGACAATCGATGTTGCCAATTCCGTTAATTGTAAAGTTGCCGTGCTGTAACGATGTGTATCAAAAGCGTTGGTAACAATGCGTCCGATGGCAATAACCACCGCCATCATAACCGCCAAGTAGCCCATCATTTCAACCATTGAACGCCCGCGTTCAGAATAATTATGCTTCATCATTTGATATTCCTTTTATCTGTTTCGGTTTATGATACCATAAAAAAACATCTTTAACAATAACTTTCACAAAACACTTTATTTTTTGCAATAAGGTGATTATAATGCAGTTATATTTGTAAAGGATAATAAATGAAAAAGATTACAATTTTTTTAACAACGGCATTTTTTGCGTCGGTTTGCGGTTTTGAGGCGCAGGCAGACAGCTACAAATATACGCCGTATATCGGCGCGGACTACACATTTGCGCAAACCGATGCCGAGGGATTTGAGCCAAAACACCATGCCGGCGGCTTGTATATCGGCTCCGATTACAGCAAATATTTTTCAACCGAATTGTTTGCGCACCAAAGCTCGCGCGCCAAAAATAACGGCCACACCGGCGATATACGGACATCTTATTACAATTACGGTTTGGATATTTTGGCTTATTTGCCGATTGGCGCCGAAGACAGATTCTCGCTTTTGGCCACGGCCGGTATCGGCGAATATGTGTATAAAACCAAGTTCAGCCCGACCGACCGTCACGACGAACACGGTTACGGCTACCGATTCGGCGGCGGTGCCAAATATGCTTTTAATGAGCATTGGCAAACACGTCTGATTGCCCGCTATGTTAATTTTGACAAGCTGAGCGGTTATGACCACGCAACCGAATACGGTTTTGGAGTAGAATATCACTTTTAATAGAGGAAACATCATGATAAAAAAGATTGTTGTTATTGCACTTATGTTGGCTTTGTTCGGTTGGAGTTTGACCCTGATTAAAAAAACCGAGCCAAAGCAGGTTGTTGCGCAAACCGATGAAGAAGAAACGGTTGTGCAAGTGGAAGAAACCTTGCCGGATACCGCATTTTCGTTCAATACTCAAAATGTTACAACCGAATGTTCCGAAGGGCTGAGCGAAATGCTGTGCGCGGTTGAAAATGCCGTCAAATGCACCGTAAAGCCGGATTTGGAAAATTGTGCCAAGTTGGATTTGCCGCAATTTATATTTATCACCGACCCGACGGTTGAACGACCGACCGAAATAAATTATAAATTCGTCAACAAAGAGTTGCAACCGAGCGGCGCCATCGATGTTTATACCGAGAGTTCCTGCAACGGCGGTTGGTTCGGTTTATGCCAAGGCACGGTAATTTACGTTCTCGGACAAAGCAAAGAAAAATGGTTTGTTAAAGATATTTATGCCATAGAATAAAAGTTCAAAAAGCACAAAAAAAAGAGGATGAAGTTTCATCCTCTTTTTTTAGTTCATCATTTCCGGTTTCGGACGTTTGATGCGATAAATATGCCCGCCTTTGCTATAAAACGTCCCAAAAGTTTGAGCTCCCCAGCTGTTATTAAAATAATACGCTCTCAGCTCAAAACACGGGACATCGGCCCTTTCCTTAACCGGTTCAAACTCCACCGAAGCATCTTTATCAACCGGAAAATCGAGCTGTTCGTGCGCGATTTTCTTCCCTTTCATATCATAAAGATAAAGGTCGCGGTCGGCAAAAAACACCAATAGCCCGACTTCTTCGTTGTAAACGCATCCGTAGCGAACCGGCAAAAGCGTCCTACCGTTTTTGGACAAGCCGAAAAACTCATTGTGCACATCGTCGGAAACACAAGTCAGTTCAACATCTCCGTATTTTACCGACTTTTCCTTCTGCTCTGCCGAAATATTCGTGGCAAAAAGCATTAAACACATCACGGAAATAATAATCTTTTTCATCTGCATAATTTTTATGGATTATAATTATTTGTTGATTTATACTTTAAATATAACTTTTTGCGTTTTTGTCAATAAAAAAATCCTTTGCAAAACCGCAATTTTATGCAAAAAAATTATAGACAAGCGCGCAAGTTTGTTATAATCTGCGCGTTAGTGTAAAAATTTAAGCTTAATTTTAGGGATATAAAATGACAATCGGTGTAAATGATATTCGTTCAACATTCTTGGACTATTTCAAAAAGAATGACCACAAAATTATTCCGTCATCTTCGTTGGTGCCGGATAATGACCCGACTTTGATGTTCACAAATTCCGGCATGGTGCAGTTCAAAAACATTTTGGCCGGCAACGAAACGCGTGACTATACCCGAGCGGCCACCGCACAAAAGAGCGTGCGCGCCGGCGGCAAGCACAACGATTTGGACAGTGTCGGTTATGATGTGCGTCACCACACGTTTTTTGAAATGCTCGGCAACTTCTCATTCGGCGATTATTTTAAGGACTACGCCATTCCGTATGCGTGGGAATTGCTGACCAAAGAATTCGGCCTGCCGAAAGAAAAGTTGGCGGTAACGATTTATCATAATGATGACGAAGCACACGATATTTGGAAAAAGGTTTCCGGCCTGCCGGAAGACCGCATTATCCGTATTGCCACCAAAGATAACTTCTGGCAAATGGGCGATACCGGTCCGTGCGGTCCGTGTTCCGAGATTTTTTATGACCACGGTCCTGAAGTTTGGGGCGGTTTACCGGGAACTCCGGAAGAAGACGGCGACAGATATATCGAAATTTGGAACTTGGTGTTCGACCAGTTTGAAGATTTGCCGGACGGTTCGCGCATCAACCTCAAGCGCCCGTCGATTGATACCGGTATGGGTTTGGAACGTATTGCCGCCATTTTGCAAGGCGTTCACTCCAATTTTGAAACCGATATGTTCCAACACATCATCAAAGCGATTGCCGATATTGCCAATACCGACCCGAACGGTCCGCTCAAGGCGTCACACAACGTGATTGCCGACCACTTGCGCGCCATCAGCTTTTTAATCGCCGACGGTGTTTTACCGTCTAACGAAGGCCGCGGCTATGTTTTGCGCCGGATTATGCGTCGTGCGATGCGTCACGCTTATCTTTTGGGCGTTAAAGAGCCGATGATTTACAAGTTGTTGCCGACCTTACAAAAAGAAATGGGCGACGCTTATCCGGAACTTTATGCGCGCGAAACGTTGATTAAAGAAACCATTGAAATCGAAGAAGAACGTTTCGGTCGCACGCTTGATAAGGGCTTGAAATTGCTTGACGATGAACTCGAAAAGATGCCGTCGGGCGCTAAATTCAGCGGCGAAACGGCGTTCAAGCTTTATGACACATTCGGCTTCCCGCTTGACTTAACCCAAGATGCGCTCAAAAACAAAAATATCGAGGTTGATGTTGACGGCTTTAACGCCTGCATGGAAAAACAAAAGGCCGAGGCCCGCAAAAATTGGGCCGGTTCGGGCGACGAAGGCACGGCAAAAGTTTGGTATGGCGTTAAAGATAAATGCGGCGCAACCGAATTTTTGGGCTACAACACCTTAAAAGCCGACGGTGAAATCAAGGCATTGGTGCAAGATGACAAAGAAGTTACCGAAGTCACAAACGGCAAATTTGAGCTCGTAGCAAATCAAACCCCGTTCTATGCCGAGCGCGGCGGTCAGGTCGGCGATATCGGTGTGATTACATCCAAAAACTTTACGGCCAAAGTTGTCGATTGCAAACCGAAACTGAACGATGTGTATGCGCATATTTGCGAACTCACAAGCGGCACGGTCAAGGTCGGTGAATTTGCCAATTTTGAAGTCAACAAAGAAAATCGGGCACAAATCTGCGCCAACCACTCGGTGACACACTTGGCACATAAGGCTCTCAAAATCGTTTTGGGCGACCATGTGGCACAAAAGGGCTCGGCGGTAGAAGCCGGCAGAATGCGTTTTGATATTTCGCATCCGAAGCAAGTGACGGCCGAACAGATTCGCAAGGTGGAGGATATCGTTAACGAGCAGATTCGCAACGATTTGAAGGTCAGCACCGTTATTATGAACAAAGATGAGGCGGTTGCACTCGGTGCGATGGCGCTGTTTGACGAGAAATACGGCGACGATGTGCGCGTTGTGACCATGGGTGACGAAAAAGCACCGTTCTCACGCGAACTTTGCGGCGGCACCCACGTTTGCTCAACCGGCAACATCGGCTATTTCCATATTTTATCGGAATCCGCCGTGGCGGCCGGCGTGCGCCGTTTGGAGTGTGTGACCGGTTGCGGTGCCGATTCGTATGTGCGTCATCTTGAAGACAAGCTGCATACGGTGGCCGCAAGCTTAAAAACCAACCTCAATGATTTGGAAGCGCGTATTGCCGGTATGTTGGAAGAACGCAAAAAACTCGAGGCCGAAATCTTTAATTTGAAAAAGAGCTTGGCCAGTGGGCAATCAGCCGCCAATGACGAAATAGAAACCGTGAACGGCGTCAAATTCGTCGGCAAATTGGTGCCGGATGCCCACCCGAAAGAGCTCAAAGCGTTTGTTGATGATATTACGCAAAAAATCGGCTCCGGCGTGGTAGTATTGTGCTCGGATAAGGACGGCAAAGCGTCGGTTGTGGTCGGCGTCAGCAAGGATTTGACCGGCAAATACAATGCGGTCGATATGGTCCGCGCGGCAGCAGGTGTGTTAGGCGGTCAGGGCGGCGGCGGTCGTCCGGATATGGCTCAGACCGGCGGCACGGATGTGGCTAAAATTGAAGATGCGATTGCTGCTATCAAACAAATGGTCGCTTAATGCTGTTCCGGACTGCGAATAAAATTACGCTGAATATCGGTATATATGCAATACTGTTTGTATTGTATAATCTTTTGGCATTTAACAGTGTTTTTTTTGAACAGGTATATCAAGCCGGCGAGAGCATTAAGTTCACGATTGGCACATTTTTTTGCGTCTGGGCATTGATAAGCATATGTTGCTTGATTTTGTTTTGGCGGCATTCGGTTAAGTTTCTTTCTTACCTTCTTTTATTGATAAATGCTACCGCATTTTACTTTATCAATGTTTATCACGTGGTTATCAACAGTGAAATGTTGCAAAATGTTTTGCAAACCGATTACATAGAAACACGTGATTTATTGAGCGGAAAATTATTGCTGTATATTTTACTGTTGGGAGCAATTCCGTGTTTGCTGGTCCGATATTTAACGATAAAGCCGTTAAGTTGGAAAAAAAGACTGGGCATCATAATGGCGTTGCTCGGTGTCGTTTTGGCTCTGATTATACCAAACGGTCGCGGGACTATTGCTTTTATGCGCAATCATAAACCGATTAAATATGTTTTGGTGCCGGTTAATTATATTGGGGCAATGATATCGCTGAGCAAACAGTATTACAAGTCGAGCGGTTCTTTTGTTGAAATCGGGCAAAAATCAAAATTCTCGCCTTATTGGAACAACGGTAAAAAGAATCTTATTTTGTTTGTAATCGGAGAAACGGCGCGGGCCGCTAATTTTTCGCTCGGCGAATATCAGCGTCCGACCAATGAGCCGCTCAACCCTTATCTTGATGATATTATATATTTCAAAAATGTTCGCTCGTGCGGCACATCAACAGCAGTTTCCGTTCCTTGTATGTTTTCGGATAAAAAACGAAAAAATTACAAAAACGGAAGCGCATTGCATCGGGAAAATGTGCTGGATATTATGCAAAAAAACGGCTATAAATCCATCTGGGTCGAAAATAACAGCGGTTGCAAAAATTTGTGCGCACGCATAGAATCGACGAATCCGTGCAAACAAAAAATGCACAGAAACGAATGTTTAGATGAAATTCTATTACCGGAAATTCCGAACATTTTATCTCAAGAAGCTCAAAACACAATAATTGTATTGCATACAATCGGCAGCCACGGCCCGAAATATTATAAGCGCTTTACGGCAGATAAAGCACCGTTTAAACCGATTTGCCAAACAGAAAATATTGCCGATTGCTCGCAAGAAGAATTATTGAACGCTTATGACAACACAATTTATTACACTTCCTCTTTTTTGGCCGAGCTGATTGAACAGTTGAAAAATTACGAACAGCAATACAACGTGATTTTGCTTTATGTTTCCGACCATGGCGAATCACTCGGAGAAAACGGCATTTATCTTCATTCTGCGCCGTATGTGATTGCACCGGATGTTCAAACGCATGTTCCGCTTTTGATGTGGGCACAACAGGATACTTTACAAGCACTCGGGATAGATGAAAATTGTCTGCGCCGTTCGGTCGATACCCCTATTTCACATGACAATATATTCCATACGTTGCTTGGTTTTAGCGGGATTTCCTCGGAAGAATATGATGCCGATTTGGATTTATCGGCAAAGTGCCGCCGAAAAAATTAAATATTTCCCAAACCGGCTTAACGCGCAAAAGCACAACCTCGCAAAAAAACGCGGAGAATGCGGTTGATACGCAGTTGCAGGCACTGCCTTACCAAAAAACGCGGATAGCGTGCGTAAATGCGCCGTAATTTTTAAGCGACGCAAGCGAAACCTCTCAACAGGCACAACCTCCCAAAAAAAAACGCGGATAGCGTGTGTAAATGCGCCGTGATTTTTAAGCGATGCATACAAAAGAGGTATGCGAGCGCAAAAATTACAAGCAGTTACCAGCTAGACGCGTTTTTTAAATTTTAGTATTTGGGAATATTATTAATACACTTATCCGGATTCGCTTGGCAATAAGCGTGGTCATTATTGTGGTCGTAGAGTTCTTTACGGGATTCTTTAAGCTGACCGGCCACAAATGCCGAACAGGAAGAAATAAGTAACAAAGCAACAATAAATAAAACTTTCTGCATAATATATCCCCTAAATGATAGATTTTAAGCCGATAAGAGCCCAACAAACAAGCACCAGTTTGGCGCAAATCGGCCAAAACGCATGTCCTTCGTATGAAGCACTGCTCTTCCATAAACCGCGCAACAAAATATATGCATAAACCACAAAGATTGTGCTGATTAAAACATGAACGCCGAGCATGGTCAACAACCGGCCGCCGTTTAAGAAAATCTGTATGAGGTGCGACAAAGCAAAAAGGACAACACTCTTTGCACAAAGCGCACCTTTGTCACATATCATACGCAATATGCTGTTATGCGTCATGTTTGTAATGATGTTTAACAAGAAGAATCCCAAAACTCCAAACAGCCAAAAGGTTATTTTGAGTGAATATTCTCCGTTTGCCAATTTTTTAAACATATAAAGTCCCGCTTAAAAAGATGATACAATGTCAATATACGGTCTAATTCCTAAACTTTGCTTAAAATTTGAAATATATTGCAACATTTCGCCCCACTCGGTCCAGCGGTCAACAAATTTCTTTGCAAATTCAGGCGATTTTGAGAGTTGAACCTCGATAACTTTTTCCAATAAACTGCGTGAACCGGACTTCATTTTTGCAAAATCGACATGCAGTTGTTTCTTGTCATCAAACCAAAACGCGCCGTATTCGCGCAAATAATTGTATTCGATTAAATCGGCCATACGATGCGCCTCGCGGTCTTCCGGATATGCCTTCATAAAGTGGCGTTTGACAATCCAAGTCACATAAATTGCCTTCAATTCTTCTTCCGTGATAATGCCGGCCTTCACATATTCCGGCATCATCGCCGCCGACACCATATCGGCCTTATGCTCTTCGATGATGTGATGATAAATACCGACCGCGGTCTGATAAGTGCTGTCCGGCCCCAAAGAATGCCCGTTTTCGTGCCCGATGGTGAATATATGGTCGTATTCGTTGTTGTAATATTTATGCAACTCCGGAATCACCAGTTTTTTAAGAATCTCCTTTGTTTTTTCCGATTCGCCACCATAACGAACCTGACGATGATAAACATTGCGCCGCCCGCCGCCGTGCGCCAAACTCGGCTTATCGTTATTCGGCAGATTTTGTGCGAGCGTAATTCCGCCGCGGCAAAGCGCATAATCGCCGGTCAACGCGGCAATATCGGCATCAACCATCGTTTGTTTCAAACCCTTTGTGCCACCGACATTTTGCTCATATTTGTCGCTGAACGGCATAAGCGCCGCCAACTTGACCATTTCTTCCTTAAACTTCAAAAGCAATTCCGTGCCTTTACGGTTGACGATTCCGACGCGGATACCGAGCATATCCTTCGGCACCGGATTTATGCCCAACTTTTCAAGCCGCGCACACAACGCTTTATCCGAAAACAGTTGCGAAGTCAGCTTGTCATCATAATTTTCGCGGCTCAAAGTAAATTCGAGCGGCGTATTCTGCATTTCGGCCCAATGTTTATCGGCCAAAATATCCATTTCTTCATTGTTTTGCAACAGCGCTTGCGCCTGCCAGCCGAGATAATCCTTAAACAATTCGTCGGTCGTAAAATGTGCCGCACACTCAAGCTCGTTGGCAATTTCCGAGAACTCGTCGGCAAAATATTCGGTATAGTCGATGGCTTTCAGTTCATCGCCATTGCGTCGCACCATTGTCCGCGCGCTCAAGATTTTGCGCACCTCATCGACTTTGCCGGCATCAAGCATTTTATTTAAGATCTTTGCCAACTCCGCCACCTCCAAATCGGTCGGATAAAAATTGCGCCCCGCAAACTGATGAATCCCCTCAAAAATCTCGACCGGCTCTTTATCCACGCCGTTTGAGCCGGCAACCCCGTTGAGCGAATTAAACAGCTTCAAAGCATTTGCCGCATACGGACTTTTTTCGGCCGCCACTTCAAGCGCTTGCTTTTGCACCAAGTTCATCGGGTGGTCCATTTCAAGCGCCACATCATTGATGATACGCGCCGCGTTCACCAAATATCGCAATGCCTTTTTATCGCCGTCCGAAAGGTTTTGATACGATTCGTGCTTGTCATCTATCAACACGATTTGCCGCATTTCTTTGCTGACTTTCTTCTTGAGTTCCGGTGCTGAATATTTAATTTTGAAGCCGTTTATTTTCATAATTCATCTCCACAGTTTTAAATTTATAAAATTCCATTTCTTCAAGCGCGGCATCTTCCGGCATTTGCATCCGTTGACGCAATAAATCCAGCAAATCCGCCGTATTATCCGCACGTTCGTCGGCCACAAGCAGCGCGCTCCGTTTTCGATATTGCACATATACGCCGTCATCGGTTTCCAAATACTTAACCAGCGACATATTTCTTTCTTTTTCGATTTTTTCCAAATCGGTTAAAAGGTAGATTTTTGCCGATTCTATCGGTTGCGAGATTTTAAGCACGGCTTTGCGCGCAAGTTCGATGATTCCGACGATAATTCCTTTGTTTTTGCCGATTTTGGCGCGTGAAAAAATCTCACGTCCGCCGGTCGTAAAAAAGCGAACATATACATAACCGCGGTCAAACAGCCGATAATTTTGCACATTTTTCTCCGGCCAAATCGCCTCCTGCTCCGGTGCCAGTTGCAGATTCTCGGCAAAATAGCGCATAATCTCCGCGCCGTAATGACTTATATATGCCTCCAGATTCGCTTTTTGCATAGCCAACCGCGATTCTTCACCGTTTTCATCATCAAACCACGCGGTATAATCATCTTCCCACGCCTGCGCCAACTGCGTATCAACTTCATCAAAAATATGAATCTTGTAGCTGTTTTTCTGCGCAAAATACAACGCTTCATTGACCAACAAATCATCTGCCGATGTGCCGATTTGTTGTTTTAAATCCGCCACAAGCACCACCAAACTCGTTTTATCTTGCAAAAAAGCATTCAAATCCCTTTCGGTTGCGGCAACATCCGGCACAATCGACACCGCCTCGATTTCTTCCGTATCAAACGCCTGCTGCAACAGTTGCAAATGCTTTTCGACATCGTCATTTTGATTATGCACCAAAACAATATAATTCACTTTGTTATGCCGATTGATTTCGCGATACAGTTTTTGAATGACTTTTTCGGATTCGTCCGTGATATTTTCCGGCACCGTCAACATTTTGACATTTTGCGTGCGATAATTATCAAAATGGCTCATATAGCTTTCGATATCCGCTTTCGGCTCGTTTCGACCGAGATAAAAAATCGCCGCGATAACCGGATTTATCACTTCCTTATATTCACGCACCCGCCCGTATTCGACGGCTTTTTCGTAATTGGCGTAGGTGTTGTAATAAAATCGATGCACGTTGAGCCATATCACGCCGCCCAAAACAAGCAATATTGCCAGACGACGCAACCATTTTCGAAAGAATTTTTTTGTGCTCGGTAACATCGCTATTTTTCCGCTTTCAAACTTTTATGCCGCATTTTTCCAAATTATCAAGCGATAACGCAATCACGGCATCTTCCAGTTTTTCGATGACCGGCTCGTCCAAAATCGCCACCACTTGTTTTTTCTCGGTGTTAATCGTTAAATATTGCGCACCGTCTTCACATTCGAGCCAATAGCGCACATCTCCATTTTTATGTTGATTAGCTTGCAAATTGGCATCAATCTTATCAAGTGCCGTAACCAAGCGCGATTCGGGTGTTTTTTTATCTTCGTATTCGCGCCACAAATCATAGATTCGCCCGCCGAGTTCCGCCGGCAGCAAATCGCGATACTTCTGCATAGCCGCCAATTCTTGCGCATCTTTGAGCTTTTTGGCATTCGGATTTGCTCGTTGCACCGCTTTCGGACAATCGCCGGTTTCGGCCTCGGCAATATCATGCACCAACGCCAATTCCAACAGCCGCGTATAGTTGTATTCGTGCCGCAGATACGGATAAACCATCATCAGTAACCACGCCAATTTAAAACTGTGCGACGAGTCCGTTTCGCTTGTGCCGTCAGAGAGCAAGGTCGCCCGTTTGACGAGGCAGACCTTGTCTAAGACCTTCATAAATTCGAGTATTTTTTCGATTTTATTTTGCATTTTTACCTATAAATTTTTTACCGCCCATATACGGTTGCAATTTTGCCGGAATCCGCACGGTGCCATCTGCTTGTTGATGATTTTCGATAAACGGAACCAGTGCGCGCGGCGTGGCAATACCGGTATTGTTCAGCGTATGGCAGAAGTGCATTTTGCCGTCGTTACCGCGATAGCGTAAATTGGTGCGTCGCGCCTGCCACTCGGTAATATTCGAGCAAGAGTGCGTTTCGCGATAGCAATTTTGCGACGGCACCCACGCTTCCAAATCATACTGCCGATATTTCGGCGCGCCCATATCACCGGTGCAAACTTCCAGAACCTGATACGGCAATTCCAAATCCTGCAAAACTTCTTCCGAAATCTGCAACAGTTTCTTATGCCATTTTTCGCTTTCCGCCAAATCGTTTTTGCAAATTACGAATTGCTCGGTTTTGAAGAACTGATGCACCCGCACCAAACCGCGCGTATCTTTTCCGGCGGCACCGGCTTCGCGGCGGAAACACGGCGAAAATCCGGCATACAGCACCGGCAAATCGGCTTCGGTCATCATTTCATCTGCTCTGAGCGAATTCAAAATCAATTCCGCCGTGCCGGAAAGATAAATATCATCGGCCGGCATATAATAGATTTCATCACGCGCAAACGGCAAATAGCCCTGATTAAACAACGGCTTTTCCTTCGTAATTGCCGGCACCGTAATCAGCGTAACGCCATTGGCGCGGAGTTTATCCATTACCAACATATGTATAGCCAATTCAAGCTGTGCCAAATCATTCTTAATAGCGTATGTGCGCGAGCCGGAAACCTTGGCGATTCGTTCCATTTCACTCCAGTCGTTAAGTTCCATCAACTCGACATGGTCTTTCGGCACAAAATCAAAATGCGGCACTTCGCCGACTTTGCGACGCACCACATTAGCCGAATCATCCGGCCCGTCAGGACTTTCTTCGCTCGGGTAGTTCGGCATTCTGAGCATCATATCATTATACTTTTCTTCGAGCGCCGCCAATTGTTCTTGCTCTTTTTTAAATTCTTCACCCACCGCCTTACTTTTGGCGATAATTGCCGGCCGTTCCTCATTTGATGCGGACTTAATCGAATTGCTGAGCTTGTTTTTTTCTTCTGCCAATGCCTGCGACGACGTTTTGAGCTTGTTCATCTCATAAAATGTTTTCAAGAGCTCATCAACTTTTTCCGCCTCAAAACCCTTACGTCCCAAACTTTTTTTCACCCAATCGGTGTTATCTGCAATAAATTTAATATCCAACATCGTATTTTGCCTTAAAAAAATTAAATTAAAACCGGTTAAATTATACGTTGTTTCTTAGAGATTACAACACAAATTTTTATATTTTGATTGATTTTTGCACAGCGTTGATATAGTTTAAGACAGTTTATAGCAAAAAAATGAGGAAATAATGTTTGAAAATAAATGTATTTTAACCGGCGTTAAGCCAACCGGAAAGCCGCATATCGGCAACTACTTCGGCGCAATTTTACCGGCCGTCAAAATGGCTAACGAAGCGGCGCGTTTCAATTTGTTTATTGCCGATTATCACGCGATTAACTTTATGAAAGATGCGGAAGTGCTGCAACGCGAAATCAAAGAAATTGCCTGCATTTATCTCGCCGCCGGATTAGACCCGAAAAAGCATTATTTCTATCGTCAGTCCGATATTCCGGAAATCAACGAAATCACAACGATTCTGTATGCCTTTACGCCAAAGGGATTTATGAACAAATCGCACGCTTATAAAGCCGCGGTCGATAAAAATTTAGAGGCAGGAAAACCGACCGATGACGGTATCAATATGGGACTTTACACCTATCCGACGCTGATGGCGGCCGATATTTTATCGATGGATACCGATATTGTGCCGGTCGGCAAAGACCAAATTCAACACGTTGAAATCGCGCGTGATATTGCCGGTGCGGTCAATGCCTATTATGATAAAGAATTGTTAAAACTGCCGGATTATGTTACCGCCGCAGATGTTGCTGTTTTGCCGGGAATTGACGGGCGAAAAATGAGCAAATCTTATAACAATGTAATTCCGATGTTTGAGGATGAAAAAGTCATCAAAAAAGCCGTTTATTCTACCGTGACCGATTCGCGCCCGATGGAAGAGCCGAAAGACCCGGACGAAATTATCGTTTATCAGATTTATAAATGTCTTGCACCTGCCGACAAAGTTGAAGAAATGGCCGCCGGTCTGCGTGAGGGCAAACTCGGCTACGGACATATCAAGGCAATGCTTTTGGACACGATTTTGGAACAAACAAAAGATGCCAAACAAGTCTATGATTACTATATGGCGCACTATGACGAAGTCCGCGGCGCACTTGAAGACGGCGCTTCCCGCGCTCGCCCGTTTGCCCAAAGAACCTTGGCCCGCCTCAAAGAAACTTTGTTCGGAAATCTGTAAATCGGAATAAAACTACCTCGCAAAAATTGCAAGAACAACCCCGCCCAAAACGCGGAGAATGAGGTTAATACGCAGTTGCAAACCCCAAAAACGCGGATAGTGTGCGTAAATGCGCCGTAATTTTTAAGCGACGCATAGACAAAGCTACACAAGCGAAAAAATTGCAAGCCCTACAAAAAAACGCGGATAATGAGTCAGATGCGCCGTAACTTTTTGACGACGCATACAATAAAGAGGTATGCGAGCGCAAAAGCAACATACACCAACCTTGCCAAAAACGCGGATAATGTGGTTAATACGCAGTTAGCGAGTTGGCGCGGTGTACAATAAAAAGGTACATAAGCCAACTCGCTAACAAGTAGTAACCCATTATACGTGTTTTTTATTTGGAGGGGGTGGTGTATGTATAATACCTCAGCGCAAACGAACACGCGCGACGAGTTCCGCAGGAACAACCGGACGCGGCCTTTAATTCCTCAAAAGGAACGGTATTGAGGGAGTTGTTCGGTTTGCCGACGGTCGCAAGTGTGTATGACGGCTTTATGATTGTTTTTTTAACGCCGTCTTCTTCGATTTCGACCTCGCCGCCTTCGGTATTTTCTTCGATGTCACGCAAAGCGGTATCGATACCTTGATTATTGATTTGTCCGACCGCAGCCGCATACAGACCATTTTTCTCGTTACCCCAATTCAGTTTGGCCAAGTCGATACATACTTCGCGTTTTAAGCCCTGATATGCAATTTTGAAGGTTGGCAGAAGTTTACCGGTCTTCTTATCTTCAACCGGCAGAGATGACGAAACGGCAATTGTGCCGCCGTAGACATTATACAAACGTCCGTCACGCACCAAAAAATCCGGCATGGTGTTGGATTGCGCCATTAATTTCATGATATCGGTTTGCGTTTCGGTATGAACCGCGTAGGTTGTGCGCACATTATCTATCAGTTGCGAAATTTGATTTGCTGTGCGTTTAAGCTGATTGTTGTAGACATAGCGATTGTAACCCCACAAGCTGCAATGCGTAACCAGCAACAAAAATACGATGATTCCGGTCCATTTGAACAAACGATTTAATTTTTTTGCATTTTTTTCATAAAAATCAAAAATTTCTTCCAGTTTTGATTTCGGTTCTTCCGGTCTGTTTATCATCATAACACTTATTCCTTATACAATTCGCCCGTGACAATGTTTAAACTTTTTGCCGCTGCCGCAAGGACACGGGTCATTACGTCCGATATTGGCATAAATGTCGCCGTTTGCCTCGTCATCGGTGGTTATTGCGCCATCATGAACCGCTGACATTTTGCGATTTTGCTCGCGTTGCATTGCTTGTGCCATCTGCTGTTCCGAGCCGATTTGAATAACCGTATGACAGATAACGATTGTAACACGTTCTTTCAAAACGTCAAGCAAATCCGAGAACATACGGAAGGCCTCTTTTTTGTATTCGTTGAGCGGGTCGCGTTGTCCGTAAGCACGCAACACAATGGTGTGACGCATTAATTCAAGCGCAGCAATATGGTCTTTCCACAACTGGTCAAGCACCTGCAACAAGATACTCTTTTGCACCATTTTTACGGTTTCCGGCGGCAACATCTGCTCTCTTTCCGCCAAACGTGCATCAACTTCGGCCAAAATCATTTCGTGGAGCTTATCACTGTCAATATCCGGATTATTGCACCAAGTCGCGAGCGGCATACTGAAGCTGGTCGTTGTCTGAATATCTTGCTTTAAGCCGTCGAGATTCCATTCTGCCGGCGGTGTGCCGTAAGGAATATGCGCGCGGATAATCGTCCCCAAATATTCATCACGCATATCTTTAATGGTTTCGGAAACATCGCTTTGTTCCATCAATTCGCGTCGTTCGGCATAAATAATCTTGCGTTGGTCGTTCATCACGTTATCGAACTTCAGCAAATCTTTACGAATATCGAAGTTGCGCTCTTCAACCTTTTTCTGAGCTTTTTCGAGTGCTTTGCTAATCCACGGGTGGACCAACGCCTCGCCTTCCGGCAAGCCCAGACGTTGCAACACATTTGCCATTTTATCTGAGCCGAAAATACGCATCAAATCATCTTCCATCGAAAGAAAGAACTTTGATGTTCCCGGGTCACCCTGACGACCGGAACGTCCGCGTAATTGGTTATCAATGCGCCGGCTTTCGTGGCGTTCGGTGCCGATAATATACAGACCGCCGGCTTTAAGCACTTTTTCTTTATCAGTCGCAACTTCGGCCTCGATTTGTTTTTTAATTTGTTCGATTTGTTCCGGCGTTTCATCGCCTTTTAAGCGCTCTTTAAGCATCATATCCGGATTACCGCCGAGCTGAATATCGGTTCCGCGTCCGGCCATATTGGTCGCAATCGTTACCGCACCCGAAACACCGGCTTGTGCCACAATCGCCGCCTCGCGTTCGTGATGGCGCGCATTTAACACTTCAAACTTCATATCCGGCGCCGCTTTATGCAACATATCGGCAACAATTTCCGATTTTTCCACCGAGGTCGTGCCGACCAAAACCGGCTGACCGCGCTTATGGCAATCAATAATCGTATTGATAATTGCTTTGTATTTTTCCGCTGCCGTGCGATAGATTTCATCTTGCAAATCTTCACGCAATACCGGCTTGTTGGTCGGAATTTCGACGCAAATCAATCCGTAAATATCGCTGAACTCAGTTTCTTCGGTCATCGCCGTTCCGGTCATACCCGCCAATTTCGGATACAAACGGAAATAGTTTTGGAAAGTAATCGACGCCAATGTCTGATTTTCGGACTGAATGTCCACACCTTCTTTGGCTTCGAGTGCTTGGTGCAAGCCGTCGCTGAAACGACGACCTTCCATAATACGACCGGTAAATTCATCAACAATCACAACCTTGCCGTCTTTAACAATATAGTCCACATCGCGTTGAAACATCGTGTGTGCGCGCAAAGCATTGTTGACGTGTTGCACCAAATTTACATTGCCGATGTCGTAAAGTGCGCCGTCTTTAATCAGTCCGGCTTCGCGCAACATTTGCTCAACGTGTTCCATACCCGATTCGGTAAGCGTCACGGTTTTGCGCTTTTCATCTTTTTCATAATCGGATTCTTTGAGTTGCGGAGCAAGTTTTGCCATTTTAATATAAGTATCGGACGAATCCTCCGCCTGACCGGAAATAATCAGCGGTGTTCTGGCTTCATCAATCAAAATCGAGTCAACCTCATCGACAATCGCAAAGTTAAAATCACGTTGCACCCGCTCGTTTAAGTTAAATTTCATATTGTCACGCAAATAGTCAAACCCGAGTTCGTTGTTGGTGCCGTAAACAATATCGGCATTGTATGCGGCCTGACGCTCCAAATCGTTTTTGGCGTGAACGATATAATCAACACTCAACCCCAAAAAGCGATAAATCTGCCCCATCCACTCGGCATCGCGCTTTGCCAAATAGTCGTTGACGGTCACGATATGCACGCCTTTACCCTCAAGTGCATTCAAATAAGCGGCCAAAGTTGCCACCAAAGTTTTACCTTCGCCGGTTTTCATCTCGGCAATCATACCTTTATGCAACACAATACCGCCGATAAGTTGAACATCATAATGGCGTTGTCCCATCACGCGTTTGGCGGTTTCACGCACGGTTGCAAATGCTTCCGGCAAAATATCATCAAGCGTCTCGCCGTTTTTCAAACGGATACGGAAAGCACCTGTTTTTGCCTTTAGTTCATCATCTGATAATTTAATAAAATCCGGCTCTAACTCATTGATTTGATTAACTATTTTATATTGTTTTTTCACAAAACGGTCATTGGCGCTGCCAAAAATTTTACGTGCAATTTGTCCTAACATTTGTTTTCCTTATATAATTCTTTGTTCTTATACTTAGTTTGATTAAATCGTAAAGTCAATACTCTGCGCAAAAGTTATAAACTTATATTGAAATTTAAAATAAACGGGTTATAGTGAGTTCGATTTGTTTATTTAGGAGGATTTTTTATGAAAAAATATATCATTGCTATGACCGCGATTGTGGTTGTTTTGGTTGCCGGCGCTCTGACTTATAAGGTTCATGCCGAGAAAAACAACGGTATTGCCGCCGTTGTCAACGGTGAACAAATTACCGTTGCCGATATCAAAGAGGCCTATGAGCAAAACCCGCAAATCAAGGCGCAAGTTCCGTTTGAAGAATTTTATGCACACGCGCTCGATGTTATGGTTAACAGCAAACTGGCTCTGCAAGCCGCAACCAAAGACAATATTCAGGCAACACCGGAATATCAAAAGCAACTCGCCGAATTGCAAGACGAAGTTGCGCGTCAAGTTTATCTTGAAAAGAAAGTCAACGAAAGACTGACTGACGATGTGATTCAAAAAGAATACGATGCTTATGTTGCCAAATTTGAAGGCGAACAAGAAGTTAAGGCCAAACACATTTTGGTTGAAAGTGAAGATTTGGCAAAAGAAATCATCGCTAAGCTCGATAACGGCGAAAAATTTGATGATTTGGCACGTCAATATTCCAAAGACCAACCGGAATTGGGATATTTTACGGCCAAAATGATGGTTCCGGAATTTTCGGAAGCCGCCTTCAATATGGAAAAGGGCACATATTCCAAAGAGCCGGTTAAGACCGAATTCGGTTATCACATTATTTTTGTTGAAGATACGCGCACATCCGAGCCGTTGCCGTTTGATGCCATTAAAGACCAATTCAAAGCGATTTTGGCACAACAAGCCGTTGCCGACATCATTAAAGAAATGAACGACAACGCACAAATCGAAAAATACGATTTAAGCGGCAAAAAAATCGAAACAAAATAGTTTTCGACTTTCCGAAAGTTCAGCGTCGGCCTCAAAGCCGGCGCTTTTTTATTGCATAAAAAAATCTGCCGTGTTATAGAAATGGCATAAATTAAATTATTAACTCCTAAAATTTTTATGCCTATGATTTTAAAAGAGCAAAGTTTCAAAATCAAAAAGATTAAAGAAACAAGTAAAGACTGGTTGTTGTATCCCGAGGGTTCAAACAAGCCATTTAAGCTCCCCAAAGAGCAAGTCTACGGCAATTTGCCGCCGGTGTGGAAGTTTCCGTGGCTAAGCCATACGCTTAACATCAAAACCGCGGCAAACTTTGTGGCTTATGCCGAGATGGACGGTCTGGTGCTGTTTAACATACCGGAGGAGCAATATCCCGAACGCGTCAAAAAAGAAGTCGCGCGAATTCGTAAAATCGACGAAGATTATGCGCAAATGCAGAAAGAGTATCAGGATTCACTCAAAACGCAACTTGCCGAATATTTGCCGCAAGTGCCGGAAGTTAAGGAGCTGGAAGACAGCTTTGCCGGATTACCCGTTTGCTGGCGTATGTATCTGAAGATGCGTCTGCCGATGTTGTATCAAAATGACGATTCGCGGCAACGGCTCACGTTGATGTATCGGCTGATTACGATTGCCAATCGCTTGTATAAGCGCCATGTCGATACGGAGGCCACCTTCGGTATTACTTGGGCAGAAGTCGATTTTAAGGTGCGCAACCTGACCATTTTTGATTTGACCGACATTTTGGTAACAACCATCGAAGCAAATCCGGAATATCGCGACAGCCGCGCGTTTGCTATTTATTTTGAAGTGCGTGACGAGTTGCGCCGCGTTTTGCCGCAAGCACCTCTGCGTCTGGAAATCTGTCTGGTTCAGACAATATGCCGTCTGCTTGAGGATTATGCGACCGATATGTCGTTGCTCGACCGCCGCCGTTCTTACACCGTTTTCGGCGAAACAATGACAAGTGACGGCGAAGCATACGGTCGGTTGAAAAACGAGATGAAATTGCCGAAGTTCTCGTCGCTGATTATCGAAAAAGAATTCACCGACAAAGATATTGCCGATTTCAACTTAAGTTGCTGATTTAAAAAAGCCGTGTCAAAAGATGCGGCTTTTTTATTTTTTTGCAAAAATATACTTGATTTTGACAAAATAATTTGTTATAAGGTAAACGTTTTACACATTATTTACTTACAAATTCAAAAAAATCAGCTTATGAACAAAAACGCAAAAGTTATCAATCCGATGAACCTCGTCGGACATGTCGCTAACGACAAGGCGAACAAAGTTATCAATGCTATGGGATGCACCGACACCGTTGCGCCCAATGTTCAGCTTCACAAGGTTGTGTTGCGTGAGCAGGCCTTTGATGCTCCGGCCGGCAAGCCGTTCTACGCCTTTGCCAAATCTGCCGGCAATCTGACGATTTTGGTCGATGTGGTTACAGGTCATTCGCTGGCGGTTGACGGCTCGATTATTGCCTCAATGTCGCAGGTTACCGGCAAATTCAAGATTGACGGGGTAATCTACGACAAGCTCGATACCGTCAACGGTCAGGCCCGTTACCATGCCGTGCGCGTCAGCCGCCGAACCCGCGCCAAAGCGATTTTCAAGCGGCGCATTATGGATGCGGCTCGTGAGTATTTACATTACAGAATCTGATGCCTATGATTGAAGTTTTGCTGATTTGCGCAACACTCGGTAACAAACCGATTGCGCCGTGTCCGCCGCCCCCGCCGCCTCCTGTGGAAAAAGTGGTCGGGTTGCCGGCAAAAATGGTCGAACTGACGGATGACAAAACCGAAGGTGAGGATACTTCTTCGAAACCGGCCGAAAAGTCATCTCAGAAATCTGTTCAAAAGCTGCCGTAAACCAACGCGAAGTCTAACGACTACAACCGTCGCGGTAATCGGAATCACTAAGTCAAAGACGCACTCAACCGAGTGCGTCTTGCTTTTTTAAATATATTGTCAATTTTTTATGGATTTTAAATATTTTTGGGTTAAACTGCAGATAAAGAGAATTACTTTCATATCAAAAGGAAAAACAAATGAAAAAAATTGCAATCATCGGCGTAATGACCGGCCAAGGACGCGAACTCCTCAATATGCTTGAAGAAAACGGATTTGCGGCAGAAGATATTTTTGCCGCCGACATTGATTGCCCGCTCGGCACACAAATTTCGTATGGCGAAGATGTGGATATGGATGTTTATAATCTGCATGATTTTGACTTCGGCTCGGCGCAAATTGCGGTTTTCTGTGTTTCCGAAGATTTAGCCAAACACTATGTGCCGCGCGCACTCGCTAAGGGCGCAATGGTTATCGACTGCTCGGGCGCGTATGCTTCAGACAGTGATGTGCCGCTGATTATCTCCGGCCTCAACGACGAAAAAATCGCCGATGCCAAACGCAACATAATCGCTCTGCCGTCATCTTTGGTGACGCAAATTTTGATTCCGCTGCAAAAAATTCACGCGCCGTATAAAATCAAGCGCCTTGTCATCAGCACTTATACCGCCGTTTCGACCTATGGCAAAGAGGCAATGGACGAACTGTTTAATCAAACGCGCAAAATCTTTATGAACGAGCCGCTTGTTGACGACGAAGCCGTTTTTCATAAGCAGATTGCTTTTAATGTTTTGCCGCAAATCGGCGAATTTATCGGTGATGAAACAAATTTGGAATGGAAGTTTGATGCGCAAGTCAAAAAACTCTTGAATACCGACATCAAAGTCCACGCCAACTGTGCGATTGTGCCGGTGTTTATCGGTAACGGTGCGTTTGTAAATGTTGAGTGCGGCAAAGATGTGGATGTCGACGATGTCCGCAACCTTATGCGCGATACCAAAGGCGTTGTCGTTTTTGATAAGCACGTTGACTGCGGCTATGTTTCCATCAATGATGCACAAAGCGAAAACGATATTTATGTCAGTCGTTTGCGTCAGGATATTTCGGTTAAAAACGGTTTCAGTTTTTGGACGGCCGCCGATGACCTGCGCGCCGGAAATGCCCGCAACGCCTACAATGTTCTTTCACTTATTTTGAAAAAATAGGAATTACTCATGTCACGCATTCTTTTGAAAATTCTGTTTGCTTTATTTTTAATCATTTCACCGGCATTTGCCGCCGATACCTCTACAACCGATAATATACCGGCAACAACAACCGATGTTATGGATTTTGCAACAATCAATATGGAAATAGAAAAAATCCAAAACGGACTGCTTCAGGACGGCATTGCAACAGATACGCTCGATGGCTATGTTTCGTATTTGAGCTTAACCGAAGGCAAAATGGCGGAAAACCGCAAAAACTTGGAAAAACAGGTCAAGTTTATTCAAAAACAGCTTGAAGCACTCGGCGCCGGTCCAAAAGAAGGCGAACCCGAAGATGTTGCCATTACCACGCAACGTGAAGAACTTGCACAGCAACTCGCCTCACAAGACCGTCTGATTAAGGAAAACGACCTGTTGATTGTCAAAATGAGACAATTAGCCGAGCAAATCGTGAGTGTTCGCAACCAGACGATTTACGGCGATTTAATGACCAAGCAGTCGGCAATGATTAACCCGTTGGTGTTCTTTCAAGATTTGAAGGCCTATATCATCTTCTTTTGGGATGTTGTAAAATCGCCGCTTGAGTGGTATAACAGCATTCCGCAAGACCAACGCCTTTATACTTTGTTCAGTATCGGCGTTATGTTCGTAATTTTGATGATTGCCTTGGCTTTGGCAATTTTCTTAAAACGCTTTATTTTGCGCAACTGGGGTTACAAAGCCGAGAATACCGCCCCGTCGTTTAACCGCAAGGTTATCGCGGCAGTTGCGGTAGCGGTGGCGCGCGGTGTGATTTTTGCATTTTTGGTCGGCGGTTGCATTTTGTGGATGGTCAGCACCCAAATCTTCGGCGATACTCTCCTGAACAGTATTTTGATGATATCGGCCTATACCTGCCTATTGGCAATTGCCGAAGCCACAATTTCGCGCGTGACGTTTGCCCCGAACTATCCGTGCTGGCGCTTGGTGAATATTGCCACCGAAAAAGCCACACGATTTACGCGTATGATTTTCCTGTTTATTGTCATCAATTCGGTGGCGGCCATACAGGTTATGGTGGCGCAAAAAGAAGAATATTCAACCGAAACAATTCACTTTGTGATGATGATTTCTTGCTTTGTTAAGGCGTTTTTCCTTATTTGGTTTGCTAAGATTGCGTTTGATACTTATCGCGACGAGATAAAAGATGACAGTGCCGAAACAACCGCAGATGAAGACGAAGCCGCTGAGGACGGCGGTTTCAGAATGATTTTGCTGAGCCATATTTTCTGTGTCGGTGTTTTTGCTCTTTCGCTGTTCGGATATCCGGAATTATCTCTGTTTCTCTTTAACTACCTGATTATATCGCTGATTCTGTGCGGCTTGCTCGAAATTGTCCGCCGCTCGATTATTGATATTATCAAACGTATTGTTCTCGGCGGCCCGTGGCTCAAAAATTATCGCAGCCGCAAGCGCCTGACTGAAAAATTGGATTTCTGGCTCAAAGTCATCATCAATCCGGCAATCATTTTGGTCGGACTGTTTATGCTACTCACTTTATGGGGTTTGCCGGCTGACTTTATTCTTTCTTTGGGCAAACGTCTGTTGTTCGGCTTCAAGGTCGGCGGTATCGAAATTTCGT
>JAFYFJ010000055.1 GCA_017543835.1 Alphaproteobacteria bacterium | reverse complement strand
TTGAGAGAACGGTAATTTTCCTCTCTTCAGGAAATTACAAAGAGGAGCAAACAGTTTCTGCCAGTCTTCGATGCTCAAATGCTTGTTACGGCCTTTGGCAATAAGTTGCTTGAGCCATTCTTCAAACATTGCATCGGTTAAGCGCATAATGCCGTAGATTTCATTCATTCGATCCAGACGTTTTCTAACCAAGGCCACCTGTGCTTCGGAACTCATCGCCTCAAGAATGTGACTCCGATCGAGGTTAGTCAGATAGTAGGCAATCTGCTTGCGCACCGATACGGTTTTCAAGTTATCAAGCGTTATCCACCATCTGGACCACCAAAAAGGCCATTTGAGCGCGTTTTTTGTGTAGAAATTACGCCAGAAGTCGTTAAAGCCGATGAACTCGCGCACAAACCTTGCCGCGTTTTCGGGAAAAAGCAAGTTGAACACAAACAACGAGAGAGGGTTACAGAAGAGAATGAACATCACGCCGCTCGCAATTGCAAGAGCGACATCTTCCATTTTTGCAAAAAAATCTTTTGCTTTCATAATGATAAAAATTTGAAAGTCCTCCGGTTCACCACGGAGCAAAATTGATAAAACTGCAAGGGGAACTCTGCATCATCAAGATAAACAGACAAGCAATCTACTTATTTTTAATGAGCTAAATTACCGGTCAATCAAACATTATCAATACGGGAACGCCACGCCCAATCAATAAATAATTTCCGCAATAATCGACTATCATTATACATAAGTGATGTAAATGTATCATTTACCCAAAAATTTGTCAAGCAGAAAAAGAGAAGGAACAAAAAAATCCGCTTGAGGTAATTAACCCCAAGCGGACTTTCTTAAAGTTTATACATCGTAATCAACAAGCATCAGCCGCTATGGAAGTTTATAGGCCAACGCCCGCGCTATAAGCGCCACAGCAAAAATAACAAGCGCGATAACAAGAATAATTGTCGCTGTTGTCATACGCATTTGCATTAAAATTTACACATCTGAATCAGACAAGCTGATTCGGTTGAAAGGACTGCTCTTGAAAGAACGTAATCTTTTCGGCTCTTCGATAGTAAAACCCTTGGCTTCCGTTTCTTCCGCCGTGTAAGCTTTTTTGCCTTGCAATGTTTTACTGACTTTTTCCATATGCAATTCTGTTTTACTGTTCAGCATTTATTCAAGCGCAGGTTTGAGCCATACGCCGAGCGTCACCAAAGAGAGTATGGTTATGCCGCAGATGCCGACCGCCGGCTCGATACCATTGAATACCACCGCAAAATATGCGCCGATGCAATAAGTTAAATAGGCACAAACGCCGCCGTAAATCCACAATGATTCACACCCTATTCGGTCTAACCGTATCAGGTTGAACAATAGCAAAATTAAGCAACCGCCGAACAAAAACCAGTTAAACCAGAAGACAACGCAGATATAAATACCTATAATTGCCAGCAAAGCCAACAAAATGTTCCAGCTTCCGTTAAAGTTGCTACCCAGTCCGACACCGATAAATATCGGCAAAATCAGCAACGCACAGAGAACGGCATCTATTGTTCTGCCGCAGTCCTCGACCGACGGGAAAAGTCCGCCGACCCACACCAATAAGCTCTGAATGCCTATTGAAACCGCAGCCATCATGACGAGAAAAAGAATCATAGCCCAAAATTCCCCGTCAAACCACTTACCGAAAAAATCTTCAATTTTTCCCATACTTACAGAATTTTGATGTTAAACTTATAGATATATGTATTCTTTGTTTCAAACAAAGAACCGATTTCCAATTATATCTTCATAATATGATTTGTAAGAGCGATATTAGACGAAACTTATCGAAAAAGCAAGCAAAATTTATGATTTTTCTTGACTCCTTGAAAATTAGGTGCTATCAACGGCTTAATTTCTAATTGTTATGATATTATCAACCATTCTACATATATGAGTTTAAGGCAATTTGCACCGATGCAAGCGTAAATAGCAGTGTGCGAAAGCGCCTTCTGAATGCCAAACAGGAAATCTGCTCACCGCCGCGGTCAGTTGACCTTTTGATTCCGATACGGATGATAAACTGTCGCTGCAAATACGGCTTGAGGTGATTGTTGTGAGTAGTGGCGAGCGAAAGCAACCGTCCTTTACGGATGTCCGCTAATGTTAACGGGTGACAAGCGGCCCTAGGCATCTCAGATGTTTCCTTTAAACTGTCGGGCAGGTTCGCAAATGACCTCCCCGGAAGCAAAACGATGACAAACAGTTGAGTTGGCTTGGAAGCAGCCATTCTCGTAATTTGCGCGTGCAAGCATTCTGTTTTAGTTTTATGCTTAAAGCCCCCGACACGTGTTGTCCGGGGCTTATTTTTTATTCTTCAACCTTCATCTGAATATTCCACAAAGTCGCAAACTTACTGTCGGCTTTGAGCAGGTTCTGCGGTGTATCGTCTTCAATGATTCGCCCTTTATCCATCACGATAATGCGGTCCATATCCTTGAGCGTGGAAAGTCGATGCGCCGCCGCAATCACGGTTTTGTCTTTAATCAGTTTTTTAAGTGCTTGTTGAATATATTTTTCCGACTCACTGTCGAGCGCCGAAGTGGCCTCATCTAACAATAATATCGGTGCGTTTTTCAGCACGGCACGCGCAATTGCCACCCGTTGCCGTTGCCCGCCCGAAAGTTTAATACCTTTATCGCCGACAAGCGTTTCGTATTTTTGCGGCAGAGTTTCGATAAAATCCGCCAAATATGCGGTTTTTGCCGCCGCTTTGATTTGCTTTGCGCTTGCCTTAAAAGTGCCGTATGCCATATTGTCGGCAATACTGCGATGAAACAGCGATGTGTCTTGCGGAATAAAACTCATCAGCTGATGCAGATTTTCTTGCGGCAACTCGGTAATATCGCGCCCGTTGATGAAAACCGAGCCGCGCGGCGTATTTTCGAGCCGCAACAACAAATGGAGCAAGGTTGTTTTGCCGCCGCCCGATACGCCGACCAAGCCGATTTTTTCGCCGGCCTTGATTTGCAAATTAAGGTCATGCAACACCTGCTCACCGTTTTCGTAAGCAAAGCTTAAGTTCTTGATTTCCACCGTCTGCGGTTTACCGCGTAAGGCGCGTGCATCAACGGCGTCCGTGATTTGTGACGGCTGATGAAACAGCTTCAGGTTTTCGGCCAAAAGTGACTGATTAAACATCAGACCGCTGAAAACATCCATCATACCCTGAATAAGCCCGAACAAACCGCCGCCGACAACCGTAAAAATATACACCACATCGCCGACCGAAATTTGCTTATGCACCCACAAATATACCGCATATATCATCAGCATAATAAAGAAAATCAGCGAAACCAAACCCAAAATCGCCCGATTTTTCTTGCGCAACCAGACGTCCAAGTTCGCCATTTTATTCACTTCATCGACTTTTTGACCGAGATGTGCGGTTTCGCGCGCCGCCGTGCCGAAAATCTTGATTAAAAAGAAATGATTGATTTTGCCGACCGTGCGCCCGAACAGTTCCGCATACATCCTTTCTACCGTGTTGGCGGTTTGCTTGACGCCTTGCGCCGTGCGATAAAACAGAGCAAAACAAATCAGCAACCCGACAAATGTCAGCGCCGCAAACGATAGCGAAATCCGCGCCAGCAAAAACAACATCACAGACAGTCCGCACAAAGGCAGATATATGTTGAAGCAAAACGCGCCGAGCGAACTGTATGCCGCAATACTGCGCCGACATTGTTCGATTTTGGTCATCATGTTTCCGGCATTAAAGCGCTTCCAAAAATGCGGCTCGCGTTGCAACAATTTTTCAAACAAATCGGCGCGAATACCCAACCCGACCGGTGAAGTTACCCGATATTGCAAAACAAGCATGGTTAAATATTCCATAACCGGTGCCAACAATGACAACGTTACCGCAATCGCAAAATATTTCAGCGCCTCAAGCCATACTTCTTGCGGATTGCCGTGACTGACAAGCTCCACCACCTTTGCCATATACCACGGCGTAAGTTGCGTCAGCGCCACTGTGACCGGAATCATAACAATAAGCAACAGCCACGCCGGCCAAACGCGTGCGTGATAATGCTTGATAAACTGCCAACGCGATGCGGTAGACTTATCCGTCATTTGCACCTCCCTTGAGCTGTTGCAAGCGCCAAAATCCCGCAAAGCGACCGTTCGTTTTGCGGCTGAGGGCGGTAAAACTTCCTTCTTCGATAATCTTGCCTTTTTCCAGCACGACAATCCGGTCCATATTGCGCAAAGTCGATAAGCGGTGCGCAATAACCAGCACGGTTTTGTTTTGCAACAGATTATCCACCGCTTTTTGAATATATAATTCCGATTCACTGTCGAGCGCCGAAGTGGCCTCATCCAAAATCAACAATGACGAATTTTTTAAGAACGCGCGCGCAATACCGATACGTTGTTGCTGACCGCCCGAAAGTTTGTGCTCGGCATTGAGAACGGTGTCGTATCTTTGCGATAGAACTTCAATAAATTCGTCGGCGAACGCCTTTTGTGCCGCCGCTTTTATTTGCGCCGAAGAGGCCGACGGGTCGGCGTAGGCAATATTTTCCGCCACGCTGATTTCCAAGGTTTCGGCGGTTTGCGGCACATAGCCGATTGCCTGATGCAAGCTGTCTTGCGTCACGTCGGCAATGTTCTGCCCGTCGATTTTGATTTCGCCCTTTTGCACATCATAAAGCCGCAACAACAGGTTGACGAGCGTTGATTTGCCGCTGCCGGAAACACCGACCAGCCCGACTTTTTCGTGCGGCTTGATTTTGAGTGAAAAATTCTTGAAAATCGGCTTGTGACCGGCATAGGCAAAAGTAATGTTCTTAAATTCCACCGCGCCATCGGTAACGATAAGCGGCGTGGCACCGGCAACATCTTGTATGTCATGCGCCCGCGCAAACGGCTCGAGATTCTTCCGCATGTGTGCAAACTCACCGGCATAAACAATGGTGCGATGCAACAAAAAGCTGACCGTTTCCGCCACGCTTTGCAACAACACATAAGTCATCACCACATCGGCACCGGCCATCTGTCCCGTCTTCCACAGCCATATCCCGTAAAACAAAATCGCCATACAGATAATCTGGAAAAAGAACTTTTCGCCCGAGCCCTGCAATGTTTCGATGTTGACCGATTTGTTGGTGATTCTGTTTTCTTCAGCGATGAAATCTCGCGCACGACGACCTTCGTAACTTTGGCCGTTAAAAATACGCACAAAGAAACTGTTTTGCATCGCGTCAATCATATTTCCGGTCACGCGGTTGCGACAATCTGTCATCTGCTTGCGCAAATCTACCGATAATTTGGCGACCTGCCACAGCACACAAGCCGCCGCCGATAAGGCAACCGCAAACAACAGCGCCAACTTAACGCTTGCCGTCAGCAAAAGCGAAAATGTCACAAACAAGCTGAAATAACCCATCACATAATAAAAGCATACGCGATACATAGCGGGAATACTGTCGGTCAAATCTTCCCATTTTTGCGCCAGCGAACCGGCCATATTGTCAGCATAATACCCGACCGAGTGTCCCATTAAATAGCCGAATAAATCCTGACCGATTTCTTTGCGCACAATCGGCCGCAGACGCATCAGGGTCAAATACGAGGAAATAATCTCCACCGCGTATTGCACGACAACGGCGGCAAATATCAGCCCGAGAAACATAAAGAACTTATTTTTGATGAGCGCAAAATCCGTATCCGGTCCGAACAATGCTATCAGCCGCGCCAAAAAATACGGCAGGATTTTCACACTTAAGATTTCCGTTATTTCGGCCGCAATAATCCCCGTTGTCAGCCACTTATGCCGCCAAGCATATTGTAACATAACTTTGAAAGGATTTGGCGAAAACGGTTTTTGCATATAAAAGTCCTAGTTTTGCTGCATAAATTCCCTCAGCTTCGGCAACGCCTTAACCGCATCGGCGCGTCCCATTTGATACACCGCCCGAATCACACGCGGATTTTTCTCGGTGTGGCTGATTTTGATATGCCGGCTCGGACGAATCACAAACGCTTCGCCTTTTTGCCGTGCGTTTTCAATATACGCAAGTTCGCGGTTGTAGTTTTCCTTTAAGGTTTCAAACGCTTTGATAAATTCCGGATATTGCTTATACTTCAATTTTGCCAACAGATTAACGGCCGGATAATTCTTTTCGGCATAACCGGCGGCATGCGTTTGCACTACCACACAGCGCTTGTAGCCCATCTGCTGAAACGCCTCGAGCGGAATACTGTCGGTCACACCGCCGTCAAGCAATTTTTTGCCGTCCACTTCGCTGTGATGCGATAAAAACGGAATAGATGCCGACGCTCGCAAATACGGCATTTTGGTGCGCAATTCGTCACAATGAATATACTCCGCCTTGCCGGTTTCCATATTGCTGCAAGTCACATAAAACTTGGTCGGCGATTTCTCAAAATTTTCGTGGTCAAAAGGGAAAAGCTTTTCCGGCAGTTCGTGATAGCAAAACTCCTCGCCGACCAAATTGCCGGTCGTAAGCCACGAATATAAACTCATATAGCGCTTATCTTGGGCATATTTCAAAGTATAGCCGATGTTGCGCCCGCGCTGACCGGAAACAAACGAACAACCGTGTATGGCACCGGCCGAAACGCCGATAACGCCGTCAAACGTTATGCCGCGTTCCAAAAACACATCAAGCACGCCGGCGGTATATATCGCCCGATGCGCACCGCCCTCAAGCACTAATCCTTGTTTGATACGTCCGGACACGGTGTCACCTCTGTTACTATGTTTTTCCCGTCTGTTTGCATGGCAACTTTGTCACCGTTTTGGTCTTTGCAATACCCTTTGAGTAAGACACCCCGACGATACCGCGCCACACCGATTTTTCTGCCGCGACTGCTGTAAAAAATGGCTTTTCCGTTTGGCACGCCGTCTTTATAGGTAGCGG
>JAFYFJ010000054.1 GCA_017543835.1 Alphaproteobacteria bacterium | reverse complement strand
GACGGCTTCTTCGTCTGCGTGCTGCAGCGGAAATAAAGGGGTTTCAATTTATAAACTTAGCCGTTATGAGGTAGAATAGAATACTGCTTGCAAAAAATTAAGCAGTCACATTCGGCGTTTCGGCGAATGTGCCGGCGTTAAGCCGCTTAGTAATGAGAAAAGCGTGTCAGCCCTTCGGGGCACGCCTTAAATTTACAATTTGCAAATTTAAGGCGTGAAGGATGGGTTATTAAAGAAAAGAATCTTACACTCTTTTAATATGGACATCTTTTTTTATTCTCTTATTTCTCTTCCACAGAATGATTTACAACATTTCCTCCGCAATGACTGCATCGCCATCCACCAAAACAAAAATCGCATAATTCATTTAATATACAGCAACTAATCCAAAATATCACAAAAAGAAAAGTAAAAAGTCCACCTAAAGTAAAAGTGATAATTATTCCGAGAAGTATCATAATAATCAAATTATAATGAATCTCTTCTTTTTCTATTTTAACCTGTTTCTTGCAATATGGACAGTATCCTGAACTATATTTCATAATGCGTCCTTTCTTTATCTATAGATAGGTGTGCAATATTCTTCAGCTAACCAACGACAATATTCTTCTTTAGTCATATTTAATTTTTGAGCAGCTTGACGTTGTTGTAGTGAGGAATCATATAATTGCAAACATCGGCTATATGCTTTCCTTTCACAATCAGAATCGGCTTTTGCTGTTTGCATATTCAATAATGTAATCAATAGAATCAAAATAAATTTTTTCATATGTTTTCTCCTTATTCCATTGTCTTTGTAATATACAATTGTTCTTTGTATTCTTTATCACCAACTTTCATGACTAAATAAACACCATTTTTTCCTTCAGGGATTGCTCCCTGATAATTAGTAGCATCAATTAATGCCGACGGGTAAATATTTATTTTTTGGTTAGCCATTGGTAAAACGATAGTCGGATTTTTCGGTAAATCACGATTTATATACAATTCACCAGCTTTCATAAACCCGCCTTTTGTTTGACCATCAGTAATAAATGATGTTTTAGTCCAATCTATTTCTATATCATCGTCCGTAAAATTTTGGGTATTTAATGTATAAGCATTTGATGCGGTGACCCAAGCACCTGATCTAATAGGCGTTTCTGCCAAACTTATACTAACTTTATACTTATTGTTTTGAGCGCTGGCTTGGCTCATATCATATTTGTAATGCACACATCCTGTGCATAAACTTACCAATAACAGCATTGCCAATATTTTTTTCATCCCTCATCCTTTCTCGAATCGTTTAAAACAAAAACCCACTTTCGTCAGAAAGCGGGCGGATGTTCAGAACCGTATCTTAGCAACGGCGCGACCTATTTGGCTATGCCTTATTCAGCCGACCATCCGTCCGAGACAGAAGTCGGCATATTTTTTTCAAGTCGCTTATGCGAAGCGACTGCTAAGATACAGGGTTCTGACGCCCTCGAGTATGGTCTCCCATACCTGTTGTTCACAATAAATTGGTTTATAGTAAATGTCAACACCGTGTTTTATTTCAAAGGTGTATTTTTTATAATGTCATACCTCTCGCAGCGTTGTGCGTCTGCGAGTCAAGGTATCTTATCTTTGCGTAGCGCTTATTTTTTAATCGGAAGACCCCTTGACCTCGCGTTGCTCGGAGGGGTGACATTGTTTTTTTTGCCTGTCGGCTCAGAATGACGACATTGTTCAACAGCTCGGATTATCCCAAGAAACATAATGTAACTTTTTGTGTGTTGCATAATCGATGCAACTTTTTTATGCTGTCATTAACAAAAGGAAACTCTTTCAGAAAGGATAAAATTATGGCTAAAATTCACGCAACCGCAATTATCGAAGACGGCGCACAAATCGCGCCTACCGCCGAAATCGGCCCGATGTGTTGGGTCAGTTCGCAAGCAAAAATCGGCGAAAATGTTAAACTTTTGGGACAAGTAACAATTTACGGCAACACCACCATCGGCGAAGGCACCATTGTCTTTCCGGGTGCGCGTTTGGGATGCGGTCCGCAAGACCACGGTAACGAATTTCAGCCGGAAGCTCGATTGATTATCGGCAAAAACAATATCATCCGCGAAAACGTGACAATGCATTCCGGAACCCCAAAAGAGCATTTTACCACTGTTGTCGGCGACGGCGGTATGTTTATGATTAACTCGCATATTGCGCACGACTGCGTGGTCGGCAATAATGTGATTATGACCAACAACGCGGTTATCGGCGGACACGTTCATTTGGGTGACGGCGTGATTTTGGGCGGCAACTGCGCCGTGCATCAGTTTGTGCATATCGGCCGTAAGGCGATGGTCGGCGGCGTTTCCGGTGTGGCGCGCGATATTATTCCGTTTGGTATTGCCAATGGTATGCCGGCGGCTTTACGCGGACTTAATGTTATCGGTATGAGCCGCAGCGGGATTGATGAGAAAACGATTAAGGCCTGCACGCGTGCGTTTATGTTCATCTTCAAAGGTAAAGAAGGCACATTTGCCGAGCGCGTCGAAGCGGCTTTTGAAAAATTTGCCGACAACCCGATGGTTATGGAACAACTTGATTTCATCAAAGAATCACTTGCCGGAAAACGCAATATTACAATTGCCGACTAAATTCGGTCGATTGCAAAAAGCAAAAGAGAAGGGGCTTAATTGCCCCTTTTTCTTATCGATACAACTTACGTTCCAATCGGCGTTGAGTTTCCTTCTGAATAACATCATTATATTTATCGTGATGACGTTGTTTTTCGGTTTTCATAAAGGTTTTATCGCCGCGTTTTTCCATATAATTATCCGCATCTTCGAGTGATTCATGCCCAAAGGAATGTGTATAGACCGGCTTTTTGTGCTTATCCATATAGCCGATATCTACGGCCAGCATATCTTGTGGCGAACTGGTAATATGCGTGGATAAAAACGGCCCGATTTGCTTGCCTTCGGGATTTTTAAAACCAATACGCACAGCCGTTTTATTGCGTTCGCTGACAGAAATCTCAAGTTTGTAATCCGTATTTTTAATGTTCGGCATAAAGCGCTTGACATTGTTTTCAAAATCCTTGAGTGCAATATCCAAATAAGTCGATAAACGTGCCACATCTTCCGGTTTAATCGGATGATGTGCCGCCTTTTGAGCATACTGACTGAAGTTATCACGAACAATTTGCAAAACTTCTTTCAAATCCGGTTGTTTCGGCGCATTATTCTCACTCGGCGTAAACACAATATGTGCCGCGTCTTTATCTACGTGCGTTATAGGCATCATCGGCTCTTTGGCAGCGCGCTCTTTCAATTCTTCGAGCTTGTCCTTGAGCGAAACATTTTTAACAGCAACCGTCATTTTTTTACTCCTTTAGGTCATTATAGCGCCTTTTGTTTAATTTGTCAAATATTTTTCATCAAATATTGACTCTTGTTCAAAAATAGGGTATCTTGTGCTTAATTTACATTGGTAAACACAAACAAAGCGAGAATCAAAATGGCACAACAAATATCCATCAAAAGCAACAAAGAATATTTTATTTTTGAAACCCTTGCCGGTCAGCCGAATTTTAAGGCGGTTTATAATGCGTTGAAAGAATATGACACAGAGCACCCGCAAAATAAAATTCTGCCGGAAAAAAAGGGAAAAGAAGCGGCGCAATATATGTATGATGTGTTCAAAGAGGCGGAAAGAGCTCTGACCACAAAAGAGATTAAGCCGAATTATGCCGATTCAGCCGTTATGGAGCAAATGTTGAAGGCCGTTTCCGACAGTATTTATAAAAGATGTTCGTGTCCGCTTAAAGATGTGATTAAAGGCAACATCGGCGCTTCGGTCAACAAGTTCAACATCGGTCGGGTTTTGTTGCAATTTGCCGACAATATAGCAAACAAACGCGGGGTTATTGTGCAAAACAAACGGCATACACCGTTGGCAGAAACAAATCGCTACGGCCATGTTGATTTCGGGCATATAAATGACAGACCATCCATAACTTTCAAAACAAATGCTCAAAAAATCAGAGAACGTATCTGCAACGAAAAATAGAATCGAAAAATAAAAGCTTGTGATTTAAAATTTTTTTTGTATAATGACAAACGTATCGATACTTTATTGAAAGGAAATAACGATGAAAAAATTGTTATCATTGGCAGCAATTTTGTTGTTAAGCGGTTGTTATACCGGCACAAGTTTGTTTGACGGTCCGGCTTGCAACAGTCCGAAACCGGCGCCGGCTCCGGCACCTGAGCCGTGCGTTCAGCCGATTATTCAACCGGTACCGTGCGCTCAACCGGTGGTCGCACCGAAGTATGAACGTTTGGCCGGTGTGATTTATTTTGCCATCGGTTCTGATTACTTGAATGATGCCGACAGAGCAGAATTAAGCAGAATTGCACAATATGCGAGAGCAAACAATACACCGGTTAAGGTGTTGGGTCACGCATCGCATAAGGTCAGCCAAGCCGCATTGAGCAAAAAAGATGCGATTAACCGCGATATTTCGATTAAGCGCACGCAAAAAGTGGCAAACACATTAGCCTCGATGGGCGTTAATCCGAGTTTGATTTCCGCGTCGGCTTATTCCGATACGCGTCCGGCAGAAACAGAAGTTGATGCCAGAACGGAAGCATTAAACCGCCGCGTTGAGATTTATTTCGGCTATTAAGCTTATAACGCGATTTATAAAAAAAGACTCTTCTCAACGAAGGGTCTTTTTTTATGTTCTTTGGTTTTACGGTGCTTGATTTTGAAACAAGCGACCATATATCAACCGTGTTCACGTTATGACGATGATGTTTTTTAAGCAATTAAATTCTAAGTCGAAATGCGGAACCGGCACACAAAGCATCATAACAGATTAAATAATAATCATCGGATTATTTTACCGGATATGTTGCGTGTCAGGTCTTGTTTGCGGTCGGATACAACGTTGCGTTCTTATCGTCAATTGATATCGGCACAACAAGGCGGAAGAAGAGAGGATATTGATGCTCTCTTCTTTTTTGTTTGCATAAATAAATAAATGTTTGTATACTTATCCATCATTCGTATTTTGAAAGGATAAAAAAAATGCGGCATTTAACAATTTTTATGATGATTTGTTTGTGGATGTGCGGTGTAAACACATCGGCGCGGGCGGCAGACGATGCCGAATTGGACGCCATGATTGAGGCATTGGCAGCAGACAAAACAACAGACGAAGCAACGCCGGCAGAGGCGGCAAACAATGCGGTTGAGGAAACTCCGGCAACACCGGCGGAAATCGCACCGACTATCGCTCCGCAGGCAGAAGCCGAACAGCCGGTTGCGGCCGAACCGACAGCAACAAAAGAAGAAAGTATCGAAGATGCGGTGGAAGAAGTGTTGGTTATCGATGTGTTTTCGCCGGACTTTATGGCGTCGCTCCAAGTTTGTCGCAAAGACAGCGAAAGCAAAGACGGCCGCGTTTTCACGATTGAAGGTATGCGCGACGGCAAGTGCCACTTGACTTACGGCAACTATGTGTTGGATGTTCCTTCTTCTCTGCTCGGCAATATTCACGGCTTTGACGATTTGAACGCATTTTTGAAAAACAAAGATATGGCGCATTATAAATATACACCGGAATATACATACGAGGGGCTTATTTTCGCACTCAATGCCTGTGCGCAAAAAAATAAGTTCTACGGAGTTGAGGAAGAAGAACAGCGCATTGATGCCACCGTAACGCGCGGTATGAGCTCCGAATACTTTAACGACCATTGCGAAATTTATTTGCAAAATGAGCTGGAATTGGAGTTTGAAGTGCAAGATTACGGCGTTACCTGTCGATTGCCGGAAGCCGCAATTCGAGCCACAATCGAGAAAATGGGGGAGGATTTTACCGACATAATCGAGAAATACGGCGATTTGGAACCGATGGAAATGCACAAACATAAAGAAGTGCTTGATGCCGATAATGCCCTGATGTATTATTTACAACAAAATAACTTTTGTCGCAAAAACAACGAATTAAAACAATAAATTAAGGAGATGGAAATGGATTTTTTCAGATGTCCGCACTGCGGTAATTTGGTGATGATGATGCACAAATCGGGCGTGCCGATGATTTGTTGCGGCACCGAAATGGAACTCTTAACCGAAAACACTAGCGACGGTGCAACCGAAAAGCATGTGCCAGTCGTCACGCGCGAGGGCAACAATGTGCATATTGCCATCGGCAGCGCACCGCACCCGATGATTGCGGCTCATTATATTCAATGGATAGCGCTCGAAACATCTGCCGGCGTGCAAATAAAATACCTGAAGCCGGACGAAACGCCGGCGGCGGATTTTAAGGTTGCCGAAGGTGATACCTTGATTAAGGCATACGAATACTGCAACTTGCACGGCTTATGGTCGGTCGCGCTTTAATTTTTGCAGAGTTATGAAAACACCGGCGGAACTTTTGCTCAAATGGTATGCGCAAAACGGACGCGATTTGCCGTGGCGCATTAAGGGCGGGGCGCATCCGAATCCGTATGTTGTGTTTGTTTCCGAGATGATGTTGCAACAAACAACCGTCAAAACGGTTATCCCGTATTTTGCGCGTTTTATGGCACGGTTTCCGACGGTTGAAGCGTTGGCAAACGCAACTGAAGACGAGGTGTTTCAGTATTGGCAGGGCTTAGGATATTATACGCGAGCGCGCTCGCTCCTGCAAACAGCGCGAATTGTGGCCGAGAAATACGGCGGCAAGTTTCCGCAAAATCCGCAAGAAATCTCCGCACTCAAAGGGTTTGGGCCGTATAGCGCCGCCAGTTTTGCCGCGCTTGCCTATAATCTGCCGACAACCGTTATCGACGGGAATGTGCAACGCATTATATGCCGCCTTTATCGGCTGACCGAGCCGCTTGAAAAAATTCAACCGCTGATACGCGCAAAAGCCGAAGCGTTGACTGATAAGCAAAACGCGGCGGATTATGCCTCGGCGATTATGGATTTGGGCGCGATGGTTTGCACACCGAAAAAGCCGCAATGCCTGTTGTGTCCGTGGCAAAATATGTGCCTGAGCGCCAATGCCGCCGATGTGGAACAGATTCCGCAAAAAAACAAACTCACCAAAAAAGAAATCAACGGTAAGGTTTATATTTTGAGCAATGCCGAAGGTAAAGTTTATATTCGCAAACGCTTGGAAAAAGGTCTGTTGCACGGATTATATGAGTTTCCGTGGACAGAGCAGGGCGATTTAATTGCCGACGCAACGGATAGCGGTTTGAGCGTGACACATATTTTTACGCATATCAAAATGATACTGGAAATCATAACGGCGCAAGTCAACGATTATCAAGGCGACGGAATATTCGTCAGCCCCGAAGAACTCGATAATTATCCGATGTCGACGCTGATGCAAAAAGTGCGTCATAAAATATTCAAAAAGTAAAACCGCCGACCTTCTTGGGCCGACGGTTTCTACTTTATTTGTTCAGCGCTTTAGCAGCGATTTAATCTTTTCGTGTTTCGGAAACAGCGGCTTATCGTTGAATATCCATCGCTTGAGCCGGATAATTCCGTAACCGATGTATTGCACCAAAATACAGAGTGCAACGATGGCCTTTGCCAATAGCCATATCACAACAATGCCGTAAAGCGTTTGCGCCGTAATCCACCAAAATGTATGCGGGATGCTCTCCATATTCCACGCTGCCAGAAGCGAGCCGATGAAGGCCAAAATCCACGCGGCAAACCAAGAGAAACGTGCAACACTCTGTTGGTCTTTGTCATCCTTATAAGTCAGACGCGCTTTCCAGAACCGACGCGGATATCCGGCATACCAGCTCGGGAAAAAGACACTGAGGAAAAGACCGCACGCGCCTGCCATCAGGATAATACCCAGAAAGTAAACACTCGAAATAAATTCTAACATATTCTCATCAATTTAAGTGAATAATTTCTTTTGAAAGCATACCGCCGATTTGGAATCGGCGGTTGCGTTCTTTCAGAAACCGGCGGCGTGCCAACGGTGGTTGTGATACCACTCGGCCGCATTGCTGAGATACCGGTGGCACTTGTCGAGCGAGAGATGTGTCTGTTCGTCTTCCAGTCCCTTTTGCGCATCAATATAGACATTACCGATTGAAGCCGAATTTTCAACCGCCTTCGCGATTTTATCGAGCTCGGCGCAAACGTTGTCGGGCGTTATTCCGCCGGCATAGCCCTGCAGAATATCGGTAAACAGCGGTTCCTTGCGCGAATCAGGCGCAATACCGGCACCAAATGACGAATCAAACAGACAGTCAAAGCGCAGCCCTTTGAGATACAACTGACGCACCAAACGCTCGTTGCTCTCATTGCAGGAGAGGATGAAGCGGCGCTTGATGTGATGTTGCAACGCAACCAGAGTGTCATCGCAGTCTTCGCGCACGGCATCACGACCGAGCTTGAAGTTGAGCTGAATACGCTTGAACAGCGGCAAATCATAGATGTCGCGCAACTCGAGCATATCCTGCAACTCCGGCACGACAATACCGCGGCAAAGTTCTTCCACCCAAGTGCGATTAACATGCAAAGCGGCACAGATAGTGATTTTGTTCTCGTTGAGATACGCGGACAATTCACGCACCCACTCAAGACGTGCACCGCCTTTCGGCGACTGCTTTTCAGATACCTGCACGGCAATTTCGCCAAGCGGAAATTCGTGCATCAATTCGACAAGTTCTTTGATGTCCGTAAACTCATTAGTTCCGGAACAGGTCACAAAATTTAAAATCATAAGCAGAAAAATATAAAAAGTGATACAATAATGTTTCTTTATCGGTATATTGTATATTTTTTGTATAAATTGTCAAGTGTAATTATTGAAAACTTGAAGTCATTGTCTTTACAAAGTTTATTTTTTGATTTATAAAATATTAAGCTAATGATTTAACTTAAAAATATAATGGAATAAATTATGAAAAAAGAGAACTTTTCAAGCAACTGGGGATTTATTTTAACCGCCGCCGGTTCGGCTATCGGTTTGGGAAATATTTGGCGCTTTCCGTATTCGTGCGGGCAGCACGGCGGTTTGAGCTTCATCTTGGTATATCTGCTGATATTGCTGCTGATTTGTAATCCGCTGATGGTGGCGGAAATTTCCATCGGCCGCACCGCCAAAAGCAACTGCATCGATTCATACAAAATCATCGGTGAACAGGCCGGTATGAAACATCTCGGTGTTTGGTCATTTTTTGGCGGTTGGTTCTCGGTTTTCGGCGTGTTTTTATGCCTTTCGTTCTATTTTTTGGTGGCAAGTTGGGTGCTGTATTACTTTTTGGAGGCAGTCAGCGGCAAATTGATGCTGATTTCGCAGAATAATCTCGAAACAGAATTTCAAAACCTGACGCAAAACTTTACGGTGCAATACAGCAGCGGCTTAATCTTTTTGTTGGCAACGGCGCTGATAGTAATCGGCGGTGTGCGTAAAGGAATTGAAAAGACCGGCTTATATCTGATGCCGATTCTGTTTGTGATTTTTATATTGCTCAGCGTGCGCGCCTTAACCTTAAACGGTTCGGAGAAGGGGATTGATTTTTTGCTGACAATCGATAAAGAGCATTTGGGCTTCACGGCCGACGGCTTCCGCTGGACACCGCTGTTCAAAACATTTACCGCCGCGCTCGGACAAGCGTTTATTTCGCTCTCGCTCGGTTTCGGTGTTTTGTTGGTTTACGGCTCGTATTTTTCACCGCGTGAAAACTTGTTCAAAGCGGTGCGACGCATTGAATTTTTTGATACTTTGGCGGCTCTGTTGAGTGCGGTCATCATTATTCCGGCGATTTTCTCGGCCGGACTTTCCGCCGGCTCCGGTCCGGGACTGACTTTCATCAGTTTGCCGGTTGTGTTTCAGCAACTGAGCGGCGGTTGGTTTTGGGCGTTGACCTTTTATCTGCTGTTGATGCTGGCGACCGTTACCTCAACCGTATCTTTGTTTGAAATGCCGACGAATTTGTTTATAGACAAGCTGAAAATCTCGCGATTTGCCTCGACGATACTGGTTATGCTGATTTCCGCTTTGGGCTTTACGGCGGTGACAATGTCGTTTTCAGGCGTTATGGATATAAAGGTTTTGGGACGCGATTTGTTCACGCTTGCCGACTGGCTGGCCTCGACCTATACGGCAACCATCGTTTCGCTGACAATGGCGCTGTTTGTCGGCTATAAGGCGATGAAGCCGATTATTCACAACATTCGTCGCAGTGCTCACGTTTCCAGCGGTTTCACCCGCTATTTTCTGGTTACATTGCGCTATATCGCGCCGGTCGGGCTCGGTTTGTTGCTGATTATGGCGGTCTATAATTAAATCTTTAGACTTGACAAAAATAGATAAATATGATATGTGATAAGACAAATTGTCTTACTTATATATTTTTATATGGAACAAATCAATTTCAGGTCACAAGACTGGATGAATGCGCGCATTGTGTTTGACTTTTTTAAGCAAGAAACAACCTGTTTTGACAAGGGCGGCTTGCTCAAGGTTGAACCGCGCTATGTGGTTGCCATCGACGACGATATGATTTCGGCGTTTTATACGGCAACAATTATGGAATACGCCAAGCGACAGTTCGGCAAATATCCGAAACTCATGTGTGTCGGCGGCACGGGTATGCTTTCTAAGTATATGAACCGGCTCGACGACGGAACGGTAATCAGCGAGGGCTCAAAGCTGCGTATGACGGCTCTGCGTTTCGGTAATTATCCGGTTACGGTGCTTGACAAAGGGAACAATACCGGCGCCAACATCAAAGATATTATCGACTATCTGGATTGGAAACATGACAGTAACGCGCCGATTATCTTTTGCCCGACACAGCGCCTGAGCAAACGTCTGGAGCGCACAATTGCGTTCTCCGAGTATCAGTTCCCCGGAACGTTGCCGCTCAATGCCTACTACTATGTGCCGGAGGAAAGGGTTGAAGATATGTGTCAGCTCTACAACGGTAAGGCACTCGCCGGCGGATTGCCTCTGCTCTCGGAAGCGGCCGCAGTTTACGACCGCGTCGGCACAAACCGCTACATCGGCAAGTTTATGGCACCGCTCGAGGTTATGATTCCGAAAGATGTGTTGGTTGCCGGTCAGCAGCTGATGGAGAAATATCCGATAAGGGTATCACGCACGCCGCTCACGGCACCGGTGCAATTCTGCAAAATGTATTTCGCTCTGTTGAAACAGCGCAAAGAAATTGCCGCAGATTTGGAACGTAAAATCGCTACTTGGCAAAAAGAGTTCTGAAACAAAAAAATCCCCTTGCTTGAGTGTCAGGCGAGGGGATTTTTGTATGTTTTGCTCGGATTTACGAATGGTCCAAGAACGAGCGCAAACGTTTCGAGCGGCTCGGATGTTTCAATTTGCGCAATGCCTTGGCCTCAATCTGACGAATGCGTTCACGCGTCACATTGAATTGCTTACCGACTTCTTCCAACGTGTGGTCCGTGTTCATACCGATACCGAAGCGCATACGCAAAACACGTTCTTCCCGCGGCGATAACGACGACAAAATGTTGGAACAAGTTTCCTTCAAATTGGTATGAATCGCCATATCCAGCGGCTGTAATGCGCTTTCGTCGGCAATAAAATCACCGAGTGACGAATCATCTTCGTCGCCGACCGGCGCCTCCAAGCTGACCGGCTCTTTGGCAATTTTCATCACCTTGCGAATTTTATCGAGCGGCATCGACAAACGCTTTGCCAATTCCTCAGGCACCGGCTCGCGTCCCATTTCCGCCAACATTTGACGCGATGTGCGCACCAATTTGTTGATGGTTTCAATCATGTGAACCGGAATACGAATGGTGCGCGCCTGGTCGGCAATCGAGCGCGTAATCGCCTGACGTATCCACCAAGTCGCATAAGTCGAAAACTTATAGCCGCGGCGATATTCAAACTTATCAACCGCCTTCATCAAGCCGATGTTGCCTTCTTGAATCAAGTCCAAAAATTGCATACCGCGGTTGGTGTATTTTTTCGCAATTGAAATCACCAAGCGCAAGTTTGCCTCAATCATTTCTTTTTTGGCACGCTCGGCTTCGCGTTCGCCTTTTTTGATGGTTTCGACCATTTTACGATATTCGCTAATCGGCAAATCACATTCTTGCGCCATTTGCGCAACATTTTGGCGGATTTCGATAATCTCGTCCTTGTGCTTTTCCAAGAACATCGCCCAATGTTTGTCTTTCTTCTGCGCAATTTTGTTGAGCCAATTCGGGTCGAGCTCGGATTTTTGGTATGCTTCCAAAAAGTCCTCGCGTTTGATTTTGCAAGCGGTGGCATAACGCAAAAGCTTACCTTCCTGCGTCAGCAAGCGATTATTCATATCATTAAGCTGTTCCACCAATTGTTCCACTCTCGAGCTGTTCAAGTGAATCGAGCTCATCAACTCAATCAGCTCTTTTTTGAGTTTGTTGTATTTTTTATCTATCGAAGCGCTGATTTTGCGTCCCGACAGAATAGCCGCCATACGCTGACTTTGAACTTTTTTCAGGTTATCGTGGTAACTTGCGATTTTGTTCAGAGTTTCCAACACCGGTTGAATCAGCATATTTTCCATGGTCGAAACAGAAGTCGAATTGTGGCCGATACCCTCAACATCATCATCGTCGTCGCCCTCTAAAGCGCTTTCGGCATTTTCATCACCGATGGATTCGATGTTTTCATCGGATTCTTCCATATCGTCATCGACATTGCTTTCCAAGTCGATATCCGGCTCTAAGTCATCGTCGATTTCATCGAGATTTTTTTCGTTCAGCTCTTTAGTCACCTTATCGAAGTCATCGACCTGCGTTTCGCTGTCGTCATAGACCATCGCTTCGGAATCATCGCCGAACATCATTTCCAAATCGACAATATCACGCAGTTGTAATTCGCCGTTTTCAAGCTGATCTCGCCACTCGGAAATTGCCTTAATTGTCATCGGATTTTCGCACAAACCGCTAATCATAACGGTTTTGCCGGCCTCAATACGTTTAGAAATGGCGATTTCACCTTCACGCGAAAGCAGCTCGACCAACCCCATTTCTTTTAGATACATACGCACCGGGTCATCGGAATGTCCCATTTCTTTGGTGTCGATGTTGCCGACACTTTCGATATCCGCATTGTCATCATCATAATTATATTCGGAGCGTTCTTCGCCTTCTTCGTCAT
>JAFYFJ010000006.1 GCA_017543835.1 Alphaproteobacteria bacterium | reverse complement strand
TGCGCCGCTCACTGTCCGACCGGTGCCATCACCGATTATGACAATACACGCAAGGTATCGGCTCTCTTGGATAACAAAGAAAACGTTACGGTTGTGCAAATTGCACCGGCGGTTCGTGTTGCTTTGGGCGAAGAATTCGGCTTTGATTTCGGCACGAATTTGACCGGTAAAATCTATGCGGCGCTTCGCCGTTTGGGCTTTGCCAAAGTGTTTGACACCAACTTTGCCGCAGACTTGACGATTATCGAAGAAGCATCTGAATTTGTTGAAAGATTTACGAAAAATGACAATTTGCCGATGTTCACTTCGTGTTGTCCGGCTTGGGTGGATTATATTGAGAAATATTATCCGGAAAATCTCGTGAATTTGTCTTCGTGCAAATCGCCGCATCAAATGCTCGGCGCGGTCGCGAAAACCTATTGGGCGGAAAAAGCCGGCGTTGATGCCTCCAAAGTCAAAGTTGTATCGGTTATGCCGTGCACCGCTAAAAAGTGGGAAATCGGTCGTGACGAAACCATGAACTCATCTGGCTACAAAGATGTTGATGAAGTTGTTACCACCAGAGAATTGGCTAAAATGATTAAGGCGGCCGGTATTGACTTCAAGCATCTCAAAGATGAAGAAGCCGACAGCCCGCTCGGCGAATATTCCGGTGCCGCAACCATTTTCGGTGTTACCGGCGGCGTGATGACGGCGGCTCTGAGAACGGCCTATTTCTATATCACGGGTGAAGAACTCGGTCAGTTGAACTTTGAGGCCATTGAAGGTTTGAAAGCCGTTAAGGTAGCAGAAGTTGATATTAAAGGCACAAAGGTTCGTATTGCCGTTGTCAACGGTGTCGGTAATGTGGCGCCGGTGATGGAAGCCATCAACAAGGCAAAGGCCGAAGGAACGGAACTCCCATATCACTTTGTTGAAGTTATGGCTTGCCCGGGCGGATGCATTGCCGGCGGCGGTCAACCGCGCGTGATGGGCGCAACGTTTGATAAGCCGTGGGGTATTAACGATGAAATTCGTAAGTTGCGTTCCAAGGGCTTGAACACGGAAGATGCCGAAGCCAAAAACCGCTTATCGCACAAAAATAAGTCGATTCAAAAGCTCTATGACGACTATTTGGGCAAAGCGGGCGGTGAAAAATCGCACCATTTGCTACATACAAAATATAAGGCGCGAGAATTATATAAGAAATAATCTCCGACCTGTAACAAAAGCTCTTGAGAAACAAACTCAAGAGCTTTTTTTCTTGACATTGAGGCAGATTTCAAATACCTTGTGAAAAAATCATCAAAGAGGTTGGTATGACAACTGTAAAATTTTGTTTGGGCAGCTCTTGTTATGTAAGAGGTAATGATAAGACGCTTGCATTTTTGGAAAAATATATCAAGGAAAATAAGAAAGATATTTCAATAGAAGTGGTCGGCTGTCGATGCAGAAATTTATGCCAAGAGGGACCGAATATCTATATCAATGATGAAAAATATCATTATACCACACCGGAAGATTTAATTAAGACAATAGAGGCATTATGAACAAAACAACAGGTGCAGTATATACTTTATATAACGAATGTCAGGATTGCTACAAATGTGTTCGTCGCTGTCCGGTAAAATCAATTCGGATTCAAGACGGACACGCTTGTGTTATTTCTGAAAGGTGTTTATCGTGCGGCAGATGTGTGTCATCTTGTCCAAGCCATGCCAAACGGGTCAGAAGTGATATCGACCCCGTAAAAAAAATGCTGAGTTCCGGCAAAGCGGTTTATGTGTCACTTGCGCCGAGTTGGCGCGCTTCTTTTGCTTGCACGTCAAAGCAGATGATTGCCACGCTGAAAAAAATCGGCTTTGCCGGTGTCAGCGAAACAGCATTAGGTGCTCAAGAAGTTTCTATTGAAACCGCACGTTTGCTCAACCTCAAAGACAAAGGGTTGCTTATATCCAGCGCTTGTCCGGTTATTGTAAAATACATAAAGCTGTATAAGCCGGATTTTGCCGATTATATTGTTCCGATTGCTTCGCCGGCTTTAACGCATGCCAAACTGCTCAAGCAATATTACGGTCAAGATATCGGCGTTGTCTTTATCGGTCCGTGTATCGCCAAAAAAGAAGAAGCTGATACACATAAAGATTTGATTGATTATGCGCTGACTTTCGAAGAATTGAAATTATGGCTCAAAGAAAGTGATACCGCGCTTGAAACAGAAGATTGTTCCGAAGAAGAATTTGTGCCGCATCATGCGTATGAAGGGGGCTTATATCCGATGGACGGCGGTATGAATGAAACAATCCGCAAAATCGGCGTAAAAGACAGTGTCCATTTGTGTCAGGTTTGCTCTTTGGAAGCGTTTGACACGGCTGTTAACCTATTTTCGGAAGAAAAATTGCGAAATCCGGTGTTTATCGAGGCGTTGGCATGTGCCGGCGGATGTATGCACGGTCCGTGTATCGCGACCGATTTATCGGATGCAAATAATATTTCTCGGGTTTTGCGTCATATCAAATACAGAGATTCCATACCGCAAAATCCGCAAGTTGTCGTCAAACAAGAATATACAGCCGAGCCGGTAGAACATAAGTCTTATGCCATAGATGAAATTCAGGAAGCGTTACACCGCATCGGCAAATATAAGCCGGAAGATGAACTGAATTGCTCCGGTTGCGGATATCAAACCTGCAAAGATATGGCCAAAGCATTGTTAAACGGTGATGCGGAGCCGTCTATGTGCACTTCGTATATGCGCCAGTTGGCAACCAAAAAAGCAAATGCAATGCTGAAAAGTATCCCGTCTGCAATGGTTATATTGAATAAAAACTTAGATATTATGGAAGCTAATGAAGCTTTTATAAAAATGTTTGCCGGTGCCGATAAAGAAATGTATTTGGCAAATCCGCAAAGTTTGGTCGGAAATCCAATCGGTAATTTTTTTGAAGCGCAGAAGGCGTTTATGTCCGCTTTTGCCGACAAAAAAGAAATCCATAAAGAAAATCATCATTTTAACAACAAACAGTATGATTTACATATTTTCCCGATAGAAGACAACATCAGTATCGGCGCAACAATTACCGACATTACCGATGCTTATCATTCGCACGAAATCGTGGCGCAAAAAGCCAAAGAGGTCATCGATAAAAATATCTCGACCGTGCAACAAATCGCCTGTTTGCTCGGAGAACATATGGTGCAAACGGAAACGATATTGAACACAATCGCAAATGAATATAATTCGGAAGAAGAGGAATAAATGTTCATAGATATTGATTGCGCTCAAATTAAAAAATATGGTCAAAATGCGTATGGTGATTACTTCCTATCCAAAAGGTCGGAAAATCGGGACCGTGTGTTGGCCGTGCTTTCAGACGGTCTGGGGAGCGGAATCAAAGCCAATATTTTATCTTGTATGACGGCAACGATGCTGTTGCGTTTTATTGAGGAAGATATTCCCCTCCAAAAAGCCGCGCAAATAATTATGGACTCTTTACCGATTTGCCAAATCAGAAAAATAAGCTATGCGACTTTTTCGGTTGTCGATTGTCGAAATGACGGTAATGTCTGGGTGGTAGAAGAAGGTAATCCGCCTTTTTTGCTGATGCGTAAAGATAAGGAAATTCCGTTGGAATATAAGGAAATCACATCACCGAAATTTCCGGACAGGCATTTGCATTTATATCAGTTTAAGGCGGAAGTCGGTGACAGAATAATTTTTTGCTCGGACGGGGTAACTCAAGCAGGTATCGGCACATCGCAATATCCGTTAGGTTTGCAAAGACAAGGAATTTTAACGGCTTTGGAAAATCGTTTAAGTGTTTATCCGAATGTGTCAAGCAGCGATTTATCCAAATGGGTTATTCAAAAGGCACTATCCGTCGAAACAAACGAACAAGCCGGTGATGACATATCCTGCAGTGTGCTGTATTTCAGAAATCCGCGCAAAGCCCTGATATTTACCGGTCCGCCGTATAACAGAATGAAAGACAGGGAATATTGTCAAACATTTGAATTTTTCGGCGGTAAAAAAGCAATTTGCGGCGGCACGACGGCGAATATAATTTCGCGTGAACTCAAACGCGAAATCGTCAATCTTCCGCACGAAAATTACGGAGATTTACCGCCGGTTGCGCAAATGGACGGGGTTGATTTGGTAACGGAAGGGATTTTGACTTTAACCAGAGCCGCAGAGTATCTTGAACAAGAAGAACTCAATCATAAAGACAGTGCAGGTCTGTTGGTTGATTTTTTTCTTGAATCGGATATTATAGAGTTTATGGTCGGAGCCATGATTAACCAAGCTCATTACGACCCGTCATTACCCGTAGAAATAGAAGTCAGAAGAACAATTATCAAAAAGATAAAAACGTTGCTGGAAGATAAGTATTTTAAACAGGTAATCATAAATTATATATAAAAGGATTTGTGGAAAACTCGAAAATTTATAACAATACAAAAGTTTTATGATGTAATAAAACAAACAAATAATATTTAAGTTATCGTAACAACAGAAAGAAAGTTAAGTTTATGAACAGTCCCGAATTAGAAACCAAAAGATTAAAACGTGAAGTGCTGGTCAGATTGATAAAGGCCTTTTTATCGGATAATTTTGCCGAAAATACACGTCTTATTCCGTATGAAATGCGTCCGAAATATTCGGAGGTTCCTTTCCGTTGCTGCGTTTATAAAGAGCGTGGCATTTTACGAGCCAGAACATTAGCCGGTTTGGGCTTTTCCATTGAAGAAGATGACGAAAAAACATTGTTGTCGGACTATGCTCAACAAGCTCTGAAACGCCCGCATCCCGATTCACACCCGTTAACTGTTGTCGAAAGTGCGTGCCACAGTTGTCCGGCCGCACGCGTTTATGTTACGGATTTATGCCAAAACTGCGTGGCGCGTCCGTGTATGAATACCTGTCGTTTCGGCGCTATTTCACATATCAACGGCAAATCGGTTATTGATCCTGAAAAATGCAAAAAATGCGGTATGTGTATGAGCGCTTGCCCATACGGTGCCATCATAAAAACGGTCGTGCCGTGCGAAAGCGCCTGTCCGGTCGGCGCCATCGAAAAAGATGAACGCGGTTTTGCGCGTATCGACAGCGAAAAATGTATTTCTTGCGGCAAATGTGTTTCGGCCTGCCCTTTCGGTGCGGTGCACGCCAAGTCACAAGTTATTGATATTTTGAAAAATATCAAAGAAGGCAAAGAAGTCATCGCCTTGGTTGCACCGGCGGTATTCGGGCATTTGTCGTGCAAACCGGAGCAAGTCAAAGATGCCTTGCTCAAAGTCGGCTACACAGATGTTTACGAAGTTGCGCAAGGTGCCGATATTACGGCAACGACGGAAGCCAAAGATTTTCAGGAAAGATTAGAAAACGGCGCGCCGTTTATGACAACTTCTTGCTGTGCCGGATATAACGAATTGGTGAAAAAACATTTGCCGGAAATCAAACCGTATGTTTCAGATGCGCATACACCGCTGTATTATACGGCAGAGATAGTTCGCAAAGAGCACCCGAATGCCGTTACGGTATTTATCAGCCCGTGTTTCGCCAAACGTCGTGAGGTGTTGGATAATCCGAATGTAAATTATTTGATGAATGTGGAAGAATTGGGCGCAACTTTAATTGCCTTAGGCATAGAAATAGATTCTTGCGCCGAAAAAGAATTTGCTTACCAAAGCTCCAAAGAAGCTCGTGAATTTGCTCTCACCGGCGGCGTTGCCAAATCGGTGCAGGCGGCGTGGAAAGGCAAACCGGATGCGGTTAAGCCGGTGATTATCAACGGGTTAGATAAGGCCTCCATCAGAGATTTGAAAATGTATGCCAAAAACGGCAGTTGTCCGGCCGGCAATTTAATCGAAATTATGTGTTGTCAGGGCGGATGTATTGCGGGAAATGCTTGTTCAAACCCGCTTAAAGAAGCATTTAAAAAAGTTTCGGATTACGGAAACAAAGGTCAATCATTAGCACAAAGAAAGGAAATCAGTAAATGACAGGCGTTAAAACATTAGAGGATTTAGATAAGCTCTTAGACCGTGTTCATATTGCACAAAATCAATTCGCTACATATTCTGAAGCAAAAGTTGACGCAATTTTCAAAGCCGCGGCAACCGCTGCCAACAAAATGCGTATCGATTTGGCGGAAATGGCTGTGGCCGAAACAGGTATGGGAATTGTTGAAGATAAAATCATAAAAAACCATTTCGCTTCGGAATATATTTATAACAAACATAAAGGCGTCAAAACGTGCGGTATTATCAGCCAAGACAAAATCAACGGCACCAAAGTTGTAGCCGCTCCGCTTGGTGTGTTAGCAGGTATTGTTCCGACCACCAATCCGACTTCGACGGCAATTTTTAAGTCGCTCATTTGCTTAAAAACCCGCAACGCCATCGTTTTTTCACCACATCCGCGCGCTACAAAATCAACCATCGCTGCCGCTAAAGTTGTGTTAGATGCAGCGGTTAAGGCCGGTGCACCGAAAGATATTATCGGTTGGATTGATGAACCGTCGGTTGAACTTTCAAGTGCTTTGATGCAACATCCTAAAATTCAAGGGATTTTGGCGACAGGCGGACCGGGAATGGTAAAAGCCGCCTACTCCAGCGGCAAACCGGCATTGGGCGTTGGCGCGGGCAACACGCCGGCAATTATTGATGAAACGGCCGATATCAATTTAGCCGTATCGTCGATTTTGCTTTCCAAAACTTTTGATAACGGTATGATTTGCGCCTCCGAGCAATCGGTTATCGTCGTTAAAGATGTTTATGAAGCGGTTAAAAAAGAATTTGTGTATCGCGGTGCTTATCTCTTGAACAAAAAAGAAGCAGAAGCACTCGGTAAAATCATTTTAACCGAAAAAGGCGTGAACTCAGGCATCGTCGGTCAGCCGGCGTATAAAATTGCCGAACTTGCCGGATTTAAGGTGCCGCAAAATACAAAAATCTTGTTGGCGGAACAAACCGACTACACCGCGAAAAATCCGTATGCGCACGAAAAATTATCACCGATTTTGACTATGTATAAAGCCGATGATTTTGAAAAGGCAACCGATATTGCCTTGGCTTTGGTAAATCTCGGCGGCTTGGGACATACCTCGGTTTTGTATACAGATGCCCGTGTGCAAGACAGAATAGATATGTATGCCAACAAAATGCCGACGGGACGTATTTTAATTAACTCCCCGTCCTCGCAAGGCGGTATCGGCGATTTGTATAATTTCCGCTTAGAGCCGTCATTGACGTTGGGATGCGGTTCGTGGGGCGGAAATTCGGTCAGCGAAAATGTGGGCGTGAAACATTTGTTGAATTATAAAACAGTTGCAGAAAGGAGAGAAAATATGTTGTGGTTCCGAGTGCCTCCGAAAATCTACTTTAAACGCGGTTCAACCGAATTGGCGCTGCGTGAATATGCCGAAAAGAAACGTGCTTTTGTTGTTACGGACAGATTTTTGTTTGATTCCGGCGCGGTTCGCACCATAACCGATACTTTTGAAGAATTGGATATAGATTATCAGATTTTCTTTGATGTGTTACCGGACCCGACTTTATCTACCGTCAACAAAGCCATGACTATGGTCAACAGTTATCAACCGGATTTGATTGTGGCGTTGGGCGGCGGTTCGCCGATGGACGTTGCCAAGGTTATTTGGCTGATGTATGAACAACCGGATACAAACTTTGAAGATATATCTATGCGCTTTATGGATATCAGAAAACGCATTTGCTCTATTCCGGAATTGGGTAAAAAAGCAGATTTGGTATGTATTCCGACAACATCCGGCACCGGCTCGGAAGTCACGCCGTTTTCCATCATTACGGATGATGAGACGCACGTCAAATATGCGATTGCCGATTATGCCTTAACGCCGAAAATGGCGATTATCGATGCCAACTTTGTTGACGGAATGCCGAAAGGTTTGACTTCTGCCGGCGGTATTGACGCTTTGGTGCACGCTTTGGAGGCCTATGTATCGGTTATGGCAACAAACTATACCAATTCGCTGGCATTAGAAGCGATTAAGCAGATTTTCCGTTATTTGCCGTCAGCGTATAAAAACGGTGCCGCCGACCCTGTGGCGCGTGAAAAAATGCACAATGCCGCCACCATTGCCGGTATGGCCTTTGCCAACGCGTTTTTGGGTGTTTGTCACTCTATGGCGCATAAATTGGGCGCAATGTATAACATTCCGCACGGTATAGCCAACGCGCTTTTGATTTGTCAGGTTATTCGCTTTAATGCAAACGATTGCCCGAGAAAGCAAACAATCTTCCCGCAATATGAAGCACCGGAAGCCAAAAAGAGATATGCACAAATTGCACATGTGTTGTATTTGGCCGATGAAACGGTTTCCGATGATGAAAAGGTTGAGCGTCTTATTAAAGCGGTTGCCAAGCTCAAAGAAGAAATCGGTATACCGAAATCCATTCGCGAATGGGGGATTGATGAAAAGACCTTCAAGAAGAACTTGGATAAACTGGTTCGCTTGGCATTTGATGACCAATGCACCGGCGCAAATCCGGTATATCCGCTGATGAGCGATATTAAGCAGATGTATTTGGATGCATACGAGGGCAAATACTAAAAACTCCCCTCGCCTTATAAAAAGCCGCCTTCCATAGCGGCTTTTTTGTGTATAGTGTATCAATCAAAACTACTGTTGAAAAAAGTTTTATTGTGTGTTAAAAGTGTGAAAAGTAAAAGAAAATAAAAGGAGAATTTATAATGAAAAAATATATTAAATATTTGTGTTTCGCTGTTTGTGTTTTGATGTCAGCGGAAGCTTATGCCGCCAATTCCGAAACCGTTATCCAAACGGATTCACATTGGAATAAGCAAGCGATTAAGCCGATTCATATCGATAATCCGCAAATAACAATGCTGCGAATTACTATTCCGGCCGGCGAAAAATTGGCAATGCATAAACACCCTGTTTTGAATATCGGATATTTAACCAAAGGCGAATTGACCGTTCGCTCGGAAGACGGCGGTGTTTTGGTTTTACACCCGGGTGACCCGATTGTTGAGCTGGTCGATATTTGGCACTATGGCGAGAGCACCGGCTCCGAAGACGCCGAAATTGTTGTGACTTATGTCGGCGACAAGGCAGACAGTTTAAGCATCGCTAAAGAATAAAAAATCATTTATTTTCAACAAGAAAGCCCTCGATATTATCACTTTCGGGGGCTTTAAACTTATGCTCAATTGAACAAAATTATTGATTTTGGCTTTGTCATCATTCTGAGCGTCAGCGAAAAATTCATTTGTTCAGGATGACAACTAATGTTGTTTTTCAATAAATTGCTCCAATAGAACAACATACTAAATTGTTCGGCGCATAAGTCGGCATTAAATGCTGGACATTCTGAATTGTCTGCGGTAATCTGCGGGCATAATAAAAATACGGGAGTTTTTTTAATATGAACTACAAGGTCATTGATAAAGAAACATATTATCGCAAGGGTGTGTTTCGGCACTTTTCGGAAGACTGCAAATGCTCGACTTCTATGACCGCGCGGGTAGATGTAACCGAGCTTGCCGCCTGGTCAAAGCGGACGAATTCAAAGTTTTATCTGAATTTTCTGTATATACTTTCCAAAGTCATGAATTCGCGTGATGATTATCGTATGGGTTACCTCTGGCAGACGGACGAACTTGTCTGCTATGATGTGGTTAACCCTACGCAATATGTGTTTCATGAAGATACGGAAACCTGCACGCCCGTCTATACGCATTATTGTGAGGACTACGGCACGTTTTATGCCGGTGCGCTGCAAGATGTGGAGGAGGCAAAGAAAACGCGCGAATACGGGCTGGATATGGAAAATCATCCGAATTGGTTCGACGCCTCATATATTTCGTGGCTTTCGTATGATTCACTGAATATTGAACTGCCGGACGGATATTTGTTCTTTGCGCCCATTATTAACTGGGGAAAATATCGGGAAGAAAACGGTCGGCTGGTTATGCCGGTGAGCGTGCGCTTAAATCACGCCATTGCCGACGGATATTTGCTGGCTAATGTGTTCCGCCTGTTGCAAAAAGAAATCGACATGTTTGTCCGTCGCTGAGGTCATAAAACAGGTAAAACCATGCTCAAAACAAAGCGTTTGAAAATATATCCGGCAACTCAAAAGCAAATGGAAGAGTTTATCGCCGCGCAAAGTGATGAAAACTTAAAAGCGGCGTATACCGAAATGCTGAGCGGTAGTCTTGCCCACCCGGAACAGTGGAATTGGTATGCTATTTGGATGATTGAGCTTGCAGACGGCACTCATGTCGGCGAATTATGCTTTATGGGACTTGATAAAAACGGTGTGGCGGAAATCGGTTACGGAATTTCAGAGCGCTATCAAAATCAAGGTTTTGCTACCGAAGCGGTGCAAGCCGTTGTCACTTGGGCTTTTAGCGAGCCAAATGTTACGGCAATTGAGGCCGAAGCAGATGCGAACAATATTGCCTCGCAAAAAGTTCTTGAAAAATGCGGCTTTGTGCCGAACGGTAAAACGGGCGAAGAAGGCCCGCGTTATGTGTTGAGGAAAAAATAATGGCTGAAAATATTACATTTCGTTTGGAAACGCCGGAAGATTACCGGCCGGTTGAAAATATGGTGCGCGAGGCATTTTGGAACGTCTATCGTCCCGGTTGTTTGGAGCATTTTGTTTTGCATGAGTTGCGCGATAATCCGGATTTTGTAAAAGAGCTCGATTATGTGATGGAAAAAGACGGCAAAATTATCGGGCAAAACATCTTTATGCGCGCTCATATCAAAGCAGACGACGGGCGCGAAATTCCGGTGCTGGCAATGGGACCGATTTGCATTACGCCGGAGCTGAAAAGACACGGCTATGGCAAAATGCTTTTGGATTACACCTTGGAACGTGCCAAAGAAATGGGCTTCGGCGCGATGTGCTTTGAGGGAAACATAGATTTTTACGGCAAAAGCGGCTTTACTTACGCTTCCGAGTTTGGTATCAGATATCACGATTTGCCGGCAGATGCGGACGCTTCGTTTTTCTTATGCAAGGAATTAATTCCGGGTTATTTGAACGGCATTACCGGCGAATATGCGCCGCCGAGCGGCTATATGGTTGATGAGGCGGCGGCAGAGGAATTTGATAAGCAATTCCCGCCGAAAAAGAAGGAAAAACTCCCCGGCCAAATATTCGGATAGTTATTCCCCACCCCGCTTAAGACACAAAAAAAGGAAGGCAAACGCCCTCCCTTTTTTTGTGATTTTTCATCAGATTTAGAAAATCGGCTCGCCGTTTTCATCAAACTGCACATCACCGTCCTGACCGGCTGCATCAACCACAGTTTTTGCCCATTGTTTGAAGATAGACACTAACGCGGCTCTGTCCGAAGAACAATCCCAATCGGCTTCCGTGGCGCCGTATGCTCTCCGTCTTTCGGCCGGACTGTGACATACCAACTCTCTCATCTCGGTTATGGTTGCGGTGCCGTCATAAGTTTTGCCGGCTTTATCCTTAATGGTTAAGGTAAATTCATCGTCCCCGTTGAATTCAACTCCGGTAATCGTCAAGTCATCATCAACAATTATCGGCAATGTGTAATCCTTTCTGCTGGCCGGCGTTTCCAAAACTTCCGCCTGAGCAATATTCACCGAAAAAGCGGCAATCAATAAGGCGGAAAAAAATAACAGTCCTGTTTTTTTCATTGTATACTCCTTTCTTAAAAAGTTGTTCGAGTCTACTCTAGCATTTACGATACGCTTGTCAACCATAAAATTATTTTGCCGATAATCGTTGCTTTTTTGTTGTTCATTTCAGGCATCTGGTGTATTGTGTCGATAACAACAAAAACAGCGAGACGAATTATGAAAAAAATCGGTTTTATGTTATGCTTGGCAACAATGAGTATGCTTTCATTCGGCGCATCGGCGTTGCCGAACCCGTGGATAGAGTGCGGTGCGGATATCGGTTGCGGCGCACAAAAGGCCGGATTTGACTTTCCGCTCAAAGTGGAAAATTATACGGTTCGGGCGATGGACGGTATGCTGGAAATTCGCTTTCCGCTGGATGAAAAACGCAACGTTATCGTGCGCAAGTCCGTAACACCGGCGGGCGAGCCGGACGAAAACGGAATTATCGATATCTCCGGCGACTATAATCCATATCCGGTCAATAAAACCGTAACCCTCGAAAACGGCGTAAAATTCAGCGTCAGAGGCGAAGAAGATAATTATAAGGTGGTGAATTTTGCCGCCGAAACCGGACATTACAGTATTATGTGCAACGAGGGACTTAACCTCAAAGATATCGAATATTTTTACAAATTGCTGGAAGAAGCCGAATCCCCGAAATATGAGGAAGAATAGCCGACAGCCAAAAGAAAAACTTAAATTCCGCTCATCATTTCAACAAATTTCCAAACTGTGCATTTTTTTTTCAATTTATCCTTGCCAAAAAGGATTTTAGTGATATATTCGCCGCTTGGAAAATTAATTAGTTATATATTTTAAATATCATCATTATGAAAAAAATCACAATTCAAGATGTCCGAACAGC
>JAFYFJ010000053.1 GCA_017543835.1 Alphaproteobacteria bacterium | reverse complement strand
TTTTCTTTTAAAAAATGTTTGTTTAGACATTGTTATAACTCCTCTTATGCTTCCGCAACGGCAGAATCTTCTTCGATATCAGCCGTTTCGTTGTTGAATTCTTCAACTTTGACCGTCATATAACGAATAACATCTTCGTTGAGGCGGATAAGTCTTTCGTATTCGGAAATTGCACTTGCAGGGGCGACAATGTTCAACAAAACATAGTGACCTTTGCGGTTTTTCTTAATGCGATAAGCGAGATTCTTCAAACCCCAGTTATCAATTTTTACGACCTCGCCGCCTTCTTTTTTAATCACTTCGCTCAATTCAGAAACGAGAGTGTTCACTTGTGCGGCACCAAGGTCTTGACGTGCAATCAGCACGCTTTCATAGTTAGCCATATTTTTAATATCTCCTTATGGATTACTCAACAAATGGCCGACAGATGTGCGTTTTACGGCATATTGCCGACCGGTTAATGTATAGCCGAATGACTTTGCATCCGGCAAGGGACAAACGGCAATATACACGAATTTTCCGTAAATGCAAGCATTTTTTTAGAGCAAAAAAATATTTCGCCGCGCGTATAAACCTTATTTTAACCCTATACGATTATGATGAGCATCATCAAATCTGTGCCGAGAGGTGAAAAATGAAACTTAAAGATATTTTATTTATGCTGCTATCCGTCTTGATTTTAAGCACCTGTGCAGTTGTCGACCCGCCGGGGAAACTGACAGAATGGCGCGAATCCCGCCCCAACGGGCAACCGGTGGCGCATTATTACAACGACGCATTTTTACATCAAAACGAAACCGCACCGCAAAACGCACAATAATTATCCCGCATTTGCGCAACAATATCGTTGTGTTATAAACATTATTTTAACACTTTAGGTTTATCGTGGAAGCAAAGAAATTTATACTTAAGGTGTCAAATGAAATACAAAAGTTTATTGTTTGCAGGGCTGTGTGCCTTGGTTTTTGTCGGTTGCGCGGTGATTGACCCGCCGAGCAAACTGACCGAGTGGCGCAAAACGCGTCCGTATGCTTGTTGCCACGAAGAAGCAACAATCAATGTTTATGACAAAGACGGTTTATACTCTTTGCCTGGTTGCGTTGACCCGTGCGACACGTTTCCAATGGTTGAGGACAACAAATACTACACCGGCGAAGTGGTGTATGAAAATCTGAACACACGCGTTTTGGCATATTGCCGCGGCACACCGGAACAAATTGAATATTGCGTGAGCCGGCTTGAGGGCTCGTGCTATGTGCCGCTTTCAGAAGTGCCGAAGGTGGCGGCAAAGTTCGATAAATTAAAGCGCGGCGTCTATCCGGAACGTCGTTGGCACGAAGGAGATGTGGTGCCGAGGTGGTAAAATGTTAGCGCGCATCAATACTATTGCTTTTAACGGATTAAACACGCTGGATGTGGATTTGCAGCTGCAAATTTCATCCGGCATTCCGGCGTTTAATATTGTCGGTCTGCCGGATAAAACGATTGCCGAAAGCAAAGAGCGCGTGCGCGCCGCACTCAACACAATGGGCGTAGAGCTTCCGGCCAAGCGCATTACCATCAATTTGGCACCGGCGGATTTGCTCAAAGAGGGCTCGCATTTCGATTTGCCGATAGCGCTTGCTCTGCTTGCCGGTATGGGTATTGTGCCGGCGGAAGATGTGGCAAATTATGTGGTTATCGGCGAGTTGGGGCTTGACGGCTCGATTATGCCGGTCAACGGTGCGTTGCCGGTGGCTATTCACGCCAACCGAATCGGCAAAGGGCTGATATGTCCGGAAGCGCAAGGCGGCGAAGCGGTTTGGTCCGGCTTAAAAGAGATTATTGCCGCACCGACATTGTTGGCACTTATAAATCATTTGAAAGGCATTCAGCAATTGCCGCAACCGCAAGTCAAACGCAAAAAAACAAAAGTTTCCGATTTGGATATGTCCGACGTTAAAGGGCAAGAAACCGCCAAGCGCGCATTAGAAATTGCCGCGGCGGGCGCACATAATCTCTTAATGGTCGGCACACCGGGCGCGGGCAAATCTATGCTTGCCTCGCGGCTCGTTACGATTTTACCGCCGCTCACAACCGAAGAAGCACTTGAAACGTGTATGATTCATTCGATTGCCGGCGAACTCAAAAACAGCGAAATCAGCTTTGAACGGCCTTATCGCGACCCGCACCACAGCGCTTCGACACCGGCGCTTATCGGCGGCGGACGCAAAGGCGTTCCGGGCGAGATTTCATTGGCGCACAACGGCGTTTTGTTCTTGGACGAACTGCCGGAGTTTAACCGCTCTACCCTCGAAGCGTTGCGGCAACCGATAGAAACCGGTTATGTGACGATTTCGCGGGTGCATTGTCATACGCAATATCCGGCGAATTTTCAGCTGGTGGCGGCGATGAACCCTTGTCGTTGCGGTTATTTGGGGCAAAGCGGGCAAGAATGCTCGCGGGCACCGAAATGTGCCGAAGAATATCAGGCGCGGATTTCCGGTCCGCTGATGGACAGGTTTGATATTCATATTCAAGTGCCGCCGGTCAGTCCGTGGGATATGGCGGAAGTCAAAAAAGGCGAAACATCGGCGGATATCCGCCAACGCGTTGTTGCGGCGCGCAAAATTCAGCAACAAAGATTTATCGAGATGGGGTATCCGCATTTGCGGACAAACTCTCAACTCAAGGGAGATATTTTGGAAGAAGCCGTTAAATTAGGCGACGAGGCAAAGAACTTGCTTATAAGCTTTGCCGAAAAGATGAAGATGTCGGCGCGTGCCTATCATCGCACTTTAAAGTTAGCCAGAACAATTGCGGACTTGCAAAATGAAAAAAATGTGTCTAAACTGCACATAGCGGAGGCGTTGTCATACAGATATGTTATGCCGTCGAAACAGGTATAGGAGAAAACAGATGAAAAAACAAACAAAAATATTTTGCGCATTGACCGTTGCACTCGGTATGAGCACGGCACTCGCGGGAATTGCGGCAGCCGATGCCGATATTCAGGTTCGGGCTTACACGCCGCAAGCAGTCGTCAGACCGCAGCCGCTTGTTGCCGCACCGACGCCGGTTTATGTTAAAGAACCGGTTGCCGTAGAAGAAAAGCCGGAAATTATTTATCATTCGGCGCCGGTAGAACCGGTCGCTCAGCCGGTGATGAGTGTTCCGCAACCGATTTATCTGACCTCGCCGACACCGCCGCCGGCCGCCAATATGGGCAAAAAGAGAAATTGCAACAAATGCAAAACATGCGGTTGTTCGCAACCGGCTCCGGTAATTGCACCGGCTCCGATTCCGGCTCCGATGCCTTGCCAAACCGGCGGTTGTCCGCAAATGGTGGTCGCACCTGTGGTTGAAACAGCGCCTGTAATTGAGGCGGCTCCTGTGATAGAAGCGGCTCCGATGCCTGAGCCGGCACCGTGCCAAACCGGCGAATGCAATCGTGTTCCGCCGGCAGACAAAGACGGCAGCTTGTTCCCGGGCGGCAAATGCAGCAACTGCGCCGGCGGTAAAGCACCGGCCGAGCCGACACCGCTCTATCTCCAAAAACCGTGTGAAGCAACCGGCGAATGCAACCGCGTTCCGCCGCCGGATAAGGACGGCAGCTTGTTCCCGGGCGGCAAATGCAGCAACTGCGCCGGCGGTAAAAAACCGGTCGAACCGGCTCCGGAACCTGTTGAACCGGCACCGTGCGTTGAGTGCGCACAACCTGTTCTCGCAACGCCGGTTATTCAACGTAATTGCTGCATGATGGCACCGATTGCGCTCGACCACGTTGATTTCCGCATCAAAGAAAAATTCTCCGAGGGCTTATACAGCAACCGAATCGGTCAATATCGCTTCCGTATTTTCGGTTGCCGCCGTATGAGCAAAGATGCGCGTCTGAACAGCGGTCGCATTATGGAGAAAAACATCAACTTCCAGAAGTATTTTGAAGAAGCCGTTAACAGCTGCTACAAAGTTTTGCCGGCACCGCGTGATTTGTGCTTGCAAGCCGTTCCGACCGAATTGCCGGAATATATTTTGACGGCCGAAATCACGGATTACTTCATGAACATCTGTGACGAATTCGACTGGGGCAAAGCCGAAAAGAAAGAACAACGCAGCGGTAATTCCGAAATTACGGTTACATGGCGTTTGATGGATTTGACCAAGAACAATGTTTATTGGAAGGGCGAAACTTCCGGTTACGGCGAAATCTATGACGGTGAGCCGGACGGCGAAGTCAAATTGATTGAACGCGCCTTTGCCGACGCGGCCTCTAACCTGAGTGCCATGACCGGCTTTGAAGACCAATTGATGCAACGCGTGCCGGATGAAACCATTTCGGCGCAACGTTATGCCATTATTGAAGAAGAACGCGCGATTAACCCGATTAAGTGCGGCTATCGTAAAGAATACGAATGCACCAACAGTTGCGTGATTACGGGTCCGGATTCCGATGTATCGAAATGCTTGCCGACCTGCGGTTGCACAACCTGCACCGAGCCGCAACCGGCAACGGTTACAACCGGATGCACCAAGGTCAACGACGAAGGTATCGCCGTTCCGGTTCCGTGTGACACACCGGTCGTTGAAACACCGGTAGAAGCCAAAGTTGAAGAAATTCCGGTTCAAGTTACCGCTCAAACCTGTTATGACGAAACCGGCAACTTTGTTGAAAGCGCAACCTGCAAGGTTGTTGACGATACTTGGATTGACACCGGCGATGTTCGTGCGCTCGATAATTTGTGCGTCACCACGGCAAATCCGTGCAGCCAGCTGACACCGGAAACAATGTATCGTCTGCGTTCTTCGGTGGTGCAAATTGAAGGCGCTCACGGCAAAAAAGGCGCCGGTCTGTTGATTTCGGACAGATATATTCTGACTTCGGGCGATTTGATTGACCAAAGCGCCAACTCCTACAGAGTCAAGACCATTCGCAATATTGAGCTGAATGCCCGTGCCGTTCGTATCAACCCAAGCAAGAACACCGCGTTGTTAATGCTTGACCAAAGCGTTGAATACACGCCGCTGGCCTTAAATCTGAATTTGCCGGAAGTTAACAAAAACGGCTTCTTGACACTCGGCCTGTTGGATGTCAACGACTTTAAGAACGGCGAAGATTATCTCGAAAACAGTGCCAAAATCGCCGGTTATCGCTATACCGAAGATAAGGGTGCCGAAATTTTGGTAAATACCTTTATCCAAAACGTAACGGTCGGCGGTGCATTGTTCTACAAGGATTGCACGGTCAACGGTATGGCTCATTCCGGCATCAGAACCAATGACGGCTTAGATGTTTATATCCCGACCGAAACCGCATTGCGCAGTTTGGGTATCAGCATCTGCAACCACCAATATGTTGCGGAAAGCCCGTGGCAACAAAC
>JAFYFJ010000052.1 GCA_017543835.1 Alphaproteobacteria bacterium | reverse complement strand
TCAACTTTACCGGCAATAGCAGTCGCATAACCATCGTATGTGTTCTTCAATTCGTTGGTAAGGTCATTTGTAGACAAGCCCTTGCCTTCAACGGCATTAACTTTGCCGTCCAAAGCATCATCCAAGCCGGTAACTTGACTTTGTGCAATGGTTGCATTGGCAATCTTATAATCAATAGAGCCCGCTGTGGTTGCACTGCCTTCCAAAGTCGTCAATTTGCCGGTATTGGCATCAACCGCATCGGAAAGGTCACTAACCGAGCCGACCAAATCGGTTACCGTAGAAGCATCGGCCTTGTTTGCCCAACCTTTAACGGCAACATTGGTTGTTGTTCCGTTTTTGGTAACAGCGAATGTGCCGTCATCTGCAGTAGCAGCACTTTCGGCCACAGCCGTAACATATTCTGCACCGGCAGTGCTAATAGCATTGGCAACTTGTGCGGCGGTTGCAAAACCGGTATCTGTTGAAGTAATGCTTGTAGCTGCAACACCGGTCAATTTATCATTCAACGCGGTTGTTGTGGCATAATCTTGTAACTTTGTGTTGATGGCATTACCGGTTACAAAGCCGGCACCTGTCGTGCCTGCGGTAATCTCGCCGGTCAAAGCTGCTTGCAGAGCCGGTGTATCAACAGCTAAACCATACCCGCTTTTTGTTAAATAGCTGTTTGCTTGCAATTTAACCGAAATTGTAGTTTGGTTCGGATTGCCGTCGGGATCTACAACGTTAAACGCAATACCGTCACCCTCTACATAGGTTGTGCCTGAACCGCCGCCGGAGCCGCCGCCATCAATACCGAGCGCAGTGAGGAAGTTATTTTTGATTGTGTCATCCATTGTGACTGTGCCATCTACTCCCAGTACAAATCTAGATACAACATCGCCACCAGAAAGAGTCTTTATCTTAATACCGCCAGCATCACTTCCTTGGAAATTAATCCATCCTTTATTTCCAACATTCATATTAATATCTGAATCCAAAACAAAAAGGTCACTGGTAAACTCATTTGCCGCCTGCGCCGGTGTGGCCGTCGCCACAGCGCCTAATGCGAACAACCCGAGGTTAATCATCAGGCATTTTTTTAATACACTACGATACTGCGCTGTCAAAAGGCCTATCGCAGTCTTAGAATATTTCATGAAATTCTCCTTTTTTAAAAGTTAAATTTATTGTTTTACTTTATGCTTCCGTCGCCGCGTTTCCGGCACTTTGCCGAAACAACAACTTCACATAAAGCGGTTATTATTTAGCCATATTGTGCTTGTAACTAAAAAAGACGCTTGATGATGAGAATCGATTCATCATAAACGTCTTCTTATTTACAATTGCAATACAACTCACTAAATAACAAACACTTAGGTCGCATTTTTTTGCATTTTTGCGCCTTTCGGCACTTATATATATACATTAATGCAACCACTTTACAGTGATGTTAAGCAAAAATTTACCTTTTGTTTTTCGCAATGTCAAAAACAAATCCCATTTTATCCACCAAAGTTTGTAATCTGTGGATAACTCTAAGCTTGTTGTAATAAGTATTTGATTTTTAATGATTTAATTTGTTAACAAATTATGGTTTCCACAACGAAACTAATGGGAAAATCCGCCGTTTCAGGCCTTATAATTTAATCCCCAATCGGAATATCGCGCCGGGTCATTTTCCCAATTTTCACGCACCTTAACATATAAAAATAAGTGTATCCGCTCCTCGAGCAATTCTTCAAGTTCAAGTCGCGCACTTTGCCCGATTTTCTTAATCATCGCGCCGTTTTTACCCAAAATAATCGTCTTTTGCCCGTCACGCGCCACATATATTGTCATCTCCGCCCGTATCGAGCCGTCTTCCTGATGTTCCCACAGTTCCGGCTCAACCGTCAACGCATACGGCAACTCCTGCCGCAAGTTCAAAAACAGCTTTTCGCGCACAACTTCCGCCGCCAACAGCCGAAGCGGCATATCCGACATCTGCTCCTCCGGATAATACCACGGACTGACCGGCAAATTATCCGCCAAATACTGATAAAAGTCGGTAATATGGTCGCCCGACTGCGCCGAAAACGCAAACACCGCGTCAAACGCAAACACGTTTTCAAACTCTTCGCGCAACGCATCAAGTTCTTCTTCTTCCATCAAATCGATTTTGTTGAACGCCAAAACCGCGTGGGCGTTGCGCTTAATCAGCTCATCAATAATCGCCGACGTTTCCTCGTTCATGCCGCGGCGGGCATCCACCACCAAAACATTGATATCCGCATCGCCGAAACCGCCCCACGCTTGAGCCACCATCGCTCTGTCGAGCCGACGTTTCGGTGCAAAAATCCCCGGTGTGTCAAGAAAAATAATCTGCGTGTTGTCATAAATGCCGATGCCTTTAATCGTGGTGCGCGTCGTTTGCGCCTTAGGCGACACAATCGACACCTTTGAGCCGACGAAGTTGTTCGTAATCGTTGATTTTCCGGCGTTTGGCGCCCCGATTAACGCCACATAGCCGCATCGCGTTTCTGCCATACCCTACTCCATTTTTTGCAGCAAATTTTGTGCGGCCTGCTGCTCTGCCGCTTTTTTGTTTTTGCCGTGACCAAGCGCGAAAAGTTCGTCATTAAACGCCACCTTAACAGTCCAAATTGGCTCGTGCTCTGTGCCTTCCTTTGTCACGACTTCATAAACCGGCACCGACTTTTTGAGCGCATGAAACTTTTCTTGCAATTGCGTTTTATAATCTTTTTCCGAGCCGGTATCCGCCATATCTATCAGACCGCGCCAGTTACGCTCGACAAACGCAATCGCCTGCTCAATGTTTGAATCAATATAAATCGCGCCGATAATCGCCTCGCCGACATCGCACAAAACATTGATGCTTTGCGTTGTTTCGCGGTCTTTGGCAATGATATATTCGTCGATTTTGAGGCGCTTAACCACTTCGGCCACTTTTTCGGCACGAACCAGTTTAACATGCCGTTGCGCCAACGCACCCTCGCGGTCATTCGGAAACATATTGTAGAGCAAATGTGCCATCGTCATACCGAGCACGCGGTCGCCCAAAAACTCCAACCGCTCGTAATTACGGTGCTCGTTGCCGGTTACGCTGCTATGCGTCAGCGCCTGTTGCAACAGTTTGATGTTGTTGAACCGATATTGCAAAATTTGCTGCAATTTTTCCATTATCTTAATGAATCCCCCTGAAGATTCGCTTCCACCGAATTGCCCTAAACCAAGTCCACGGCTTAATCATCGAGCTTTTATCATCGTGCGAAAAGAAGATGAACTTCGCCTTACCGACCAGATTTTCTTTCGGCACAAAACCGACGCTGATGCGGCTGTCATCCGAGCGGTCACGATTGTCGCCCATCACGAAAAATTCGCCTTCCGGCACTTCAAAAACTTCCGTATTATCAACAATCCGCTCTTTGTCGGAAAGCTCGATAATCTGGTGTTGCAAACCATCGGGCAGAGTTTCGGTATATTGCTTATAAAACTCCGGAATTGCCACATATTCATCAACGATATAGCGCCCGTTTTCTTCACGCTCGACGCGCGTGCCGTTGATATACAAGCGCCCGTTTTTAACCTGCACCTTATCGCCCGGAAGCCCGATAATGCGCTTGATAAAATCGGTATGCGTATTTTGCGGAAACTTAAACACGACAATATCGCCGCGTTGCGGTTCTTTATAAAATATTCTGTCTTTGAACAAAGGCAACCCGAACGGAAACGAATAGCGCGAATAGCCGTAGGTGTATTTTGTAACAAACAAATAATCGCCTACCCGCAAAGTCGGATACATCGAACCCGACGGAATACGGAACGGCTCCAGCCAAAAACTGCGGATAATCAAAGCAATCAAAACTGCCCAAAAAACAGTTTTCAAATTATCCAAAACAATATCAAGCAAACCGCCTTTTTTATTTTCTGCGGATGGCATTGCCGCTTTATCTTGAGCTTTTTCCACGACTATTCCTCGTCTTCCGTATCCGAATAATTTTCATCGTCGAGATAATCTTCTGCGCCGGTATCGTCATTTTCGAGCAGCATCTCGTCTTCCATATCCGATTTTCTGCGACGACCGCGACGTTTTTTGGTCGGCGAACGTTGTTGCATGGCGCTGATGATGTATTGACCGCTGATTTTATACAAATCCGGCAGATGACCGCTGTATTTATGGTCGGCATCTTCAATCATCGCAAAATCGATGTCGGCGTTGCGTTGCATATTGAGTCGACGCGCCATATTTTCCACCATTTCCGGCGGCACAAACTCGTCTTTTCCGCCTTGCACAATCAGTCCCGAAGCCGGACACGGCGCCAAAAACGAAAAGTCTTTTTCATTGGTCGGCGGCGTTACGGCAATAAAATTATTGATATCCGGCCGTCGCATTAACAGTTGCAAACCAATCCACGCACCGAAGGAATGACCGGCAATCCAGCATTGTTTGGCATCCGGATTCATATTTTGCAGCCAATCCAACGCCACCGTTGCGTCCGAGAGTTCGCCGATTCCGTTATTAAACTGCCCTTGAGAACGTCCGACGCCTCTGAAATTAAAGCGCAAAACCGAAAACCCCAAATCTTGAAAACAACGAAACAATGTATATACAACTTTGTTGTTCATTGTGCCGCCATACATCGGGTCCGGATGCAACACGAGTGCAACGGGTGCATTGGCGCGCGGACTTTTATAATATCTTCCTTCCAATCGGCCGGCTTGGCCGTTAAACAATACTTCTTCCATAAACTTTCACTTTGTTATATCTATGTTAACACATTATATCATACCATAAAATTATGATAACTTTCGGGAGTATAACACAAAATGAATTCAAAATACAAGTTAATTTTACAAGACATCCAAGCGATAATGGACAGAGACCCCGCAACCCGCACAAAACTCGAGGCGATAATATGTTCTTCGGGGTTGCACGCCATAGCGCTTCATCGCGTTTCGCACTGGTTGTGGAATAAAAATTTTCTGCTTACGGCGCGGATTCTGTCGCAATTTGCCCGTTTTTTGACCGGTATCGAGATTCATCCGGGCGCAAAAATCGGCGCCGGCTTTATGATTGACCACGGTATGGGTGTTGTTATCGGCGAAACCACCGTCATCGGCGACAATGTCACATTGTATCACGATGTCACGCTCGGCGGCCGCAAACTCTATGACGAAAACGGCAATAAACTCGAAAAACGTCATCCGACCGTCGGCAACAATGTGACCATCGGCTCAGGTGCGCAAATTTTGGGTCCGATAACACTCGGCGATAATGTTAAAATCGGCTCGAATGCCATTGTTATCCACGATATTCCGGCGGACTCGACCGTTGTCAACACGCCGGCCTATATTGTGCAAAAATCGCATGAGCCGGCGAAAAACTTCTGCGCATACGGTATTGAGCCGGAAAAAGCGGAAAAATCCGCCGCAAAAAATCGCCGCAAAAAGTCTGAGATATAAATCAAAATTCTACTGGTAATTTAATTTTTTTATGCTATCATAGCCGCATAAAGTTTGAGGGAAAAATGCGGCTTTTTTGTATGGTTTTATTAAGCATCGGGATGATGAATCATTATGCAAACGCACAAGCTCTGCCGGCAAATCCGTGGGCAGCCGGTGCGGTTGAAACTTATTCCGCGCCCGCGGCACACAACACGCGCCCCGCATTGCCGGATACACGGCAGTCAATGGATTCCGTCAGCAATAATCTTAATGTGCTGAGAGAATATTTTTCCGCCTCGTCCGGTCAATCATCGGCATCGACACAGCCGACGCAACAGCCACAACCTCAGGCGCAAAATAACGATGCGTTGATGCAATTTTTGCAAAACATCTTCAGCTCAAATAATTCGGCACCGCGCGCCAATACGGCACCGCAAAGCAAACCGAGTGTTTCCATCCCGAATCCGGTTGCCGATGCCGAAGCCGCTTACAACCGATATATGAGTGATTTGCAAAAGAAAATCGATGAAACGACACGGGCGGCGCGTAATTCTTACAACAATGCGGTCAACAGTGCCAAAGATGTCGTGAATTCGGTACGAAAGAATTTACTTAAATAATCAAAAAACGGAGAACAAAATGAGAGTTCAAACTATTTTTTCTTGGGTCATCGGCTTAGCAATATGTGGCTGTATCGGCGCTGCCTCGGCGCAAACGATTTCTAAAGCAAACGAGCCGAATATTGCCCCGCCGGAACAAATTGCCGATTTGCAAAATACGCAAGACCTCGAAATCGAATATATGCTTGCGAATTATTCGCAACCGGAATTGGCGCAATATACCATCGAAATGTATAAAGCCGCCGCACGTAACGCAAAACTTACGGGCAAAGAGCTTCCGCCGAAACCGACCCGCGAAATGCTCGCCGACAAGCAAAAAATCGGCGAATATCTGCGTTCGTTTTATAAATACAGTTATTAAAGATGAGCGCAAACAATTCCTTC
>JAFYFJ010000005.1 GCA_017543835.1 Alphaproteobacteria bacterium | reverse complement strand
GTCTAAAGTTGTTGAAACAGCAAGCTTTATTGATGATTTGGGCGCTGACAGCTTGGATACAGTTGAATTGGTTATGGCTTTTGAAGAAGAATTCGGTTGCGAAATTCCGGATAAGGCCGCTGAAAAGATTTTGACTGTTAAAGACGCTATCGACTATCTTTCGAAAAATGCGTAAGTCGTAAGGCTTTATTTAATTAAACTCGCTACGTTTTTAACAGCGAGTTTTTTTAATAACTGAAAATGAGGTTTATATGAGAAGAGTTGTTGTAACCGGTTTGGGCGTGGTTTCCCCGTTCGGACGCGGTGTTGACTATAACTGGGATTGCTTAATGCAGGGCAAATCCGCTATTCACACGATTCAAGGCGTTGAGTTGAAGGATATTCCGGTTACAATCGCCGGTCAGGTGCCGTGGGGCGAGGGCGAACACGATTTTAATCCGGATACCGTGATGGCGCCGAAAGACCAAAAAAAGGCGGATAAGTTTATTTTATACGGTATTGCGGCGGCAAATGATGCCCTCAAAGACGCAAATTACGAGCCGAAGGACTTGGGCGAAGAAGAACAATGCCGCGCCGGCGTTATGATGGGGTCTGGAATCGGCGGCTTGAACAATATCTACGAAAACTCGATTTCGTTTAACGAGGTCGGAATGAAACGTATTTCGCCGTTTTTTATTCCGTCGTGCTTAATTAATCTGATTTCCGGCTCGGTATCGATTGAACACGCGTTGCGCGGGCCGAATCATTCTTGCGTGACCGCTTGCTCGACCGGAACGCACGCCATCGGCGATGCCGCGCGGATTATCGCAATGGGCGATGCCGATGTTATGGTGGCCGGCGGTGCCGAATCGGCGGTCAATGTGCTCGGACTTTCGGGTTTTGCACGGATGCACGCGATTACGGCTGAGTTTAACGATGCGCCGGAAAAAGCGTCACGGCCGTGGGATAAAAAACGCAGCGGTTTTGTGATGGGCGAAGGTGCAGGCGCGGTCGTGCTTGAAGAACTGGAACACGCAAAAGCCCGCGGGGCGCATATTTATGCCGAAATCGTCGGTTACGGTATGAGCGGTGATGCACATCATATGACGGCGCCGTGTCCGGATGGTGACGGGGCGTATCGTGCGATGAAAATGGCGGTCGAACACGCTAAAGAGCACGGGGTCGAAATCGGCGACATCAATTATGTGAATGCGCACGGCACGTCGACGCCGCTCGGCGATTTGGGCGAGGCACAGGCGGTGCGTCGTTTGTTTGGCGATAAGCTCGGCAATATGTCGATGTCGTCCACAAAATCGGCGGTCGGGCATTTGCTCGGGGCGGCCGGCGCAGTTGAGGCGGTTTATACCATTAAGGCGATTGTGGAACAGACCTGTCCGCCGACATTGAATTTGGAAGAGCCGGAAGAGGCGGTTGCCGATATGGATTTGGTGCCGCTGAAGCCGAAGAAAAAGCCGATTAAGGCGGCGATGTCAAACTCTTTCGGATTTGGCGGAACAAACTCGTCGATTATCTTCAAAAAATACGAAGAATAAAGAGAATTGCCGATGAAAAAAGCGCTGCTGCCGATTAAGATAATGGGGTTTGTTATCGGGTTGGCGGCGGCGCTTTTTTACGGCTATGTGATGTATATTTTGCAAACGCCGATGCCGGTTGACGAACCGAAGCTCGTGCAAATCAAAAACGGCGCTTCTCTTAAAAATATTGCGCAGGTCTTGCAAGAAAACGGCTTAATCCAAAAAGATATTTATTTCGTTTTATACTCTAAAATCAACAAGATATATCCGAAAATTAAAGCAGGAGAATACCTTTTTGAAAATGATGTGACATTGGAAAATGTGGCGCAGATTTTGACCGGCGGCAAGGTTTATTTGCGCAAAATCACATTTGCCGAGGGGCTGACGGCGCGCGAGATTTCGGATATTTTATACCAAAATGAGTTGTTGGAAGGCGATTTTGATGCGCTCAAAGAGGGCGAATTTCTGCCGGAAACATACACTTTTTCACGCGGCGAGGAACGGCAGAAAATTGCGGCGCAGGGGAAACTCGCCATGCAAAAAGTTTTGCAACAGGCATGGGACGGGCGCGATGCCGATTTGCCGCTTAAAAACAAAGAAGAATTGCTGATTTTGGCATCGATTGTCGAAAAAGAAACCGGTGTGCCGGAAGAACGGCCGCAAGTGGCGTCGGTGTTTGTGAATCGGCTCAAAAAAGGGATGCTGTTGCAGACCGACCCGACCGTGATTTATGCCGTAACCAAAGGGGAATATGATTTGGGGCGACCGTTGTTGCGGCGCGATTTGGAAGTTGACAGCCCGTATAACACTTATAAATACGCCGGTTTGCCGCCGACACCGATTTGTTCGCCGGGGGCGGCTTCGATTATGGCGGCGGCGCATCCGGATAAAACCCCGTATCTGTATTTTGTGGCGTCCGGCACCGGCGGGCATAACTTTGCGCGCACTTTGAACGAGCATAATGCTAATGTAAAAAAATGGCGGCAAAAGAAATAATGCTTCTTTTTCGCGGTTGACCCCGAAACCGCAACCTTCGACCATATATTCACAATGTTGTTAAGCAAAATGCAAAATGATTGCATTTTTATTTTAACGTGTTAGAGTGATATAAATCTGTCCGTTGAGGACTTGAGGTATCAATAATGTTAGGGAAATAAAATGAAAATTGGAATTATCGGAACGGGATATGTGGGTTTGCCGACGGGTGTCGGTTTGGCCGAATTGGGTAACGAAGTTGTATGTGTTGATAAAATCAAAGAAAAAATCGATGATTTGAAGGCCGGAAAGCTGACGATTTATGAAGACGGTTTGCAAGAACTGTTTGAAAAAAATATGGCTGCCGGACGTTTGAGCTTTACAACTTCCATGCGCAAGGCGGTTACCGGTGCAGATGTGGTGTTGATTGCCGTCGGCACCCCGCCGCATCCGATTACGCACGAGGCGGATTTGAAATATATTTATGCCGCGGCTACCGAGTTGGCGGAATATCTGACCGATTATACGGTTGTAGCCACAAAATCAACGGTACCGGTCGGCACGGGTGACAATATTGAGCAACTTATCCGTTCTAAGAATCCGACGGCGCGGTTTGATGTGATTTCGTTGCCGGAATTTTTGCGCGAGGGTTTTGCAATTCACGACTTTTTCAATCCGGACAGAATCGTTGTCGGTGCCAATTCACCAAAGGCGATTGCACTGATTAAAGAATTATATGCGCCGTTTGCCGATAAGACCAATATGCTGTTTGTTGCGCGGCGTTCGAGCGAAACGATTAAATACGCTTCCAATGCATTTTTGGCGATGAAAATTCATTACATCAACGAAATTGCGAATTTTTGCGAAAAGTCCGGTGCGGATATTGCAGAAGTTGCCAAAGGTATGGGTTTGGACAGTCGTATCGGTCCGCGCTTTTTGAATGCCGGTTTGGGTTTTGGCGGCAGTTGCTTCCCGAAAGATACCATGGCGATGGCGTTTATGGGGCGTGCGGTCGGAACACCGATTGAGTTGATTGAAACGACGATAGAAGGGAATAAAAAACGCAAAGAAGATATGGCCGAGCGTGTGCTGAAAGCCGTTAAGCAAATTCCGCACGCAAAAATTGCCATGTGGGGTTTGGCGTTTAAGGATGGCACGGATGACTGCCGTGAGAGTCCGGCAATGGATGTGATTGCCGCGCTTTTGAAGAACAAGGCCGATATTACGGCATATGACCCGAAGGCGATGGGCACGGCGTGTCAGTTGCTCGGCGATAAAATCGCGTATGCCGACGATATGTATGCTTGTGTGAAAGATGCCGACGTGTTGGTGATTTTGACCGAGTGGAAACAGTTTTCCGGTGCCGATTTGAAAGGTGTGGCACAATTGATGCGCACCAAAAAGATTATGGACTTCCGCAATATGCTGAAACCGGAAGAAGCGCTTGAACTCGGCTTTGAATATCAGTGTATCGGCCGCAAATTCGATTAATGCGCGCATAATATCAGCCGTCAGGGGTTGCAAATGCAAAAGCTGAATATTACAAAACCGGAAAATTTATCTGATGTGTTCTGTGCCGTGATGGGCGGCAGACCGGATAATATCAGAGAAATCGAAGAATTTGTAAAGCAAAGCCCGTTGCAAAAGCTGATGTATGCGGCGGATATTGAACGTATTGTGGAATTTAACGGCTATTTTGCCGAAGAAACAATCGACGCGGTATATGCGTTGCTGCCGATAAAAATTCCGCTGAACGAAACGCAAAATTGGATTATGACGCCGAGCAGTTTTGCCAAGCTTAACAATGCGACGGAAGCCAAGCCGGCCAGCCGCATTATCAACATACAATTTATGAAGGCGCAGCAGATTTATAATCAATATTTTCCGGAAAAAGTCGAAAAAGTGATGGTAACTTTGGCCGAGGCCAAGTTTAAGCGCGAAGAACGCGAGCGTGCGGAACGTGAACGCAAAGAGCAAAGACGGCAAGAGCTTGAACTTAAGGCGCGCGAATACGAGGAGATGGAAAAGCGGCGGCAGGAAAAACAGCGACAGGAAAAGCTGGAGAAAGAAAGACAGCAACAGGAAAAAGAACGTTTGGCTAAAGAACAAGAAGAAAAAGCGGCGCAAAAACGCGAAAAGGCGCGTCTGCGTATGCGTCAATATCGGGCCGAACATCCGGAAAAGCGCAAGTCGTATTATAAGCCCTTAGACACATTGTCGGCGCCGGAAAGACGGCGTCAGCGTAAGGCGAACAATAAACGTAATGCCGTTTATCGTGCCAAAAACAAAGAGCAAATTCGCGAGCGGCATAATGCACGGCGGGCGCGGATAAAGGCGGAAAATCCGGAGTTGTTGAAAGAGCTGGACCGCAAGCATAATATGAGCGCCGGTCGCAAAGAGGCCGGTCAGCGCTATTATCAAAAGCATAAAGAAGAAATCTCGCAAAAAGCGCGTCAAAATCCGATGGTTAAGGTTTATAAAAGGCGCTATCAGATTAAAAAACGGCTGGAAAAGACCGGTCCGGTGATTTCGGCTTTGTTGCAAGGGCTGATTGCCGCCAAAGAAAGATAGAACTTTGCGCTTGCCGGTTTGACGGAATAAAATATATATGGGCAAAGTGTTGAAATGTTTATGGTTTAGAAATAGAGCGCATTTGAATAATATATCTGCCACATTTTGCGCTTGCGGAAAATGTGCCGGCGGTAGCCGTTATGGCGGTGGAAAATGTAGAGAGCGGCGCTGACGAACATCGACCGAGCGGATTTACCCTTCGGGGCACGCCTTAAATTTACTTTATGCAATTTAAGGCGTATCAAATATCTATAAATTTATGTATTGTCTTTATTATCGACCACAACTATCTCTGTATTTTGCTTCTTTTCAACGTCTTGTTGGTTATTTTTTGTCATCGTCACAGATGTATCATCAAAAGCAGAATTATTGGTAGCTATCATTGATTGCTTGCTTAATATATTATTTATTGAAATTAAATTTTTATTTATATTCTCAAACAATTTAGGGTCATCAGTCAATATGCTATTTATAACGCCGGTATCTTCTTTTATTCCTGTGAATGAGAATGATTGATTATTTATAACAAGTAGTAGATTATTTAATGTCTCATTAGTATCACATAATTTATCTTTAATATCAATAAGTAAATATAGTAAAAATAAAGTCATTACAAGAATAACGAGTCCAGCAAATAGAATAAGAATACCACCATCACCACTATGTGCTGCTACATAAATAATAAAAAGAAGATAAAGCAGTGAACCATAATCAAGCAGTAATTTACCCAACCAAAGAATAACTTTTTTCATTTTTTTACTCCTAAAAGCACATTGCAACACATAGTTTAATACTATATAATTATTTTAAAGTATCAATAAAAATATAATGTTATCATCATGTCATAATTTATGACGCACAGAAGTGATGGATATTTTCAGTAATACGCTGTTTCAAAATGAGTGTCTGCAAAATATCCTTTTTCAAAAAAAATGTTTTTACGGCAGAATATGTTTTGACATTGTTCGCCGATTGTGATACATAATGAGAAAATTTTTCGTATTATGAAAATTATTGTTAAGTTTTTGGCAGTTGTGCTTATAAGTATGGCCGCCAACGTAGTCAATGCGCAGACTTCGAAAAAAGATGATGTTGCGCAACTTTCCGCAAGTGATTCGGTAAAGATTGTCAAGGTAATCGCTAAAAATCAGAATCTTTTGGATGAAGATAAGGCGATGGTGCTGGATTTGCTCAAACAGAAGAATAAGCCCGAAAAAGGCGTGATTATCGACGATGGGGAATTTGTCCGCAAGGCGCAGAAAGGCGATGACTGGACAGCGTATATCAGCAATCAATACGGCAGCTATTGGCTGACTTATGTGGTTAGGCGGAAAGACAAGTTTGTCGGTCGCATCGATGTGCGGCTCGAGTAAAATAGGTATTATGTAAAGATAAAAAACACGTCGGACGTTGATGTCCGGGGTGTTTTTTTGTTGCCGCTTTACAAAGATTCGCACATTTTTAAACCGTTATGTAAAATTTTGCTTGAAATTTTTATCTTTAATGATAAATTAGCCGCAGTTTTAGAAACTTATGCCCGTGCGGGGCTGGCCGCACATCAAATTTTTTAGGAGAATAAATATGGTTGTTCGCGTAGGTATTAACGGCTTCGGTCGTATCGGACGTTTGGTTTTCCGCGCAGCTCAAACAAGAAATGATATTGAAATTGTCGGCATCAATGACTTAATCGATGTTGATTATATGGCTTATATGCTCAAATACGACACAATGCACGGTCGTTTCAACGGCACTGTTGAAGTTAAAGACGGTAAATTGGTTGTTAACGGCAAAGCTATTCGTGTGACGGCAGAAAAGAATCCGGCCGATTTGAAGTGGAATGAAGTCGGTGCCGAGTATGTTGTTGAATCAACCGGTTTGTTCCTCACCAAAGAAAAAGCTCAAGGCCATATCGATGCCGGTGCAAAATATGTGGTTATGTCGGCACCGTCTAAGGACGATACCCCGATGTTTGTTTGCGGTGTGAACACCGAATCTTATGTTAAAGGCACACAGTTTGTTTCCAACGCATCTTGCACCACAAACTGCTTGGCACCGATTGCCAAAGTTTTGCACGATGCTTTCGGTATTAAAGAGGGCTTGATGACAACCGTTCACTCCACAACCGCTACTCAAAAAACAGTTGACGGTCCGTCGGCAAAAGATTGGCGCGGTGGTCGTGCCGCTTCCGGCAACATTATTCCGTCTTCAACCGGTGCGGCAAAGGCCGTCGGCAAGGTTATTCCGTCTTTGAACGGCAAATTGACAGGTATGTCAATGCGCGTTCCGACTTTGGATGTTTCTGTGGTTGACTTGACCGTTAATTTGGCTAAGCCGGCAACATACGATGAAATCTGTGCCGCTATGAAGAAGGCCTCGGAAGGCGAATTGAAGGGCATTTTGGCTTATACCGAAGATGCAGTTGTTTCTTCCGATTTCTTGGGCGACCCGCATACTTCTATTTTTGATGCCAAAGCCGGTATTCAATTGACCGATACGTTTGTAAAGGTTATCAGCTGGTATGACAATGAATGGGGTTATTCCAACAAAGTGTTGGATTTGATTGCTCACATGGCAAAAGTTAACGGCTAATTTTCTAATTTATGTCCCCACCGTGTTATGCTCTAACCGGTGGGGATTTTTTCATATACATACGAGGAAAAATTTATGCAAGGATATAGAACAATAGAGGATTTAGGCGATTTGAACGGTAAAGTTGTTATGCTTCG
>JAFYFJ010000051.1 GCA_017543835.1 Alphaproteobacteria bacterium | reverse complement strand
TTTTTCCCGTATGCCTGAAACAGCGGCCCGGTATCCATATAATCGTTGCGGCGATTAACGATATGGTCTTTGTATTGCATACAAACGTGCCCGACCAAAGACGGCCCGTCTATCGGCACAACGGCAATCACAATCGGTTCTTCGGCAAACAAATCGTATTCGCCTTTTTCGTTTTTCGGGAGCCATTCCAGCACATCGTGTCCGCCGCGCGAAACGCTGCCGTATGTTTTAGCTTCTTCATCAACGGAACAGTCCAATTCGGTATAGCGGCGCACACCGCGTCGGCTTCCTTTCGGACGATGAACATATTCAAACACACCTTTGGCGCGTTCTTGGTCGCGTGCAATTATTTCTTTGACGCTGTCGTTGACGGGAAGGGAAGTGCGGAAAGGATTCAGTTGCGATTCCCTTAAAGCGTTGACAACCGGATTAACAGTCAATTTATGCCATATTTTGCGCAACTTTTTGTTGTGCGCCAATGTTTCATCGTATGTGTCGATAATCGGATATCCGTCTTCGTCGGTCGGTCTGGTCATTTTTTTGCTCCCTGTTATGCAAATTATAGCAAAATACGAGGTGCTTGTCAATAATGTCGGCAGAAAGGTCAATTTGTTTATTTGCTCTGCAGAAACGCAATAAAAAACTTGCGCGGCACGTCGATTTCGTTTAGCTTAAAACATAAGAGAGGAAAAGAAGATGATTGCAAAATTACGCGGAATTATAGATACCGTCGGCGAAGATTCGTGCATTATCGACGTGAACGGTGTCGGCTATCAGGTGGCGGCGTCGGCCAAAACGCTCGGTAAGCTCAATGTGGGCGCAGAAACGACTTTGCTGACGATTATGACGGTGCGCGAAGACGATATTTCGCTGTTCGGGTTCGCTGATGTGTGGGAAAAAGAGTGGTTTAACACGCTGACCAAAGTGCAAGGTGTGGGTGCCAAAGTTTGTTTGAGTATTCTCTCAGTGTTGACGCCGTCACAGTTGGCGCAGGCCATAAGCGCACAAGACAAGGCATCGTTTTGCCGCGCGTCAGGTGTGGGGCCGAAGTTGGCGGCGCGTATTGTGACCGAACTTAAAGATAAAATCGTGACGGTGCCGGTGGCGGTCAGCAACAGTCAGCCGATTTTGGCGGCAAAAGAAGAAGGTGCACCGCTTGAAATCAAAGAATTGCCGGCGAGCGATGTTGATTACGGCAAAAACGAAGATGTGACTTCGGCGCTCGTTAATCTCGGTTATCAGCGGTTGGAAGCGTATCGGGCGGCGACCAAGGTTTTGGCGGAAAATCCGGAGGCGAATATTGCAACATTGATTCGTTTGGCACTCAAAGAATTTGTCAGTAAGGATATGCAATAATGAAGGAAGATGCGAGAATAGTCAGCCCGCAGGCACAGCCGGAAGATGCGCAAATCGGTAATAATCCGGTCAGTTTGCGCCCGACGGCCCTCAAGGACTTTGTGGGACAACGCGAAGTCTGCGATAATCTCAAGGTATTTATCGAAGCGGCAAAACAGCGCGGCGAAGCGCTCGACCACGTTTTGTTGTTTGGCCCTCCAGGGCTCGGCAAAACCACGCTCTCGTCGATTATTGCCAAAGAACTCGGCGTAAATTTTAGAGCAACATCGGCACCGATGATTTCAAAATCGGGCGATTTGGCGGCGATTCTGACGAATTTGGAACGCAACGACGTGCTGTTTATTGATGAAATTCATCGGTTGAATCCGGCTATTGAGGAAGTTCTTTATTCGGCAATGGAAGATTTTCAGCTGGATTTGATTATCGGCGAAGGGCCGTCGGCGCGTTCGGTGCGAATCGATTTGCAACCGTTCACATTGGTTGGGGCAACCACGCGCTCGGGCTTGCTTTCAACACCGTTGCGTGAGCGTTTCGGGATTCCTTTGCGGCTTGATTTTTACAGTCACGAAGACTTGAAAAAAATCGTGCAACGCGGGGCAAATTTGCTCAATATCGAGATTTCGGACAGCGGAGCGATGGAAATTGCCAAACGTTCACGCGGAACACCGCGAATCGCCGGACGTTTGCTACGACGCGTGCGCGATTTCGGTGCGGTTTCGGCGCAAAAAATCATTGACGAGCGCATTTCGGATATGGCGCTTAAACGTCTCGATGTCGATGATTACGGGTTGGATAATTTTGACCGTCGCTATTTGAATTGCATTGTCAATAACTACGGCGGCGGGCCGGTCGGGGCTGATACATTGGCGGCGGCGCTTTCGGAAGAACGCGATACCATCGAAGAAGTGGTTGAGCCGTTTTTGCTCAAACTCGGCTTTTTACAACGCACACCGCGCGGACGTGTGATTTCTCAGCTCGGTTATAAGTATTTGGGAATTAAAACGCCGCAAAAATCGAGCCGACAATATGATTTGCTGACGGGAGAAGTTGATGACGGATTTTAAGACAGAGCCGGCAAAAGGCGAAGTTGTCGGCGGCGTGTTTGCGTTTCCGGTGCGGGTGTATTATGAAGATACAGATGCCGGCGGGATTGTGTATTATGCGAATTATCTCAAGTTTGCCGAGCGGGCGCGCACCGAGTTTTTGCGGGCGCTGACGATACATCAACAAGCGGATTTGGAACAGCATCAGACCGGCTTTGTGGTGCGCTCGTGCCATATCGAATATCTGAAATCGGCGGTGTTGGACGATGCGTTGACCGTTACTTGTATTGTGCGTGAATACGGGGCGGCGAGCGCGACGGTGGTGCAGGAAATTTTGCGCGGCGATGAAGTGTTGGCAACCTTGGAAGTTAAGGTGATTTATATGAATGTGGCAACACACCGCCCGACGCGGATGCCCGCCGAGATGAGCGCAAAGTTCGAGAAATTTAAGGGGAATTAAATGGGCGAATCGGCGGAAAAACAAAAGCGCTTTTTGCAATATGCCGCATCGCCTTATGCCGGTATCGACGGCGGTGACGAACAGGCGGAATATTGGTTTGTCGGTATGGAGTGGTCGGCGCGTGAAGATTTTGCGGAAAGTTTTGAAAAATGGCAGAAGTGTGCGGAAAGTCCATATTCTAAAAATGTTGATATTACGAAAGGTTCGTGGGCTTTTGAAAACCGGTTGAACGATATATATAAGTGTCTGTCGCATAAAGTAACGGGTGAGAGGATTTTTGCGGACGGCTCAAATGCGTTTAAGCTGAATCTGTTTCCGCTCTCGTTCAAAAGTCAAGAAGAAAAGGATAATTGGCAAAGTGATGCGGCGGCGCAACAGACGGGATTTACCTCATTTGCCGAGTATCAAAGAGCGGTTATACCGGCGCGGCGCGAACTTTTTGCCGCCTTGCTTAAAAAGAATAATAAGCCGAAAACGATTTTTTGTTTCGGCACCGGTTATTTGGAATATTTTGCGGCGGCATTCGGCTTATCGAAAAAAGCGTTTATCGAGCAACCGAATCGGTTGGCGCGTAATTATCGCTTTTATGCCGCGTTTCCGGATAACCCGTTGATTAAAAAGATTATTTTATGCCCGTTTTATTATGCCGACAGTGATATTAAACACATTGTAAATTGTTCCGAATCGGCGGAAAATCGGCTTTGATTCATTTGTTGACAAAAGCGGCGAATCGGGGTATAATCCTTTGCAGTTAAACAAACGGAGAGCAATAAATGGCAGATTCCATCAAACAACGCTTAATGCAAATGGTGACCGGCGTGAAGGCGACGGTTAAGGATTTTAAGGCGCAAAAGGCCGAACGTCAGCAGGTTAAGGCGCTGACCAAAGAGCTGATTAATGTGGTTAAAAATCCTGATGAAAATGCCGCGCAAAAAATTACCGATTTGGTGGTGCAAGGTGCCGATGTCAATACGTTTGATATGGATAAAGAGCGCAGTTTGTTGCATTTTGCCGCCGAACAAAATCGGCTGGACGTGGTTAAGGCGTTGGTGGAAAACGGGTGCAGAAAATATATCAATGTGAATGATGTTCACGGCAAAGACCCGGCGTTTTATGCCATCGACAACAATAATCCGGAAATGCTCGACTATTTGCTTGCAAACGGTGTTTCGACCAATCGGCCGGCAGACTTTAATTTGGAGTCGTCGTTTCGGTATGCGGTGCGTTCGGGGCATATCAATTTGGTGGAAATCGAGCTGAAACACGGTGCGGATGTTGATGACTACGTCGGGCAGAGCTTCCGCTTGTATGATAAATACGACAAAATATATCCGGGACCGACGCCGCTCGCCGATGTTGTTAGCGGGCAGGATATTCACGACGGCTCGGGAATCGGGAAAAAATATGATATGGCGATGATTGAGTTTTTGCTCAAAAACGGTGCGCGCACCGATTTACCGGATTCTTACGGACGCGATATTAAGCATATTGAGGAAATGCCGGAAATTCGCAAGATATTGGCGGAAACACGGGCGCAAAGCGGTATGGCCGCCACGGCGGTATTGGCTAAAAATAGGGCCAAAACCATCGACTGAGAAAGATTTTTTTAATTTTTTGATAATTTTTGACAAAAAAGTATTGCAAAGTGAAAAACTTTGTGTTACTATATAGATGTTTTATAGAGAATTATTTTGGAAGCCATTATGAATTTATTTAAGCAAAAATCATTTCATGGCTTCTTTTGCGTAGAAAAATTTTTTTTCAAATATTTTACTAACGGAACAATGCGCGGTTTGTTCTTCTCTTTTACCTTAAGCCCAAACAAGACTCCTGTGAACAATAGTAGCAGTTGAGGCAAGATTTCGGTTAAAGGTGGCGGAGAGTGTAATTAGCAGTGTTGCGTTCCACAAAAAAAGAATGGACATGAAAAAAGTTATTTTTGCACTTGTGTGCTTGTTTGTGGCTCTCACCGGTAAGGCAGAGCAGGTGTATGGATTGACCAAGGTCGAAAAGGTCGGAACAAGTTTCGTGGCTTATGCCGGCGACTTGGCTCTCCCAATTAACCCGTATTTATACAAGCGGGTGAAGAAGGACATGGCCTCCTACGCTATGGTTGTATTCAATGGTGAGAAGGGAACAGTAATGACTCTGGCGCATCGTGCCAACATTAGTCATGACATACTGGTTGTCGATTCCGTCGGGCTTGACGCTGAAGACCAGCCGGAGATTTACCTGAGGGATGTAAAGAATACTCCTTCGGTGTATAAGACACCTAACGACCAGTGGCTTCTTGTCCAAGTAGGACAGAAAGTTGAACGTTGGTTCATTGACGGAGAAACAAAAGTCATTCAGCACTTTAGGACAGTTCCGCGTGAAACGGAGCTAACTAGTGACATCCCTTATAGCACTATCCCCGGTGCAGTTGCACAGCAGAAAACCGCAGCGGCTACAGATGTCGCACTGGTTAATGCTCCCGCACCTCAGGGTGAGAAGAAAGCTGAACTG
>JAFYFJ010000050.1 GCA_017543835.1 Alphaproteobacteria bacterium | reverse complement strand
GTGGATTTGCGGCCGAAAGGTTTGACCGGCGATGTGGTCACAACCGCGTTGGAACGTGCCAACATAACTTGCAACAAAAACGCGATTCCGTTTGACCCGCAACCGCCGAAAGTAACTTCCGGCGTGCGTTTGGGGACTCCGGCCGGCACCACGCGCGGATTTAAGGAGAAAGAATTTGAGCTTATCGGCAACTGCATCGGCGATGTGATTGACGCGTTGGCTCAATCGGGTAACGCCGATGAGGTGATTGCTCAAACAAAGCAAAAAATTGTGGCGCTTTGCCGCGATTTTCCAATTTATCGATAGAAAGGAACTTAAAATATGAAAAACTTTTTTAATGAATTCAAAAAATTTGCCATGCGCGGCAATGTGATGGATATGGCCGTTGGTATTATCATTGGTGCATCTTTCGGAAAGATTGTGAACTCACTTGTAGAAGATGTGATTATGCCGCCAATCGGCTGGGTTTTGGGTAATGTTGACTTTTCCGACTTGAAGTGGGTTTTGGTGCAAAAGTCGGCAGAAGCCGAAGAAGTTGCAATTAAATACGGCGCGTTTATCAACACCGTTATCAGCTTTATCATTGTGGCGTTTGCCGTGTTTATTTTGATTAAAGCGGTGAATACCTTGCAGGCAAAAATGCTCAAAGCGGAAGCCGATGCGGCAGCTAATGCGGCACCGACAACCAAAAAGTGCCCGTTCTGCTGCTCGGATATTCCGCTCGAGGCCAAAAAGTGCCCGCATTGCACTTCGGATTTGAAGTAATTATTTGAACAAAGTTTGCAAACAAAAAAAGAGGGGATTCGTAAAAGAATCTCCTCTTTGATTTTGCGGCATCAAAACTATTGTGCCATATTTTTCAAGCTGTTGATAATGCCTTCTGCGGCAGTTTTATTTTCATCGGTAATGCCGACCGATTGCAAAGCCAATTTTTTGGCGCAAGTTGCGACCAATTCATCGGCGGTTGCGCTCAAACCCTGCGAAAACAGAGTGCCGGCTTGTAATTTGTTTTGTGCCTCGGTCAACATACAGGCCTGCATTTTTTGACGCACCGAAGAATTGGCATCGGTTGAGGTCAATGATGATAAAAAGCCGCCCGAAGATTCGGCACAAGCCGCAACAGCCAACATCATACCTAAAATTGCGATTTTTTTCATTTGTGTTCCTTTCGTTATAGAGATTATTCATACTCAACATACACGATTTAATGTGCGGTGCAAAGCATTTATGAAAATTATCCGCATTTATTGTCAAAAATATCTTGACAATTTTGTCAAACAGATGTAATCTGAAAATATCAAAACAATATAATTATGCTTTAAGGATTTAGATATTACTCCTTTGTCAGCTTTGCCGACATCTCAAAAGCATAAGTTTTGAAAGTTAGAATTTCGTGATTAGTTATATATTTGTTTCACCAAAAATTTTCAAAAAAGATGAAGAAACTCAAAATTTTCAATGAGGTGTTTTCAATTCTGCTTGTGCTGGTTCCCATTGCTTTGCTCGCTGGCGGGTTGTGGCTTTCGACAGGACCTATCTGGGATGCATTGATGCTAGTTGGCATCGTTGGAATTGTGACATTCAGCATCAAGAAGTATCGTGCCGTGTGCCTGAAGAAAGAGAATAAAGAGAATGCACGAGCCATGGTTGCCATTGTTGCAACATGCGCGGCTTTCTTTGCTCTGGTGGCGCAACTGATATTTTGCCGTCTGGGTTCGCCTGCCGCACTGCTAACAGAAGCAGCAATGGTATGGATGTTCATTCTGATGGCAGTCGGAGTGAGCAATGCGCTGAACGAGAATATGCCAAACAGAGTATCGGCGTGGGGTATCATTGCCGCTATCTGCTGGATTTTAATCTGTGCGATGGGCGGAATATTTGATATTTACGAATATTTTTCCGGACAGGAAATCCCCGAGCGCCTCGGCAATCTCTGCGGCACGCTTGCCTCTTTCTGCGGTATTGCCGCGTTTATATTGCTGATCATCGGCATTTGGACTGACAAAAAGCGATAAAAAACACCCCCTGTTTCTTAAACAAGAACAGGGGGTGCGCTTTTTTTTAGGTTACTATTCTTTGACTTCCTTTTTCTTGGTAGATTTGCTTTCGCCGACAACCTTGTCAATCACTTTCTGCCCAATCGGACTTTGTGACATAGTTTCGAGCATCCCGGCCAAATTTAAGCCGCCTTGCGCCGAAAAAATATCGGCAACTTTCGACACGCCGGCCGGCACGGTGTTGGCCATTGTGTTGATTTTAATATCGGCTTTGCCCAAGTTTTTGGCTTGTTCAATACCGACTTCGCACAGTGCCTTAATTTGCTCGAGCCGCACCAGATAATCCTGATAGCCCTGATTTTCGCCGATTTCTCTGGCAAGCGTGATTTGCGCATTAACCGGCGCCAATTCCATCTGCTTTTTCGCCTCGGCTTCTGCTTTACCTTTTGCTTCAATCGCTTGTGCTTCTTTCAAGCCCTTGTTCAAATCGGCCTCGGCGCGCAGTTCGATTTGCTTTTTGTCGGCTTCGGCATTGAGCTCGATTTGCGCTTTGACTGCCTCGGCATTTTTAACCGCCACGGCTTTTTGTTGTTCGGCCAAAATAATGTTGGATTCCTTATCGATTTCGGCTTTTTTGATTTGGTTGACTTTCAAAACTTCCATTTCTTTTTCAGCCGTAACTTTGGCTTGTTCCTTAACCGCTTGTTTGGCGCGTTCGTCTGCTAAGCCGACTTCTTGTTGCACGGTGGCTTTTTTCATACCGACTTGCTGATTAGCTTCTTCTTGCCGCAAATCGACTTCCTGCTTGGCGATAATTTCCGCCTCGCGCGCTTTTTTCATATTTGAAGCGACTTCCGAACGCGATTGCATCTCGATTTCAGAGGATTTTTTAGCCATAATATTCCCGATAACATCGGAATCTTTTGAATCGCGAACATCCATCAACTCAATATTTTTCACCGGCTCAACGCCCCAGTTCCCGAGTTGCTCCTTCACCATTTCGGTAAAGCGCGAACCGTAAATGGCGCGCTCGCCCATAATATCTTCAAGCTCGGCATTGGCCATAATCGAACGCACCGCGCCGCGCACAATGTCGGTAATCTGGCTCTTGAGCTCGTCAAAATTGCTGATTCGCGCCGCCGCCGTGTTGGAATCGGAAATGCGGAAAAATGCCTTCACATCAACCACAAACGGCAAACGTCCTTTATCGTATGCTTCGTATGCGACAAGTGTGACATCAAACACCGAAATCGGCAAAATCGTGCGCGTCACACCGATTAAAGGTATGCACGCCGGAAATTCGTAATAAACATTGCCGTGATTATCTTTTGAGCCCTTGCCGTAAGAAATTGTTTCCGAGCCGCGTTGAATGATATGCACTTCATTGGTCGGCACCACGCGTCGCAAGCTGAAAACCCATAAAGCAAGCAACCCTACACCAATAGCGATAAGACCGCCGATACCTAAACTAACCATTTTATAAATCCTCCGAATAATTTTTTTGAAACTTATTTGATTATGGCCGAACCTGCGTTTTTTGCAAGCGCTTTCGCCATGATATAAACAGAAATACGACGCGTCTTGAGCGGTGTATGAATTAAATTGTTGCAAAATAAATAAAAGCGTTTATTATCAGATAAGATTGTGCAGACAGTAAAAGGAGAATGGTATGAAAAAAGGTCTGTTGGCGGCATTTTTTGTTTTGTTTGCCGCGCAAGCTCACGCTTCGTTAGATGCGCTGATTGAAAACGTTAAGCAAAATAATCTTGCGGAAGTTCAAAAGTTGCTGGCAAACGGCGAAAACGTTAATGCGGCAAACGAACAGGGAAATACGGCGTTGCACTATGCGGTGGCACTCGATAATGTCGAAATCGTCAAAGCATTGTTGGCAAACGGCGCCGATTTGCAAGCCGAAAATGCAAAGGGCTGGACACCGCTTTTGATTGCCGAAAAGAAAGAAGTGCCGAATGTGGCGCCGATTTTGCGGGAAGCCGTCGAAAAATCTGCGGCAAAAGTTGCGGAGCCGGTAAGCAGTCGGGCGGATGAAAAAGCTATCGCCGCGGCCGAAAGAGTGACTGCCGCCGCCGAGCAGGCAAAAGCCGCCGCCGAGCAAGCAAAAGCCGCGGCACAACAGGTAACGGAAGCAACCGAACAGGCAACGGTCGCGGCCGAACAAACCATGTCGCAAACGGAACTTGCCGAATACAAAACTTTGGTCGAACGCGCTAAGCAGGAAATTATCACCGCGCGTGAAGAACGTAATGCCGCCGAAGCTAAAAATAAGGAACTCGAACAAGAAATCAGACGCTTGAAAGGCGAAGCGGCCAAAGCACCGGCTCAAGCCAAAGCAACAACACCGACGGCGGCTAAAAAGGTCGAAAACAAACCGGCGGCAAAACCGGCGGCAAAAGCACCGGCCAAACCGCTTGTCGATAATTCGCGTGCGTCAAAACTTATTCCGCAGATAAATACGGAAAATGAGGCGGTGGTATATTGCCTGAATTATTTAGGACAGGGCGAAAACAAAAATATGGTCGCGGCGGCCGGACATTATGCGGCTTCCGTCGGTATTAAACAGGCACGCTATGACCGCATTGTCGAGCTGTCGAACAATTTCTTTGCGTCTTCGGATGCGACGGCGCTCAGAAAGCGTAGCGATGAGTGCGGCAAAGTTATTACGCCGGCCGATGCCTCACGGCAAAATATGATTATCCGCAGCTTAAACTACGCTATCGGCTATTAAGCGGCCATAAAATAAAACGCTCCGTGTGCAAACAATGCAGACGGAGTTTTTTTATGCGCTTTAACTGAAAATCAGTCGAGTGTCAAATCGGCAAATTTGGCACCGATGGCATCAGCCAACGCTTCGGCATTGAGTTCTAAAGTTAAGCCGACTTTGCCGCCGCTGACAAAAAATGTATCAAACAAAATTGCTGTTTCATCAATAAACACCGGAAACGCTTTTTTCATCCCGACCGGTGAGCAACCGCCGTGAATATATCCGGTCAGCGGCAACAATTTTTTGAGCGGCAACATCTCGACATTTTTAACGCCGGCCGCCGCGGCCGCTTTTTTAACACTGAGTTCTTTGTTTGCCGGAATAACAAACACAAAATGATTAAAGCCGTGCTGGTCGGTCGGTGCTTGTGTGACTAAGGTTTTAAATGTTTGTTCCGCCGGCTTGCCGATATATCCGGCAACCGTTTCGGCATCAAGACCGTTAACCGGCTCCCACTCATACGCCGTATAGGGTATTTTTGCCGTTTCGACAATACGCATTACATTGGTTTTAATCATTTTAGCTCCTTAAGAAATATCACTATAATTTTGCCGCACGCTTGTCAATATATTTTCCGAAAAGTGTTGCAATTTGCAACAGAGTAATATAAATAGTATAAAAAAATTTTTGAGGAGAAAAAAGATGAAAGTAGGAATTATCGGTGTCGGTTCTGTCGGCAGTGCGACGGCATTTTCGTTGATAACGACGGGCGTGGCGCATAATGTGGTTTTGGTGGATACCAATATGAAAAAAGCGGTGGCCGAAGCCACGGATATTGCTCACGCGGCACCGTTTGCAAACGCGGCTAAAATCAACGCGGGAGATTATGCCGATTTGGCTGGCGCGGATATTGTGATTGTAACCGCCGGTGCCAATCAAAAAGAGGGCGAAACCCGCATTGATTTGTTAGAGCGTAATGTGCGCATTTTCGAGAGTATTATTCCGCAAATCGTCAAATATGCGCCGGACACGATTTTGCTGATTACGTCAAATCCGGCGGATATTATGACCGAAGTTGCGCTCAAACTTTCGGGCTTTAAAAAAGAGCGCGTTATCGGTAGCGGCACGGCGCTGGATACAGCACGTTTCCGCACGCTTTTGGCAGATTATTTAGAGGTATCGGCGCGGTCGGTGCACGCCGATGTTTTGGGCGAACACGGTGACAGCGAGGTGCTGATTTGGTCGAGTGCGGAAGCCGGAACGCTGACTTTGGAAGAATATGCCGCCGATGTCGGAAAAACGCTTGATGATGCCAAAAAGGCCGAAATCAATGAAGGTGTGGTGCGAGCCGCATATAAAATCATTGAGGGCAAAGGAGCTACCGCTTACGGTATTGCCGGTGCGTTGACCAAAATTTGCCGCGCCATATCCCATAATGACCATTCGATTTTGACCGTTTCGTCGCATCACGCCAATGTTGAAGGTATTAACGATGTATGCCTTTCATTGCCGACAGTGCTTAATCGCAACGGTGTTTATCACGTGATTACGCCGAAACTTTCGGCTGAAGAACACGCCAAATTGCGCAAAAGTGCCGAAACAATGAAAGAATACAGCGATAAAGCGTTGGAAATGTTGGCAAAATAGGACTTTGGATTAAGAGCGGAAATCAAAAGGGGAGGTTGCGGCCTCCTCTTTTTTGTGATAATTTATGCGAAGTGCTTGCAATATTTGCGAAACGGCATAAAATTAACGCCATAAACGAGGACGAAAGGACGAATATGGAAACGCGGAAAAACGTGGCGGCGGAAAAGAAACGCACGGGAGAGTGTAATTGCGCACAGGCGATAATATGCACCTATTGCGACAAGGCCGGAATTGATGAAGAAACGGCCTTAAATATCGGCAACGCGTTTGCCGTCGGTATGGGGAATACGGAAGGCACTTGCGGGGCGCTTGTCGGGGCTGGTGTCGTGCTCGGACTGGCGTGCAAAAACAGGATTGCGTCGGCGCGTAAAATGCGTGAAATTATGACGCAATTTCAAAAACGTAACAGCGCAACTCAATGTAAAGAATTAAAAGGAATCGAAACCAAAATCGTGCTGCGCGAATGTCCGGATTGCGTTGCCGATGCGGCGGAGTTTTTAGAAGAAGCACTGGCGGAAAATTAAACGACGGAGAGTAAAATGACACATCGACACAACCGGCAAATAACACACGAAAACGAGCGCAAAACATTGTGGGTAATTGTGCTGACCGTCGTCACAATGGCGGCGGAAATTGCTTACGGCTATTGGTCGCACTCGATGGCGTTGTTGGCGGACGGCTACCACATGGGGACGCACGCGCTGGCTTTGGGGCTGACCTATGCGGCGTATGTGTTGATGCGGCGCTGTGCGGAGACAGATAAATTTCCGCACGGGACCGAAAAAATCGGCACTTTGGCGGCATATACCAGCGCTTTGTTTTTGGGCGTTGTCGGGATTTGGATTATCGCAGAGGCGGCGGAACGTTTGCTCAATCCGCTGAATATTGAATTTAACGAGGCGCTGGCGGTGGCGATTATCGGGTTGGCGGTCAATGCCGCGTGTATATGGCTTATGGAGCGCGGGCACGACCATCGGCACGATAAGGATTATAACTTCAAAGCGGCGTATTATCACATTTTGGCGGATGCGCTGACTTCGGTATTGGCGATTGCGGCGTTGCTTGTGGGGAAATATGCCGGCTTGGTATGGCTCGATGCCGTGGTCGGCGGCTTGGGCGGTTTGCTGATTATCAAGTGGGCATCGGGGCTGATTCGGCATACCGCCGCGGATTTGGTTGATATGAAAACGGAATAGTTTTAGCATTTTTTTAAGGTTATGGTGTTACGCTTAATTTCATAACAAAAAACGGGGAGACGGATATGGTAAAGATTTTGGTTTTGCTCTTTGGAGTTGCGATGTTTTTCGGCGGCTTTTGGCGTGCGACGGAAAACAAAAAGCGGCCTGATGTTGCGCCGATTGCGGAAGATTTACCGCCGGAGCCGGAAGTTATGCCGATAGAACAAGAAGTTGAGCCGGAAGAAATAATCGTGCCGACGCCGTCGGTTGTTGAAAAACGCGCACAAGCGCATACCGTGGCAAAGGCCGCATCAAAAACACGCACCAAATCCAAACGCTCGAATCAAGGCAAAAAGGTGGCATAAACAATATATTGCCGCACCGCACGCGCATAATTTTTGCCGCGTTCAAGATTTTTTGAGGGAATAAAAATATTTAACCGCCCAAAATTGTTTTGTAGGCGATGATGTTGCGCAGTTTCGCGTTACCGTCGGCGTCGATATACGAAATCAGCGTCGGGTCGATTTCCAAATCGGCGACACTTCTGATTTTGAGCAGATTAACCTCGATAGTTCCGAGCAGTTGTTCGCGTGCTTTATCGATGGCTTCCTGAATTTTATCCGACTGTGTGTTATTGCCGCCCAAGACGACATATCCGTGCTGATATTTTCCTTCTTTTTCGGCGACTTTAATCCACAAAAACGGCACCGGCTCGGTTTTCCAATTTTTTTTGCCGACCAATGCCTTTTCAAAGTTCACCAAAGTCCAGCCGAGCACATTAAACGGGTGTGCCGCACATTTTTGTTTGAGGTCTTTGTTGATGTTGTTATGGTCGATTTTGATTTTGAGCGCGTGCGTCGGTTTATATTTTGCGTCGATAGCGTTAAACAGCGCGACCGCAAATTGTTTTGCTTTGAGTGCATTGGTATTATCTGCCATATTCTCCTCCTTTGCTGATAAATTCATCATAAAAAGCGGAATCTTAAAATACACTTAACAGCCGAGAACAATGCACAGAGAAAACACATACACGTCATTCTGAGGAAGCCGGAACGGCTGACGTGAGAATCTTCGGACGATTAGTCCGATAGCAGAGGTCGTAGCTGCACTGGCGTGCGGAGTTCGTCACGTCGCTTCGCTCCTCACGATGACAGGAAAGAGAAAAACTTACGATGACGAAAAAACGCATTTCAAAAGGGCGAAAAAACGCATCTCAGAATAGCGAAAAATACCCCCTTTTTTTGATGACAAAAAATCCCTCAAACCCTAGTTATACTCGACTCTAAGTGGGGGTAAAAATATTACTAAAGTAATATAACGAATTTTCTATGTGTTTTTTGGGGTGTGTTAATTGACTGTTAAGCACTTTTCTGCTACAATACAAACTGTATATTTTTAAAAATGAGCGGAAACCTTTGTGTTCTCGGCCTTTTGGGGTATGCAAAGGTGGACGCCGGGCGAGCCGGAATTTG
>JAFYFJ010000049.1 GCA_017543835.1 Alphaproteobacteria bacterium | reverse complement strand
GTAGGCAAACTGCTTGACCTGCTGTATAGCTGAGAAAGTGTATAACTTGCAAAAAAGTTCTTTACAAATCAAAAATTTGTGTTATATGTGTTGACAACATAACAAATATTATCAAAGTGGAGCTGAAAAGCCCCGCTTTTTTATTAAAGGAAAAACAATGCAGAAACACTATTTACAGGACTTAATCGAGCCGGTGGTGGAAAAAGAAGGGTTTGAACTGGTGCGCGTGATGACAATCGGGCAAGCCAACCCGACGTTGCAAGTGATGATAGACACACTCGACGGCCGTGATATTACGGTTGACGATTGCGCCAAAGTCAGCGGTGCGCTTTCCGATATGCTCGATGAAAAAGACCCGATAGAAAATCGCTATTCGCTTGAAGTCAGCTCGCCGGGGCTCGACCGGCCGCTGACCAAGCTCAAACATTTTGAACGCTGGAAAGGTTATGAAATCAAACTCGAAACCGAAGAAAAGGTCGAGAACCGTAAGCGTTTTAAAGGCAAACTTACCGACGTTGTTAATGATAATATCATTTTGACGGCGGATGATGACACAACATACACAATTCCGTTCGCGGTCGTTGCCAAAGCCAAACTGGTGGTGACCGACGAATTGTGGGCAGAATATATGGCGGCACATCAAGCTGCCGAATTTTAACTTTTATGAGGTGATACAAAAATGGAAAATTATGAAAATATGCCGAGACCGGAAATTGTTGCCGTAGCAGATTCGTTTGCACGCGACAAAAATATTGATAAAGAAGATGTGTTTAAGGCCATTGAAATCGCTATTCAAAAAGCCGGACGCACCAAATACGGTATGGAACATGACGTGCGGGCGCAAATCGACCGTAAAACCGGTGCGATTGCTCTTTATCGCTATCGTGAAGTGGTGGCGGATGATGCCGTTATTGAAAACACGTCGGCGCAAGTTCCGTTGAGTGTTGCCAAAACATATAATAAAAAATATAAAGTCGGCGATTACATCATCGACCCGTTGCCGCCGATTGATTTCGGCCGTATTGCATCGCAAACCGCGCGTCAGGTGATTATGGAAGGCATAAAAGTTGCCGAACGCAACAAACAGTATGAAGAATACAAAGACAAAGTCGGCACCATCATCAACGGCACGGTTAAAAAGGTTGAGCAGAACAGCCGCGGCTTTATCAGCAATGTATATGTCGAAGTCGGCAAAAATGACGAAGCTGTTTTGCGTTATGACGAGATTATTCCGCACGAAAAATTTAAGTCGGGCGACCGTGTTCGTGCGTATATTTTAGATGTCCGCAGCGAAAAGAAAGGTCCGCAGATTTTCCTTTCACGCACATGTCCGGACTTTATGGCAAAATTGTTCACGCAAGAAGTGCCGGAAATTTATGATGGCGTGGTGCAAATTATGGGTGTGGCGCGTGACCCGGGTTCTAAGGCCAAAATCGCGGTCAAAGCCAATGATAAAACGATAGACCCGGTCGGCGCATGCGTTGGTTTGCGCGGCATCCGAGTTCAGGCGGTTGTGACCGAATTACAGGGCGAAAAAATCGATATCGTTCCGTATTCCGACGACAAAGCACAATACATTGTTAATGCGTTGGCACCGGCAGAAGTTATCAAGGTGGTGCTTGATGAAGAAAACGGTCATATCGAAGTTGTTGTTTCGGAAGAAGAATTGTCAAAGGCCATCGGTCGTCGCGGTCAAAATGTAAAATTGGCATCGCAGTTGTTGAGTGCCAATATCGATGTCTTGACCGAGGAGCAGGAACAAGAACGTCGCTCAAACGAAAACAAAGTTCGCACGCAACGCTTTATGGATGCGCTCGATGTTGATGATATGATTGCGCATCTGTTGATTGCCGAGGGCTTCACCACAGTTGATGAAATTGCTTATGTCGACCTCAAAGAACTGGCGGAAATCGAGGGCTTTGATGAAGATATCGCAACCGAATTGCAATCTCGTGCTAAAGATTTTGTTGCCGAACGTGATAAGGAATTCAACGCCAAGAGTAAGGCCTTGAAAATTGACGAAAGCATGAAAGCGGTTGAGGGCTTGGCACCGGAAATGATTATCACATTGGCGGAAAATAATGTGAAAAACATCGAAGATTTGGCTGATTTGGCGGCCGATGAATTGATAGATATTCTGGGTGAAAATGCGGTTTCCGAAAGCGAAGCCAATGATATTATCATGGCGGCGCGTCGTAAAGCCGGTTGGTTTGACGAACAGGAAAGCGAATAAAGCAGATAAGGGTAAGGTATGTCGAAGGAAGTCGAAACCAGAAAATGCGTGGTCAGCGGCAAGATATTGCCCAAAGACGAACTGTTGCGCTTTGTTTTGCTCAAAGACGGAACGGTTGTGCCGGACTTTAATAAAAAGCTCGACGGTCACGGATTTTATCTTTCAAATTCCAAAAAAATGTTGACGGAGCTGGCGTCCAAACCGAACCCGTTGAACAAAATTTTGCACACCAAGACAATTATGAGCGAAGATTTGCCGCAGATTGTCGAGAAAATTTTGCAAAAGCGGAGTTTAGACGCCCTCAATCTTGCCCGTAAAGCCGGAGATTTAATATTAGGGTTCGAAAAAGTTAAGGATATGATAGCGAAAGGCAAGGCGGCCTTTGTGGTGGAAGCCGTAGAT
>JAFYFJ010000004.1 GCA_017543835.1 Alphaproteobacteria bacterium | reverse complement strand
TGGAAGCGTAAATTTTCTTGCGCATTTCCGCCACATCTTCGGGAAGTTCGGTCCTACCGAGAGTGATGGGATAAGCTTTGGAATTTTTTGCCAACAAGTGCATCGTCTCGCCGTATGCGGCATAAACACCACCATCTTCGCCCTCGAAAATGTTGCCGAATAACTTTTCAAATTTCTCGGGAATACCAAACATCCTGAGACTTTCTTTGTCGAGTTGATAAGCCATAATATTACAACAACTCACGCCTTTTCGTGAGGTTCTTAATAATTTAACACTATAATTTGAATTCTGAAAAAGAGTTTAGACGAAAATTATCGAAAAAGCAAGCAAAAAATTTAACTAAAAAAAATCCCCCGCAGCCCGTAACGGCGGCGAGGGATTTAATCTAGAGTTCTTTTCGTGTCACCATCAGATGCTCAATCAGAAAATCGCTGTGTCTGCATGTGCCGACATACTTGATATCCTCATTTTCTCTTGACTTGATGCCGACATAGTCAAACCGATTGGCACAGTCGTCAAAACATCCGAAAGTATGTGCATAAAACACAAATTGACGGTCGTGGCAATAAACGGCTCTAAAGTGCGCCGCATCGTCGAGGAGCGGAAGAATTTTTTCATAATGCAGGTTATGCACGGTTTGTTTCTCCCACAAATACGCCTTTTTCAAAGCGGGATTTTCCTCAAAAAACGATTTCAGCTTTTCGCTTTCCCAATACGTGCTGTCGGGAGTCCATGCCGCCGGCGTAATTTGCGCCGACAAAAACTGAACAATGACAAGCCAGATTTCTTCCGACTGTTTGGTCGGCACGATTTCCACTTGACATTCCGGCGGACAAGCTTTTTCAACACGTTCAATCAGCGCAAAAATCTCATCTTTTGTCATACGCTTGTAATGTTTTGAGGGTTTTCCGTCTGTTGCTCGTCATCTTCGGGGAGTATTTTCTTATATTTGACAATGGTAAACAAAGCCAACCAGCCAAACAGAAAAAAGCACACACCGACCAAAATGGCAAGTTTTATCAACGCCGCTTCAGAGCTGACATACGGCTTGCTCAAATACACGGATATTCCGACCAAACCGGTGAGAACCAGTAAGTTCAAAAACAGGAGTTTTCCGCAATCCCAAGTCGTTTTGGCATACAGGGCCACGAGTGTCAGCCAGCAGAATTCCAAAACAAAAGCCGCAACGCTGCAAAAAAACTTTGCCGACCAGCCGGAAACCTCGGTAAATCCCAAGTAATAACCGGCATAAATGGCAACAGCGCCGACCAAAAACAATTTTCCTAAGAAAATGTTTTCGTTACAATTCGTTGTTTCTTTCATAAGTTTTTGTTTTAGTTTTGCCGTAGTTCAAATAAATCACGGTTTCACCCATTTTAACCAGAGGTTTTGTCGGCTTGACTTTGATACGCAAACCGATAAACAACACCAACCATATACCATAAAAGATATAGGTCAAAACACACATCGGATGCCAAATATCTTGCGATTTTGCCAACCCGACAAGCCAGAGCACGAAAGCAACCGCTATCGGCCACACATACCACTTAATCATCCAACGGACAATGTTTTGCTGGAGTTTGTAGGCCTCAATTGCTTCGGCGGATACGGCATAGATGAAAGCGTGTTGCTTTTCATAAATGTCGATTACCGGAAATCCCAACTCTTCCGGCGTTTTGCCATACTTCTTTTGAAAGAGTTTGACGGCTTCATCTGTTCTGTTCATAAGCAATAATATTTTGAATTAATGATACATTTTTTATAATTATAAGATTTGTAACGCACACGATAAATAAAAAAACGCTCGGAGTCAAACAAAAAAAATCCCTCGCGGCCTGTTACGGCGGCGAGGGAGTTTTATTAAAAGTCAAAATTCGCATCAACCACTTCTGATTTTATGATGTTGAGCGAATAATACACGTTTTCGGCATCTTCGGCGCGGCATTTGCGCGTTATTGCCACTTCTGCGCCGACTTCAACTTTAGCCCAGCTGAGCAGGTGAGGGCAGTTGTAGCTCGTTACGCAAAATCGGACGACTTTGTTGCGGAGCTTTTTCGGCTTGGAAGCTGTCAAACACAAAATAACACACTGACCGAATGTGCGCACTTCCTTGACGCTCCCCGTAAATTGAATAGTCTGCTTTCCCATACGCTGCAAAGTTTAGGTTTTACTTTTGGCATTTTCCGTAGAAACGTCCCATGTAACGAAGTTTTGCCGGAACATTGCCGCCGTGATAATCTCCGGTGTTGTCAAAACCGATTATCCAGCCGCAACCTTGCATATATGAACTGTCGGCAAGATACGAGCCCTCTAACACGGGTTTACCCATCTCTTTGAGGTAGAGATTCAGCCGGTCAACAACCTTGGAAACACGCGCACAGCAAAAATGCTCATCAAGCAATCTGTTTTCATCAACATCCTTGTCGGTGTGCTTTTTGTTCTCCACTTCGTCGAGTTCAAGATATACGGCGCTGTTTTTGAACGGAAAAATTCCAATCGGCTTGCCCGAATTTCTTTTAGAAAAGGGCAGACGCACCTTTTGCCCGTTCACCTCGCACAACACATCAAACTCATCACCGTTGTCGGCCTTATCCGAGTGCTGTTCACAAGATGCTTCGGGGACTTTTGCCTCAAACGGCATTTGCTCGACCAACACCGCACAAACATGGCTATCGCAATCGGCCAACGACTTCTGTCCGTTTGCAAAGTTCAGACAGTAGTTCATTGACTTGTCGGCCGCTTCGTCGCCGGATGTGTAAAGATATTTCCGCTTTTGGAGCAACGGCTCGCCGCACTCGTAGAGATTTTGGTTAATCTCCTTGAATTTGGCGTAGATTTGCTCAATCTCGGCTTCGGTCGGGAAACGTCCCTCATACTGTTTAGCCATCTCCCGAATATCATCGGGAAAATTCGATGTAAACAGAATGCTTCTGAGCAACACAAGATTATCGGCCACGACTATTCCGCGAACATCGTCAAACGCTTTGCCGCGCTCTTTACGCGGTCTGAAAGGAATTTCCTGTTCCAGCCCGAGATACGGCGAATAATAGCGAATGGTGTGCGGCTTTTGCTCTACCGGTTTATCAAAATAAACATAGGGCAACTTATCGGCCGGTTCCGGTTTCGGGTCATAATCATTCTCCGTCCTGAGAGGCACCAAAAACGGTCCCTGAAATTTTGAATCGTCAACGTGTAAAAGAGACCGAATGACGAGTAGCAAAAGAACGCTCCAACAAGCCAAAACAACATTAGATATCCACACACATGTGATGAAGACAATTACCACAACAAGCGCAAACAATATCTCTGAGAGATACGATTTGCAAAAAGCAATCAGTTTGTTCATAAGCAATAATATTTTGAATTAATGATACATTTTTTATAATTATAAGATTTGTAATGCACACGATAAAGAAAAAAACGCTCGGAGTCAAGTGTTATGCTTTGGAAAACAGACATAAAAAAGCTGCCTCGAAAATTATTTCAAAGCAGCTTTTTCAATGTTTTGATGTAGAGCTTATTTCAAATAATCCGAGCCGACGGATTTAAATAATCCTTCCATACCCTGAACAAACGCATCGTATTCTTTTTTCGAGATTTGTCCGTCTTTGTCGGTATCAACCGCCTTGAAAAACTCCTCGTTTTCTCTATCGAGCGAACCCTGACGGAACGAACCGAGTTCCTCGGCCGAAATATCACCGCTTCCGTCTTTATCTAAGTTATTGAACTGTTGTTTGACTTGCTCTAATTCTTTGTCGCCGGTCGCAAGTTTGCCATAAAAGGTCATATATTCTTCATTGCTAACCGAGCCGTCGCCGTTTTTATCAAGCAGATTCATAATGCCGTCGTTTTGTTCGCCCAAAGATGCACGTTGCGCCGTAGCCATTTCCGATGGCGTAATCACACCGTCACCGTTGACATCAATAGTGTTGAAATCATCTGCCATATCTGCGGCCATAGCCGGTGCCGCCAACAACAAAGAAGCCAAAGTTAAATTGAGTATTTTCATAATTTCCTCCGATAAGTTATTGTTTTAATTTGTTAATTGCATTTTCAATGCGTTTAATCGTTTCGGCCTTACCCAAAACGCAAGCAAGCTCGGTTGCGCCGCCCGGTGTCGTTTCTTGTCCCGAAAGCGCTATCCGCACCGGATACAGAATTTGCCCGTTTTTCATCTCGCTCGCAACCGCAACACCTTTCAGCGTTTCAAATAAAGTTTCGTTATTCCAATCGGTTACACCGCTTAAGACCGGCAACACCAATTCTAACGCCTTGCAGGCAATATCCGTATCCGTCTTCATCTTTTTATTGATGTAGAGTTCGTTTGAATATGCCGGCACTTGCGCCAAGAATGCGGTTTCTGTCGGAATCTGCGCCAAAGTTTCGACACGCGGTTGCAACACCGCACTTAAGGCCTTAAAATCAAGCGTTTGCGGCAGTTCTTTATAGTAAGGAAGTGCCAACGCGTGAAAATCTTCGGCCGACAGGTTACGGATATAGCAACCGTTCATCCAAGTCAGTTTGGTAATATCAAAAATTGCCGGTGATTTATTTAATCTTTCACTTGAAAAACATTTTTCAAGTTCTTGAAGTGAGAAGATTTCTCTTTCGTCGCCAGGGTTCCAGCCGAGGAGGGCGATATAGTTCAAAATCGCTTCCGGCAGATAGCCCTTTGCCACCAAATCTTGGAACGACGCATCGCCGTTGCGCT
>JAFYFJ010000048.1 GCA_017543835.1 Alphaproteobacteria bacterium | reverse complement strand
GAGTTCATCGGCTTTAACGACTTCTGGCGTAATTTTTACACGAAGTGTGCGCTCAAATGGCCGCTGTGGTGGTCTACCGAATGGATAACGTTGGATAACCTCAAAACTTGCGGCGCGCGTAAGCAGGTTGCTTATTTTTGGGGCAACTACTATGAGAAAAATGTCAGCTGGCGAAAGATGACGCTTGAGGCGATGAGCCCTGAAGCACAAGTGTGTTTGATTCGGAAACATTTTGACCGTGCTTTCGACTTTGGTATGTTAATGCATCTGACCGATGATATGTTTGAGGAGTGGTTGAAACAACTTATCAAAAAAGACCATAAGACAAATCATTCGACAATCGGATACAGCCGGAAACTGTATGAACCGCTTTGCGATTATCTGACAACCGGCAAATTACCGTTTTCGCAAGTTATGATGCTGACGCATGCGGCGGTTGCCGAATACGGCAATTCTTCTTGCCCGGTGATGAAGGAGTTGGGAGATTATATTGAGCGCTTCGGCTTGAGGAAAAACCAGCTGGCTACAATAGCTCAGTATATGTGCGACAACTTGCATTGGCATGATACTTTCGGCGAAGAACCGACAACGGATTTTGCTAAAACATTAAAGGCGCAAGACAAGTATAACCACTACTACAACTTCTTGTTGGAGCGTCAGGTCAACTTTGAACAACGCGTATTTACCAAATCTCAGCGCGGCGATGAGCCGACGGGCGAGTGGAAAGCATTTTGCGAAAAGACGCATTACATCTGTGTTGCCGCACAAAAAGAAATGGACATCGAGCAATATAAGATGTTCCACGCTACCGGCCATACGCTGAATAAAGAAGCGATTTTCACGCTTTTCAGCCATCCCGACCGTAACTTGCATCGCTTAGTCTTCGAGTTTGAGCCGTTGGAGGTGTTTAAGGAAAATGCGCTTCAAGTGTTCATTGAAAGAAATGCCCATCTCAAAGCGCTGTTTGAAGATAAAGAGAAAATATGCAAATAGCCCTAATCACGAAAAAGCTGTCGGAATATTCCGGCGGCTTTTTTGTTTGCCTTTACCATTTATAAAGAAGATACGGCTAGAATAAGAGCATTAAAATAATGATAAGGAACGGAAAATGAACGAAATTATGCAAAAAGCACTCGAGCGCGCGCGGCAGACGATGAACGCGAACATCGGCGGTCCGTTTGGTGCGGCTGTTATAGGCGAAAAGGGCGAAATTCTTTCGGTGGCATCAAATTCGGTGTTGCGCGATAACGACCCGACGGCACATGCCGAAGTCAATGCCATTCGCGCGGCATGTCAAAAAATCGGCAGTTACGACTTGAGCGGTTGCGTGCTCTATACAACGGCGTATCCGTGCCCGATGTGCCTTTCGGCGATTATTTGGGCGAACATCAAAAAAGTATATTTCGGGTGCCGGCCGGCCGATGCCGAGCATATCGGTTTCCGCGACGATTTTATTTATCGTTTTATCGAAGATAAGTGCCGCGATAAGTCGGTTATGGAAATTGCCGAACTCGACCGCGACGAATGTTTGACATTGTTCAACGAATATCAAGAGATGAACAAAACGATTTATTAGGGCGCAAAAATGGTGTGGCAAGCGGCAAATTTGGATAGTAAAAAGCATTGTTTTTTTGATGCGTCGGGCGGCGTTTCCGGCGGAAAATATGCTTCGCTTAACACCAATTTGAGCAGTCGCGATAAGCCGGAAGATATGCACCGCAACTTCGAGATAATTACCGCGCACTTTTCTAAAATGCCGGAAGATATGGTTACGCTGCGCCAGAGCATTACCGCCGACGCGATTTATACCGACGCGCCGACTTGGTTTGAAACTTATGCCGACGGTGCGGTGACCACAAATCCTAATTTGCTTTTGGGGATTAAAACGGCCGATTGTGCGCCGGTGCTGTTGGCGGATTATAAACACGGCGTTATCGGTGCGGCGCACGCCGGTTGGCGCGGTGCGTATAAGGGCATTGTTGAAAATGTGGTGCGCCTTATGCTTGAACACGGTGCAAAGCGCGATGATATAGCCGCCGCTGTCGGCCCTTGCATACAGCAATCGTCGTTTGCGGTGCAAGACGATATGCGACAGGTGTTACTCGACTTATCGGCGGAAAATGCGCGCTTTTTTGCGCCGGATGCCGACGGGGTGCATTTTTATTTTGACCTCGGCGGCTATGTTGAAACGCGGCTCAAAAATGCCGGTATCGAAAACATCGAAAATTGCCGCATCGACACTTATCCGGCGCAAAACGGCTATTTCAGCTATCGTCGCAACACGCACCTCGGCTTAATCGATGTGCCGAAGGATTATCCGACGCAATATTCGTGCATTTGCCTTTAGGAGAAAACAATGAAGATTATCCGCGAATTTTTGCCGTATTTTGATGAACGACCGAACGGTGCAACCGTCAAAGCGTTGGTGTTGCATTGCAGCGCACATTCGGCGCGCGATATGATAGAGGTGTTGCGCGAACGTGAGTTGAGTTCGCATTATATTATCGACCTTGACGGCTCGGTGTGGCAGTTGGCGTCGGAGAAAAAACGCGCGTGGCACGCCGGTGAGAGCAGATGGCGCGGGATGCATATGCTGAATCAATATTCGGTCGGCATTGAATTGAGCTCGGCAACGCTCGGACAAAGTGCGTATCATCCGGCGCAAATTAAGAGTCTGATTAAACTCGGCCGGCAGATTATTCGCCATTATCAAATTCCGGCGGTTAATGTGGTGGCACACTCCGATATTGCACCGACGCGCAAGCCCGACCCGGGAATTGCTTTCCCGTGGGAATACTTGGCATATAAGGGAATTGGGACTTGGTATAACTTAGCCGACGCGGCAAAGGTGGCGGAAAATGAGGTGGCGGTTTTGTTGCAAAAAATCGGCTATGATACCACCGATTTGGCGGCGGCGAGTTATGCTTTTTGCCGACATTTTGCACCGGCGGCGGTGGCGGTGGACGATGATGTTTATCACTTGGTTGATAATGTTTATCCGGTCGATTTCACACTTCCGCCGGAATATTTACCAATCCTCAAAGCCGTTGCACACCGCTACGAAAAGTAATTTTTTTCCCGCCATAGCTTGATTGACTATTCATTCCACCACCAAATCCGCTGTTATTCAACCGGTTTGTAACATTTTCAATATTCTGACTAATGTTTGAAGTGCCGAAGCCGTAGTTGTTTTCAGGCGTTCCGCCCCAAAAGTTTGTGCCGAGTTGTGCCACGGCGGATTTATAAGATTGAGCAACAATTTTCCGCTTGACAAACATTTTTCTTGTCAATTATAAATTGATTATTGTTTTCTTTGCAACGGGGATTATAGTGATGAAATATTTTATTTGTTGTATCGGATTTTTATTTTCGCTGTTAGCCCAAACCGCAGTTGCCCAACAGCCCTCCATTAAGGATATAGATTTCGACTTAAATCCTAATAAAACGGTGGAAGATGCCATGATTGAGGTTTACTACAATCACCCCGAAATTATTCCCGAAATGGAAGAAAAATGCAAAGAAGTTATGGAATGGGTAAAGGGCTCTTTCGGTTTGTTGGAATTCTTAAATTTTCGAGCAATTCAATGTTTAACGTGGGAAACTAACAAAAAATTAACGACGGAACAAATCGAATTATTGGCTAAATTACACAAAGTGTGGAGCAACACCATAATGGACCAATCATTATCTGATGGTATATTAACTTCGTTTAATATTACATTTCACAACCAAAACGAATATTCATTACAGTTAGCAGTTCGTATTTATAATCTTATTATGAAAGAGAGTTGGCCGGAATGCCGTATCGAAACGGGGGAGAAAATCAAAGACATTGATGCGTATACAGAACTATGTAATGAGCCCTCTAAAATTATGAAACTTTGCGGCAGTAACGAAAATCCTCAAAATTGTATGCAAGAAGAAATTATTAAACGAATAGCAAAATTTAAAATACTGACAAATGCACGGGCAACAGAAGAAGAAAAGAAAGCAGAAAGAGAAAAATTAGAGAAGGAAAGAATTAACGACGCAAAGCAGTTAATGCAATTAACCCAAGAAATTATTTCGCAGTTGGTTGATGATAAAGATAAGCAAAATGAAGAAATAATGCGGTTATATAATTTTTACTGGCTATCTATACTCAGAAGTTATAAACATTCTTTACGCAATATTGAGGCAAACTGATTGACAGAGGGGAAATAACTGCTTGGTTTGCCGGCTAAACTTTCGGTGTTGACCGTGTAGTCGGAATTTGTAGTGACTTGACCGTTATTGGCGCCGACGTTAAATCCGCTATTATTCACTCCGCCACTAAAGCCGCCATTATTCAACTGACTTGTTACGTTTTCAATATAACTTTAAGTAAGTATTTTAGTAATTTTTCAATTTATTTATTGACTTTTACAAAATATATGTTATATTATAATTACCTTAAGGTACTTTCCTCCGATAGGAACGAAAGATTTTAATCGCCTATCGCGTATCTTTGACCGGAGTACAATTTCAGTCAAAGGATAGGAAAAGCTCTTTCCGACAGGAATGAAAGATTTTAATCGCCTGTTGTGTATCTTTCATCGGCCG
>JAFYFJ010000047.1 GCA_017543835.1 Alphaproteobacteria bacterium | reverse complement strand
GTAATAAAGTGCGAAAAGTTTTTATCAAAATCTTTGATGAAAACGCTCTTATTCATCAACGCCACGACGTGCATGCTCTCGCCATGAAACAGCGGGGTATAGTTGGAAAAGGCAACAACATTGCTTGCCAGCTTAAAGCGATTGGTGCGGCGGTCGGAATAACGGTTGTAAGTGCCGATAACAACCGCAATATCGTCAAAGCTGTGGCCGGTCGGCACGCTGACAATGGTGTTGGCAGAGGTTACGAAAATATTCATCGGCTGACCGGTAATGCTCCAATCGAGAAGCACTTTGTTTTTGCGCCGTTGCAATTTGTTGTTGACGACATAATTGAATTTATAGGTGTAAACGCCCGGTTCAAGTTTGTGATTATATTTCGGAGTCAAAACGATGTTGTCGCCGATTTCTTCGATGGTGTAAGGCACTTCACGGTTGTTGATGGTCACATTTTCAAGCACAAAATCGATTTTTTGATGTTTGCCCGTAATCTTTGGAAAAATGCGGGTTAAACCGCGTGCCAAACGGCGATTGTTGGCCACCACCGTAATGGTGTCTTCTACCTTGATGTAGCCGTTTGCCTGAATGTCGATGTAACTCAAAAAATACGGGATATGTTCGCGCGCCGGTGCCAAAATCCGCCGTCCGCTCGGGAGGGCAACGCTGACAGTCGGGAATTGGGCTTGTCTTTGCGTCTGAACATCCGGCTCGGCTAAGGTATAGAAACGCGTAGCCGCCTGAGCAATTTCGCGCTCGGTCGGGTCAACCTCGGAATCGCTGTCGGCAACAGTCGACGGGCTGTCTTCGTCGTGCAACGAGGCGAGGGTTTTTTCATACAGTTTTTGGAAGAACGGTTTTTCTCTTTCTTTTTGTTGTTCGTAATATTCGGGCGTGTGGATAACTCCGACGGATACCGGTGAGGATAAGTCCGCACCTTTCGGCAATTCCAGACGGGCGACTTCTTCAAATCTTTTCTTAAAAAACGAGCGCACGGCCTCTTGGTCATTCGGGTTCGGCATACGCAAATCGGCGTTTTTACGCGGCGTATTTGTCGGCTTATAGGTTTGAGCATCAAAACCGTTCAGCGGAATAATTCTGGCAAAGCAGTCAGATGAAAGCAGTAAAACTAAGCTGAAACATATTGTAAAAAAAATTTTCTTCATAATTTTCGTCCTTGTATTTACAAACAATATACACCTTGCTAATATTTTAGCAACAGAAAGATTAAAAAATTTATAAGGAGAGCATATATGAAAAATAAAATAGCAGCAATTATATTGGGCGCCGGTAAAGGCACGCGTATGAACTCTAATAAGCCGAAAGTGCTGATGGAAGTGTGTGGAAAACCGATGATTAACCACATTATCGATACGCTCAAAACCGTTCCGGTCGATAAAATCGTGACGGTTATTTCCGCCGAAGGTCAAGATGTGGCCAAAGCCGTTGCGCCGTATGAAACCTGTGTGCAAGCCCAGCAACTCGGCACCGGACACGCTGTCAACTGCGCCAAAGATGCCATGCAGGGCTTTAACGGCACAGTTTTGGTGGTGTTCGGCGATACGCCGCTGATTACGGCCGAAACATTTCGCCGTGCCGCGCAAAAAGTGGAAGACGGCTTTGCGGTGGTGGTGCTCGGATTTAAGCCGGAAAATGCCGGTCGCTACGGGCGCTTGGTGATGAACGGCAACGAACTCGACCGGATTGTCGAATATAAAGATGCGACCGAAGAAGAACGGGCTATTACTTTTTGCAATTCCGGCGTGATGGCATTTGACGGTCGCTATTTGTTCGATATTTTGGCGCGAATCGGCAACAAAAATGCCGCCGGCGAGTTTTATTTGACCGATGCGGTGGAAGTGGCGCAAAAAATGGGGCTGAAATGTTCGGCATTCGAGGGCGACCCGCAAGAAGTCGCAAGTGCCAATACGCTTGAAGAATTAGCTCAACTGGAAGTTTATTATAAAAAGGTAAGTTAATGGAAAAAGGATTAAAAATCGTTTTTTGGACAATGTTCGGAGTCCTGTTTTTCGGCGTTGTTTATTTGACGGTTGTGATGTATTTGTCGCCGCGGCAAGATATGCAAGAGCGCGGGTTTATCCCTTGCACCAAGCAACTGGTCATTGCGTTGCAGGATTGTCCGACGGGCAAGCTCGGATGTCCGTTCAAACTGTTGGCTGAGGATATGGCGTGCAATATCGGCGTGGTCGGGACCGGTGCGGCAAATTGGGTGAAAGGCAAACAGCCGACACCGTGGGCAAATTATTTGTTTGAGCCGCAACTTTCCGAAGCAGATGATGTATCCGCCGAAAACAAACAAAGCGCGGAAATGGATGCGCTAAAGGCACAGAGCCGATTTGTTGAGCAAAAGCTTAAGGAATTGGAAGAGGCAAAACATCGTCAGTTGAATATTTTGCCGAGCGAACTGTTGCAAGAGCCAGAGCAAGAGCCGGAGCCGGTTGCCGAACAAGCGGAAGATACGGCAAATACGATATCAGACGACATCAGTGCCGAAACCGCCGTTCGTTTCGAAAAATCGGCACCGGACGGTAATGCTGTCGAAGTGCCGCACGGCGAGGTCGATGTTTTGAAAAAAATTCATAATGTAACGCAGGAAAAATTACAGAAAGGAAATTTGAAAGATGAAAAATAAAATGCCGGCTTGGGATTTGTCGGACTTATACAAGAGTATGGACGACCCGCAAATTGCAAAAGATATGGACGCGTATCGCAAAAGTGCCATCAAGTTTGCGAAGACTTATAAAGGACGTTTGGCGGAGTTGTCTGCCGATGAGTTTTATGCGGCGATTAAAGATATTGAAAAGCGCTCGAAACTTTCCGGCCGATTAGGCGGATTTGCGTATTTGAATATGGTGACGCAGATGAAAAATACGGCGGCGGTGGCGTTTTATCAGTCGATAGAAGAAAAAATGACCGATTATGTGAAGCCGATTGTGTTCTTTTCGCTTGAATTTAATCAGTTGCCGCAAACTAAAATCAACGAATGGCTCAAAGATAAGCGAATTAACGCGTATAAGTATTGGATAAAACGTTTGCGTAAATTCAAAGACTATGAATTGAGTGAACCGGAAGAACAAATCTTTATCGAAAAATCAATTACTTCCGGCGAAGCGTGGGTGCGCCTTTATGAAGAAACGTCATCACGTTTGGTCTATACGGTGGACGGCAAAAAATACAACGACGCCGAGCTCTCGAAACTGCTTTTGGATAAAGATGAAAAACTGCGCCGCAAAGCCGGTAAGGAAATGAATCGCGTGTTGTTTGAAAACAGCCATTTGTTTACGTTTATC
>JAFYFJ010000046.1 GCA_017543835.1 Alphaproteobacteria bacterium | reverse complement strand
CACAAGCCGGACGGAAGGACGGCGGTTGTCGTCAGACAATGTGTGACGAAAGTCGTGAGGGCATTTATGCCCGAAGGACAATCCGACACTCCCCAAAAGGGAGGTTTTTTATTGGCTTCGACTGTCGGATGAGAACCAACTAGAAGTTGGTTCGGTGAGGAACACAAGCCGGACGGAAGGACGGCGGTTGTCGTCAGACAATGTGTGACGAAAGTCGTGAGGGCATTTATGCCCGAAGGACAATCCGACACTCACCAAAAGGGAGTTTTTTTATTGGCTCAGACTGTCTGATAAGAAACGACGGAAGTTGGTTCGACGCCGAGCAAACTGCGCAATTCCCCTGCTCTCAAACAATTTGACAACTTTCTCATAAAATGGTATGGTAAATGTAACGAGGAGAAAAAAATGACTTTTGCCGATACCACATCTTATAATGCGCCCAAACCCATAAGCACGGCAGATATTTATCAGCGCACGGAAAAAACAGTTGATAACCCTCTCGGGTTCAAACACGTTGACAGTATTCCGTATGACGAACCGTGTGTTTTATACGTCGGCGGTGACGGCACAACCAATAATCGCTAGGCAAACGGCAACGCCAAAATCATCGAAAAAGATATTCTCGAACCGATGGAAGTTAAAATCCCAATATATAGCATTAAGTATAATTTTGCTCCAAACAGCACCGTTTATTCGCGCGCCATCGGCTTTATAAAAAATCGCGCCGTGCCGCTATCTGATTCCAAAACCCGAAAAAATTTTACGGATGATGCAACGCACGATGATTATCAACCGCAATACATTACGACTCTGTATCATAAAATTTTGCAACCGCGTATTTCTCTGCTGAACGGAAAAGGACGCTTGCCGCTTGAAGAAGCGTGTCGCCGTGTGCGCAACTTAACGATTGTGGCACATTGTCACGGTGGGTATGTTGTGTCGGAACTCGAAAAGAAAATGCGCGCAGATATGAAACGTTTGGGTTATAACCTCGGCGAGCGCAAACAGATTTTGGCACAACTGCTGACGGTTGCTCACGCACCGGCTTGCGCGCTCGGTGTTGCAAAATCGCAAATGATTAGCTTTATGACGGTGGAAGATATAGAATGGCCAAAATCGGTGACACAGAGAGTCAATAACAATTTTCTCAACAATTATTTATGTGAACGTAAACGCGAAAATAAGTTTCATCAGCAATGCCTTATGAATGGTGACGAACAGGGTGCCGCCAAACACCGTGCCTTTAATCTGCCACCGTGTTATTTTGCGCCACAACAGGGCAATATGTTTTTAATTCAGGAAAAATCAATCAAAAAAAATCGTGATTTGTTTATGGTGAACAATGCCGAGCATAACGATATTGCCTACGGTTACGGCGGTAAAAGTGAAGACGGTATTTTGATGACGATGATTGCCAAGAACATTATTCAAAACGGCATCAAAAACTCTTTGCGGCAAAAAGACGGTTTTACCCCGTTGCCGAAGTTAGAAGATTTGATTTTGGGTGAAACTCCGGAATATAACGCACAACTCAAAACATTGTTTGCCCGTATGGTCGAAAACGGTAAAAAGCTCCGCAATATTGTCTGTCAATATGCCGTAGATAAGCTGAAAAAAGAAAGATAAATTATAAAAAAGAACCGAAGCATTTGCTCCGGCTTCTTAAAATTATGTTCAAGCGCTCTATTCTTCCGCTTGGATATATTTGACGGCTTTTTCGACCTCAACTTGTCCGAGTTCATCCAAATATTCCACCGTGATTTGTTGCTTTTTGGCATATTCCATGGCATCGCTGATAACATTTTCGCAAGACTTGTTTTCCAAAATCTTATTAACCAGATTTTCGTGCAGAAAAACATTTTTGCCGGCGTTGAAAGCCATATAGGTTTCATCATTGATGCCGACATTATATTTTGCCACACCCAAGCCCATAAAATAGTTCACCATCACCGAGGCCGTAATCGGTTTTGCCGCCGACATCGCACCCATTGCAAATGCCGCACAGAAATAATATTGCTGTGCATCGCTTAATTTGGCAAATTCGGCTTCCAAATTTTTTGTATCGCCGTCGATTTTTTTGGTAATTTCATCTTCAACATATTTCGCCGGAGGCAACGGCTCTTCATCAACATCGCTGTCTATCGGTTGCAATGCCGCATCAATCGCATTTTGCACCGCGTTATCCGCGTCGGTTGCCGTTTGCTCTTGCACTTGTTGCTGTTCGTCCGTTTTGTTTTGATTATCCTTTTTGCCGCACGCGCTGAGTAAAACAGCCGCACAACCTAAAATAACGATGATTTTTTTCATAAGTTTGCCTCCTGATTTTTTTGTAAGATTACACAACAAACGCTAAAATATCGTTAAAAATTATTAACTTGCGGTTCAAGTTCCAAAAGCAAAACATCGCTCGGCGCCAATAAACGCATCGGCGGTCCCCAATAGCTTGCGCCGTTTGAAACCAAAAGCATTGTGCCATCCAGTTGATACGCGCCGCTGACAAAACCGCCGTTACCCCACCGCACCGGCAAGTGAAACGGAAATATCTGCCCGCCGTGCGTATGGCCCGAAACCTGCACATCCGCCCTCTGCACTTCGGGATAATGCGCGATGGCCGGCTCGTGCGCCGCCAAAATCCGAAACTCATCGATTTTTGCGTTGCGCAGTGCCTGTGCCGGATTAGGCATAAAACCGGCATACGACGGCACCCCGCCGATATATACGCCGGTGTTTTCGAGCGCAACGCCGCTGTTGTGCAAAACCTGCCAACCTAGCGCGGCAAATGTCGCCTCCCATTGCAACGCGTTGTAATACACCTCGTGGTTGCCGAGCGCAACATAAACCCCTTGCGGCGCCTGCAACTTTTTCAACTCACGCAACTGCGCGCCGATTACTTGGGTAAAATCATCGGCAATATCGCCCGCAAGCACTATCACATCGGCCTGCAACGCGTTAAAGTATTGCACGAACTTGTGCACTTTTGCCGGCGACACCGTTTTGTTGATATGCAAATCGGAAAGCGCCAAAATTTTCAGCGGCCGACGAATCCGCGAATCCGTAAAATGATAGTGCGTCACGCGCGGCATTTTGGCGGCGGCAAACAGTGCATAAGCACTCAAACAACCGACAATACCGAGCGTCCATAAATTAGCCGGAATCAAAGTGACCGGTTCAAACGGCGAGGCAACCTTAAACGGCGTCAACAAATACGCACTCAGCCACACCGCATCACGAAGCCCGAGCACGCACATCAACAAAAACGCAAAGCCAAGCATAAAATATCCGAGGTGCGCAATCAGGGTATAAACACGCGGCGAAACTTTAGTATTTGAACGCAAATTCCAAATCAGAGCCATTGCAAACCACGCGGCCGTCAACAGCACATAAACCGCCGCCGTCAGCCACATCGGACACCCCGTATGCGCCGTCAATGCATATCCTGTATAAAAAATGCACGGAGTCGCTATCAGTGTATATACAATCCAAGATCCCAACATTTATTCCTCGACACATAATGTAATATGCTTTGCGTAGAATTGCAAAATAAAAATATCGTTTTTTAAAATGCGTAAGCCCCCGATTTTTTTCGAGGGCTTAAGGCATTGTTTTTTACTGTGCGAACAGCTCAACCTTATATTCGTAGGCCTGTGCCACGAGGTTGTAGCCGTTGAGCTCGAACTTGTCTTCCAGACGCAAGCAGAATGCGGACACTTGGTCGGCAAACTCCGCCGGAATCTGTGCCAAAACATCGAGCGCGGTCAAATGCGGCTTTTCGTCGACGGCGGCCGGTTCATACACGGTAATCAAACCGAGCGAACGCAACTGCGGTGCGGGACGGGCATCGGCAAGCGAGCGAACATTCATCAGATTGGTTGAAACTTCGACCGGCACCAGACACAACGCGGCGTTTCCTTTGCGGATTTCGTTATCGGTCAGGGCGAGCTTTTTTTTGCCCTTAACGAATCCGGCAAACGAAATACGTTGAGCCATCTTGTTCAAATCTTCTTTCGCTTGCGTGCGGGCGGCGTGCGTACGGTTGTAACTACCGGCATACTTTTCTTGTTGGGCTTCCGTCAAATGATAACGGTTAAGCCGCTGTTCATAGTTTTTTTCCATAAGGTAAATTTGTATGTAAATGAATAAATATTTACTCCTTAATATACCTATATCATTTGTTTGTCAATTTTATTATTGAATTATTTTCGGCGGCACATTAAAAATTTGAATTGCATTTACGATAAATTATCTTATATTGGATGAAAAGAGGTGCGCAAATGTTTGAATACGATTCATATATTATCGGTTCGACACCAAACAAATTGGTGATATTTTTGCACGGTTACAACGGCACGGTTGCAACCCATCAATATGCACTCGACTGGCTCAAGCAATATTTGCAAAATGCCGTGTTTATTGTGCCGCACGCGCCGCAAATCAGCGACAAAAATCCCGAGCGCCGCCAATGGTTCGGTATGCTCAAATATGACTCAGATAACAAACGAGCCGACCCTGAAACATCGGTTGATGACATTTTTGCAATTTATAATCAAACTGCGACAGAAGCGGATAAATGCGCCGTGCAAATCAACCGTTTTATCGATGAAATGCAACAAAAATTCAATATTGACAATGCGCACACTTTTTTATGCGGCTTTTCACAAGGCGCGATGCTGACGCTTTATACAGCCCTCACCCGCCGCACAGAATTAGGCAGTGCGTTTGTGCTTTCGGGGTTGGTTGCCGGTGCCGATTTGTTGCAGACCAAAATATCCGCGCGTCCACCGCTTTATTTATTCCACGGCGAAAGCGATTTGCGCGTGCAATATAAAACTTTGCCGACCACACTTAATTGGCTCAAAAAAAATCATATATCAGCCAAAGTGCAAACCTATGCCGGATTGGAACATCGTATGAACGAAGAAGAAATCAAGCAAATTGCAAGTGTTATTAATAACAAAGGAGAATAAAAATGCGCATATTTATTTTTTTAATTGCATTGTTTCTGACCGGCGCTGCTTACGCCGACAATATTGAATACGGTTACAACGCACGCGGTGATTATGTGCCGACAAAAATCAACGGCGAGCGCGTGGAATACGGATATAACCCGCACGGTGATTATGTGGCAACCAAAATCGGCGACGATAAAATTGAATACGGATATAACCCGCGCGGCGACTATGTGCCGACCAAAGTCGGTAACGACAATATTGATTACGGCTATAATCCGCGCGGCGACTATGTGCCGACCAAAGTCGGTAACGATAAAATCGATTACGGCTACAACCCGCGCGGTAATTATGTGCCGACCAATATCGGCCGCTAAAAATATAACCGACGTTTAATATTTTTTAAGCATATTGTTTTATAGTTTTGAATAGAGTTAACTATAAAAGGACTATGCTATGAAAAAATTGAACTTATTGATGTTGCCTGCGTTGGCTTTGGCCGCAACGGCAAATGCGGCAAAGGCCGAAGAACCGCAACTCGGTTGGACGGCAGAACTTAAAAAAGCCGGTATCGAACTTTCTTCAACCGATATTAAAAATTCTGAAGAATACAAATCTTCCCCGAACTCAGAATTGAGCGGCGACAGCGAAACCGTAACAAAAGGTATTTTGGATTTTTCATTAACCAATCGACAAGAAAAATTTAAGTGGGAAAACAATTTGTTTGCCGAATACGGTAAAACAAAGCTCAAACCGCATAACGCTCCGAATATTACCAACGAAACGGCCGATAAAATTTTGCTTTCAACCGATTATGCGCGCAAAGTTTGGCGTTATTGGGAAGCCGATGTCGGTCCGTTTGCCAACTTGGCTTATCAAACCGAATTTGAACCGAATGATGATGCCCCGCGCACCAAAATCTTTCGCGGTATGACCGGTATCAAAATGTTTGACGGCCCGATTATCAAAAACGCTTATGCAGCTCTGGTCGGCGAATACGACTTTACATACAGCAGCAACAAAACAACCAAATGGGCGTATGAACTCGGCTTGAATGCCACCTACCCTATTCGCGAAGGTGTTAACTTCAACTACGATACATACTTCCGCGATTATTTCAAATACAGCTCCTATAATCCGCACGATTTCGACTACGAGTGGAGCAACAAAGCCAATATGATGGTCGATGTTTATAAGGGCTTGCAAATCGGTCCGTATGTTCAATACTTCCGCGCCAAAGACCGCGGCGCACACAAATACGGCAGCAGCACCATTATCGGTGTTGAGGGCTCTTTCGGCGGCGTTTGGGGATTATAATTCCGACGCTTTAAGCACAAAAAAAACGAAAAGCGGCACCGATGATGGTGTCGCTTTTTTTGTTGTAAGAAAAAGGAATTATGCCGCAATTTGCTCTGCCAAAGATTCCAATTCGTTCAGTTCTTGTTCCAGCAAGCGCATACCGTCTTCCCAGAAGGTCGGGCTTGAGGTGTCGATACCGAATCTGCAGAGGGCCTGACGATAGTTCTCCAAACCGCTGCACTCGAGCATTTCCATATACTTCTCGGCAAAGTTTGTCATCCTTTCCGATTTGTATGTTTCGTAAAGCGTGCCGACAATGCAGTAGGAGAAGCAATACGAATAAACATAGAAGTCATACTCAAAGAAATGATGAACGCCTGCCCATAGGTATTCAACACCCTTGGTATCTACACTCGGGCCGAGGTATCTGTCCATGTTGAACTTGAACATTTCTTGGAACTTCTGCGCCGAAATCTCGCCCTTAGCACGCGTCGTGTGTGATAGCGATTCAAAACAATGAAACGCAATCTGTCGACTTGTGGTGGCAATCGTTTCTTCAATATGCTTGGCCAGCAAAACAAAACGACGTTTCGGGTCGGTTTCGGCCTTGAGCAAAGCGTCAAACACCAGCTGTTCGGCAAAAACGGAAGCGGTTTCCGCCTGCGCACACGATTTTTCGCGACCGAGCTCGCCATACTTTTTGCTCAGGTATTCGTGCACGGCGTGTCCGAGCTCGTGCGCCAGTGTATCAATATCGCCGATGTAACCGTTGAAATTGACGAACACCCGCGGCAAAACCCCGACCGGCATTTCCATGCAATACGCACCGTCGGCCTTGCCCGCGCGCGGATAAAAGTCGATGCACGCCTTGTCGAAAAACATTTCGGCCAGCTTGGCGAACTTTGGCGAAAAATCGGCAAACGTTTTGAGAATCAGCTCTTTGGCTTCTTCCAACGTGTAGCGCGTTCCGTCATCTTCAAACGGATACGGCGCCTGCCGGTCCTGATACGGAATCTTG
>JAFYFJ010000045.1 GCA_017543835.1 Alphaproteobacteria bacterium | reverse complement strand
ACAGCATCACCGCCATATCCGTAACCTTGGCGCGATTTAATTTCGGCTCGCGTTTTTTGCATTCATCCCACATATAATCGACTAAATTGAGGGCATGCGAAGCTTTTTCGCGCGGCTTTTTTGCCTCAATGTAATCGTCAACCGCGTTGGAAAAATTATCATCGTCAGCCGAATAAATATAATCGTGCAAATCTTTTTCAATTTCTTGCGGCAACGTATTATCGTGGAGCGGCTTTGTTTGAGTTTCGTCAGTTTTCGGAGTGCGCGGTTTGTCGGCTTTTTTACCCGGGTCTTTCGCCGCCTTCGGTTGCGGTTGTGCCGGTGCTTGCGCTTTCGGCGTTACTTTCGGCTGAGGTTGCGGTTGTGCCGGTGCTTGCGCTTTCGGCTGAGGTTGTGTCGGCTGCACAGTAACGTCATCTTGCGAAGTTTGAGTGCCTTTTCGCAATTGTGAAAAACGCTTGTTGAATTTATCTATTTGACTCATTGTTGCACCTTCAAACCGATTATGTTACACATACGATAACATAAAATTTGAGTTTTGTCCAGCATTTTGTGCAAAAATACAGAAGATTTTTACGCCGGTTGAATGATTTTTGCGATGGTCTGCAAAGCGTCGGTATAGTCTTTGAATGCTTGCGTATAGATTTGCGCAATTTTACTGCCGTTAGTGGTTAATTTTTTGCTCTCGATAACGATTTTGATGACCTTTTTCACTTCTTCTTGCGGCGAAACGGTCGGTAACGCCGGTTGACGTGATTCGGGACACTCATCTAAGTATTTGTTTTCAAATGCAAAACGAACGCCATTGAGATAATTCAAAAAAGCATAACATTCAAACAATTTTTGCGCACCGTGTCGCACGGTTGAAATCTTGGAAACATCGGAAACTTGGTGCTCTTTGCGATAAGCATTGAAGGCCTCGGCATATTTTTGGCGGTCGGCAAGCAATATTTGCACCATATCAAGCAATTTTGGCTCGCGCGCCATTTTTTGCACCATCGCGATTAAGGTGCGGCAATTTTCCTGACACATCAGCGCCGATTTTTTGAACAGACGCGAATTTTCGCCGATAAAACGATGCGTTTCATCAAAATCTTCCGGCAGCGGACAGGCCGCTTTCAAGATTTGCGCGGCTTCGTTGATGTAATAATTCATCCGTTTTTTGTTGAGCCAAAACAGCGGGTGAGTCGGCTTGAAATGACGCATAATCTGACGATACGCCACGGCAAAATCGTTAATCAGCGACAAGTTCACGGCTTCCTGATGCGTGTTGAGAAAAACTTCGATGTTTTGCATTGTCAGCCGATATTGCGGATGAAGCTCACGCATTTTTTCGGTAAACGCCGCCGGAATAACCCGTGCGCAAATGCGCTTTTTTTGCGCCGCTTGCCGATTAACCGAGAGCAGATGATATTGTTTGCGCGCCGCGGCGACTTCGGCATAATCTTCCGGAATCACAATATTTTCGCGCACATCGTGTTTGTAAAGGTCGTATTCGGCATAAAGCCCCATAACATGTCGCGTATCGGAGTCGATGGGCTTAAAATATTTTTTGATTTGCGAGCTCGGCAGAACATAATCCAAAACATTGCGGTTGCGAATATCGCGGAAAACATAGCCGTGCGCATCGGTTGCCTGCATACTCAAGCCCTCCGCCGAATCGACTATCGGACGGGAAAAGGACTGCTCCAAGGCGTATCGCAAAAAAGCTCTGTCTTCCATATTATCCCCTTTTCGCCGTAACTTAGCACAAAATTGTTAGAATTTAGTTAAAGTAACAAATGAATTTTGGGCTTTACAAAAAGAAAAATCGAGGGTATAAAATCAATCAGACAGGGAGACCTGTTTAGGAATCTGAAAACTTCCTCTGAAACCGTCGTTAGTATAAAGACGTTAAATTTTATGCGCTTTTCGGTATGACCGGAAGGCGGTAAAATAAGCCGTTTCGGTCAATATATCGCACTATTGTTTCAGATAGGTTTTCAGCTTCCGGTCGCTTTTTTAAGCGGCTTTTTTGTTGCCGCCAAAAAAAAACGGTAACAATGAGGAGTAGCAGGGGGCGGCTCGAACTCATCAGTCGGGCCGTTTTTGTTTTGTGTATAATGCGGTTAGTCGTTGAATTTTGAGAAATGTTGTGCTAGATTCGCCGTAATTGTTTAGTTTTAAATAAAAGTAAAAGGAAAATACTATGTCGGGAAATGCTCGCTATAACGGTAAAGAAACGTGGGAAGAATGGCGCCAAGATTGGCAAAATGAAGAACGTTACAACTTCAGAACCATTGAGAAAAAATGGCAAAATATTTGGGAAGACGAGAAAACTTATAAGGTCGATATTGACCATAGCAAGCCGAAGTTTTACGCGCTTGTCGAGTTTCCGTATCCGTCCGGCGTCGGCTTGCACGTGGGCCATCCGCGCTCTTATACGGCGCTTGATGTGGTGGCGCGTCAAAAACGTATGCAGGGCTACAATGTGCTGTATCCGATGGGCTTTGACGCATTCGGTCTGCCGGCGGAAAATTACGCGATTAAAACCGGCGTGCATCCGGCAATTTCTACCAAAGCGAACATCGCTAACTTTACGCGTCAGCTCAAGTCGCTCGGTTTCAGCTTTGACTGGGACAGATGCTTCAACACTTGCGACCCGGAATATTACAAATGGACACAATGGATGTTCATCCAATTTTGGAAGCACGGCTTGGCATATAAGGATAAAATGGCGATTAACTGGTGTCCGGCGTGCAAAGTCGGCTTGGCCAACGAAGAAGTCGTTAACGGGCATTGCGAGCGCTGCGGTGCCGAAGTGGTTCGCCGCGATAAAGAACAATGGATGTTGGCGATTACCAAATATGCCGACCGCTTAATCAACGATATTGAAACGGTTGATTTTATCGACCGTGTAAAATCGACGCAAGTCAACTGGATAGGGCGTTCCGAAGGCGCGGAGCTCGAATTTGAACTGACCGATAATGCCGGCAATAACTTAGGCAAAAAGATGGTGGTTTATACCACGCGTCCGGATACGATTTTCGGCGCAACTTATGCGGTTATGGCACCGGAACACGAGTTGGTGCAAGAGCTGATGAACCGTTTTGAAAATGCGCCGGAAGTGCAAAATTATGTTGATGCAACCGCGAAAAAGTCGGAATTGCAACGCACGGCAGATACGACCAAGACCGGTGTCGAGCTGAAAGGAATTAAAGCGAAAAATCCATACACCGGCACTTTGATTCCGGTATTTATTTCCGATTATGTTCTGACCGGCTACGGCACCGGCGCGATTATGGCGGTTCCGGCGCACGACCAACGCGATTACGATTTTGCCAAGGTGTTCAATTTGCCGATTATTCAGGTTTTGGCCGGCGGTGACATCTCGAAAGAAGCGTGGGAAGAAGACGGAACGCACATCAATTCCGGTTTTATGGACGGTATGGATAAGAAAGACGCGATGGCGGCGGCGATTAAATATGCCGAAGAACACGGCTTTGGACACGCCAAGGTCAATTTCAAACTGCGTGACTGGGTGTTCTCACGTCAACGCTATTGGGGCGAGCCGATTCCGATGGTTTATTGCGAACACTGCGGATGGCAGCCGATTCCGGAAGACCAGTTGCCGCTGACGTTGCCCGATGTGCCGGATTATCGCCCGAACGATAACGGCGATTCGCCGTTGGCAAATGCAACCGAATGGGTAAATACAACTTGCCCGAAATGCGGCGGTCATGCGCGGCGCGAAACCGATGTGATGCCGAACTGGGCCGGCTCGTCGTGGTATTTCTTGCGCTATTGCGACCCGCACAACGACAAAGAATTCGCCTCGAAAGAAGCGCTCAAATATTGGATGAACGTCGACTGGTATAACGGCGGTATGGAACACACCACCTTGCACTTGCTGTATTCGCGTTTCTGGCACAAGTTCCTTTATGACTGCGGCTATGTGCCGATGCCGGAGCCGTATCAAAAGCGCACGTCGCACGGTATGATTTTGGCGGCCGACGGCGAAAAGATGAGCAAGTCGCGCGGTAATGTTATTAACCCTGATGAAATTGTCGAAAATTACGGTGCCGATACTTTCCGTTTGTATGAAATGTTCATCGGTCCGTTTAACCAATTGGCGAACTGGTCTGAAAAAAGTTTGAACGGCTTT
>JAFYFJ010000044.1 GCA_017543835.1 Alphaproteobacteria bacterium | reverse complement strand
GACCACCAATAGAAAAACTCTCCCTTGCGGAGAGTTTTTTTATTGGTTATCGGGATTCGAAGCCCCAACACGAAAGTGGCGGGGGCCGGAGGAACAAAAACAACCTCAAAATGTTGTTTTTGGACGACGGGCGAAGGTTGCTTTTGAGCAAGGGAAGCGCAAGCAACCGCGGCGAAAAACACGCAACCGAGTGACCGAAGCAAGCCGCAGGCGAAGCAAGAGAATCCCCTCTCTGACCACCAATAGAAAAACTCTCCCTTGCGGAGAGTTTTTTTTATTGGTGGCATCGGGAATACGAACCACAGCCGTTTTCGCTCTTGACACCCTTACCAAATTGTGCTACTTTATTTCCATAAGAACTTCGCAAAGCTATTAAGTTAGTGGCGAGGTTCTTTTTTATTCTGATATTATATAAATCTAAAAGATTTGAACTTTGCCCTTTTGTTTGTTCTGTAACCAACACGCCCCAGATATTCTCGCGCCGCCCTTCAAAAAATAATAAAAATCTTATAAAATAAGATAATTCAAAACACGCAAAAAAACACCCAAAAAGGCACGATTTTTGCAAAAAATCACATAAAATTGATGAAAAAATGCATATTTTTGTTGTTTTTTCAAAAAAATGGGGTATAGCTGTGACTATGTGTTATCAATGAAAGGAAAATGAAATTAAAATGGCTAATCCTATCGATACAAAAACAATCAGCAAATTGGCTGAAATTTTAGATAAAAATCAACTCACCGGACTGAATTATGAAGATGAAAATTGCAAAATCTCCCTCTCTCGCGAGTTGAACGGCAGTTTTGTGCCGACGTATGCGCCGGCTCCGATGGCAGCAGCACCGGTCGCAACCGCTTCTGCCGCTCCGGCGGAAGAAGTTAAGGAAGAAATTGACTACTCCAACAGCCCGAATGCCGTCAAATCGCCGATGGTAGGCGTGGTATATCTTTCCAGCAACCCGAACTCGCCGACTTATGTCAAAGAAGGTGATACGGTTGTTGCCGGTGATACCGTCTGCCTGATTGAAGCAATGAAGACCTTTAACCCGGTTAAGGCACACCAAAGCGGTCGCGTGGTTAAAGTGTTGGTAGAAACAGGCGAGCCGGTAGAATACGGTCAGCCATTGGTCATTATTGAATAACGGGATACAGTATGTTTGAAAAAGTTTTAATTGCGAATCGTGGCGAAGTGGCTTTGCGTATTCATCGTGCGTGTCGCGAAATGGGGATTCGCACGGTGGCAGTGCATTCCGAAGCCGACGCCAACGCTATGCATGTGCGTTTGGCCGACGAAGCAGTTTGTATCGGTCCGGCGCGCTCGGCAGATTCGTATTTGAATAAGCCGGCAATTATTTCTGCCGCCGTCATTACCGGTGCCGATGCCATTCACCCCGGATACGGTTTCTTATCGGAAAATGCCGATTTTGCGCAAATGGTGGAAAAGCACGGTATTACTTTTATCGGTCCGACGGTTGAGCAAATGCGCCTGATGGGCGATAAAATCACGGCGCGTAAGGCGGCTAAGGCGGCCGGTTTGCCGATTACGGAGGGTTCTCCGGCACTTGAAAGTGTGGAAGATGCCAAAAGCTGGGCCGAAAAAATCGGTTATCCGATTATCATTAAGGCCAAAGACGGCGGCGGCGGCAAAGGTATGAAAATCGCCTACTCCGATGATGATATCGAAGAAGCGTTCACAATGGCCAAAGCCGAGGCCAAAGCGTCTTTCCCGAGTGATGTGGTTTATATGGAAAAATATTTGCAACATCCGCGCCATATCGAAATTCAGGTGTTGGCCGACAAATACGGCAACGTGGTGCATTTGGGCGAGCGCGACTGTTCAATTCAGCGCAACAACCAAAAAGTAATCGAAGAATGCCCGTCGCCGGCGCTTAATCAAAGCCAACGTCAAGAAATCGGCGAAATCGTGCGCAAAGCCATTACCAAAATCGGCTATTGCAACGCCGGAACGCTCGAATTTTTGTATGAAAACGGCAAATTCTACTTTATGGAAATGAACACGCGCTTACAAGTGGAACATCCGATTACGGAAGCCGTGACCGGCATTGACATCGTTAAAGAACAGATTCGGATTGCGGCCGGTGCGCATTTGGGTTATACGCAAGACGACATAAAGTTCAACGGGCACGCCATTGAATGCCGTATCAATGCTGAAGACCCGATGACGTTTGTGCCGTGTCCGGGCAAAATTACCGAGTGGCACGCACCGGGCGGGCTTGGTGTGCGTGTGGATTCCGAGATTTATTCGGGCTACACGATTCCGCCGTTTTACGACAGTATGATTGCCAAACTGATTGTGCACGCCGGCACGCGTAACGCCGCATTGATGCGCCTGCGCCGTGCGCTTGAGGAGTTTGTGATTATGGGCGTCAAAACCACGATTCCGTTGCATCAGGAAATCATCTCGCAACCGGAATATCTCGACGGTCAATACGATATTCACTGGCTCGAACATTTTATGCAAACGCTGTCGGAAAAGAAATAAACGACGCAAATTTAAATCATTGAAACGCTCTCTTTGCAGAGCGTTTTATTAATAACTTATGATGGGAAACAAAAGATAACAGAAATGAACAAAATGACGGCGAAAGAAAAAATATATACGGCATTAAAATACATCGGAGGTTTTCTTGTATGCAATATTTTATTATGGGCTGTAATATGGCTCATCGCCGAATTAGACCAAGACAAACTTGAGCTGATTGATTGCTTTGCGTTTGAATACGGATATATTACAAAAACATTTGATTATCAAAGCTATTTGCAAGGAGCTTGCACCTACCCGCAAATATGCACATGTGCCGTAAATGCCGAATGGATATTATTTTTCTATATTTGGGCACTACCGATTTTTGTTTTTTATGAAGTTTTTCGGCGCAAAATCATTCCGGCACAATACACATATTTGTTTGTCTTTGGAGAGATTGCTTTTTGGTCGGTTATATGTTTTTTCAGCCAAGACAGCGCACCTCGTTTATGGTTTCCGATTGGGAATACCTACAAAATCATCGCGCCGATGGCAATTATCATGCTCGCCTTGCACAGTTTGCCGCCAAAAGTGCTGAAAGTACTCTCTATAATTATCGGCACGGTTTTCGGGCTTTATTGGGGTTTCTGGATAATCATGATTATCCCGAACTTTTTTCATTGAAAATCGATAATATTTATCCGCGCTTAGCTTTGAAAAAATCTTTGAGCAACTGTCCGCATTTTTCGGCACAAATACCGCCGACGACATTCGGGCGATGATGGCAAGTCGGGCTATCGTAAAACTTAACGCCGCTGACAACCGCCCCGCCCTTTTCATCTGCCGCACCGAAATACAAATTGCGAATACGCGCAAACGAAATCGCCGCCGCACACATTGTGCACGGCTCGAGCGTCACATACATATCCATATCCCACAACCGCGTCGTGCCGCGCTTTTCGCAAGCCGCACGAATGGCGGAAATCTCGGCGTGCGCGGAACAATCCGAGCCGTGTGCACTCTGATTATACGCCTCAGCCACAATCTCGCCCGAAGCCGCATCAACCACCAACGCCGCCACCGGCACTTCATCTTCCGCCGCTGCCTGACGCGCCAAATCAAGCGCAATTTGCATATATTCTTCGTGTGTCATCATTCACTCTTTTTTTAGACTTGTTTGTTAGCATAAAACATATTTATCAAAAAAGGAAGAAAAATGACGGAAAGAATTGCAAAATTTATGGCACGAAGCGGCGTTTGCTCGCGCCGACAAGCCGAAGAATTGATTAAGCAAAAGCGTGTCACAGTCAACGGCACATTAATAGAAAGTCCGGCGTTTAATGTTGACGGCACCGAAAAAATTCTGCTCGACGGCGAAAAACTGCCGCAAATTCAGCAAACACGCCTTTGGCTTTATCACAAACCGGTCGGGTTGCTGACCACCCATAAAGATACGGAAAATCGCCCGACGGTGTTTGATAATCTGCCGCCGGATATGCCGCGCGTTATCAGCGTCGGCCGGCTCGATTTGAACTCCGAGGGGTTGTTGCTTTTGACCAACGACGGCGCCCTCTCGCGCAAACTCGAATTGCCGGAAAACGGTTGGAGCCGGCGCTACAAAGTGCGGGTGCACGGCAAGGTTGAGCCGCAAAAATTAAAAGAGTTGGAAAAAGGCGCATTGGTCGACGGCGTGCAATACGGTCCGGTCAAAATCGAATTAGAGAGTCAAAACGGCTCAAACAGCTGGCTTTCGGTAACGCTCAACGAGGGCAAAAACCGCGAAATCCGCAAGCTGATGAAATCAATCGGGCTTGAAGTCGCGCGTCTGATTCGCCTTTCTTACGGTCCGTTTCAACTCGGCAGTTTGAAAAAAGGCGAAGTAAAAGAGGTGCCGCAAAAAGTGCTTAAAGAACAACTCGGAGCCAAGCTATGAGAATCGTCGGCGGCAAATATCGCGGCAAAAAGCTGTGGACACCCGAAGGCAAAGACGTGCGGCCGACTTCGGAACGTGCGCGTGAGGCAATCTTCAATATTTTATATTCCAGATTAGGCGGAGACTATAACGAATTGAATTTATTGGATATTTTCTGCGGAACGGGTGCTTTCGGATTCGAGGCCTTGTCGCGCGGATTTAAGCACGTTACACTTGCGGATATTGATACGATACCGGTGCTGAGAAATGCCAAATTGTTTGCGGTCGAAAAAGAGCGCTTTGATGTGCAAAAACTTGATGCCACGCGCCTACCCCGCGCCCGCCGCAAGTATGACATTGTGTTTATGGATGCGCCGTATGCCAAGGGGCTGACCGAACAGGCCATCGAGCAAATTTTAACACAGGGCTGGTTAAACGAGCACGCCGTGTGCATTATCGAGGTGCGTAAAGACGAGCGATTCCCGCTGCCGCAAGCGTTTGAACTGCTCGATGAACGCACATACGGACTGGCACGCGTGCTGTTTATTCGAAAAAAATGATTTTTTGTCAAAAAAACTGTTGATATTTGCATAAAAGTATGTTAAATTGTAGCAAATGTCAGATTTTGGAGGACGTTACATGGGACAGACAGAAGTGCGCAAAGCAATGACGTATATGGAAAGCAAAAAGGGCTTAAAAAAGCTTTCTGCCGAATATACGGAAGATTCCTTACATCGTCGTTTTTCGATGATGATTGATAAATTATCCGGAGAACTTCAGGAATATACCACGCTGTCGGAAGAATTGGAACGGGCCGATGAAGATACCGACTGGAACAGCACGGACAATGAAAAACCGTTGCTCGCGCAAAAGATTTTGGCCGAACGCGCCTCACTCAAGCACATGCGCGAAACGGCGCAGAAAAAATACGACAGCGCCATGATGTATGAAACTTGGCTCAACGAATACGGCAACGAATTTGCGCAACTCTATCGCATTAAGGACTATCACGAAAAATGCGGCTATGACGAAGAGCTGGAAATCCGCGAAATCGACATTACGGACAACGGCGATGTTTTAACCAACGACAAATACAACAAAATGAACGCCTATGCGCCGGAGCCGCTGACAGAACTCGTGTTACATGTCAAGCTCAAAGAAGATGAAGAATCCGAAGAAGAAAGTCCGGAGGAGCCGTTCGGCTTCAATTTCGGTGTTATGGAATTCAATCAGCCGAATATGCCGCCGCAAGTCAAGGTGCAACTGTCGTTTGATGACGAAACATTGGAAAATTTGAATGAGGCAAAATTAAAACGCGTTTTCGCATTTTGCGACACCCACGGCATTCCGGTTTCCGACTTGCAGATTCGCCGTTTTGACGGCAGTGTGGCCGAAGATTTAATTCGCGAAAAAATCGAACAGTTTTTGGAAAAAGCGCAAATCGAACTCGAAAATAAAAACAAACTCGAAAACAAAAAAGAAAAAGCAAAAGAAGAAGCACGTTATCAAGAGTTGGAAGCCGAGCGTCAAAAGCTTTTGGCAAGCGGCAAAGTGCAGAATCCGGATGAGCTTTCTTGGGATGATATTTCAACAGATGTTGTGCCGGAACATCGGGTAATGAAGGCCATGGCTCCGATGGCGCGCGATTTTGTCAGACAGAACGAGCCGATAAGAGAAAAATCGAATATTTCGATGACGGAACGTCAATACGGCGGCAACGATGATACGGTCACGACAACGGTCGATGCGCCGAGCATTAACAATATTTCGGATGCCATCCGTATTATGTCAAACAGCGAAATTCCGCCGGTTCAGACAATTTCCAAAGGTGTTGCGGCACCGGAAGTTGTGCCGACCAAAGAAATGACGCGCGAAATTATCGAAACGGCCAAAGAAGCCGCACGCACCGCTTCGGCAAATACGGAAACCGCCGCATATCAGGAAATTCCGGTGGCAGAGTCCGCTCCGAAGACCGCTCGACAAGCCGTAGAGCAAAAGCCGGTCAATACCGCCGCCGTTTCGCAACCGGAAAATTCGCCGGTATTTAGAGAATCCGACGGCGAAATGTATATGCAATCGGCGCAGCAATCTGCCGCATCTGCTCCGAGCGGCACTTATGCGCAGCAACAAGCCGGTGCACAGGTTCCTCCGCCACCGCAAATGCCTAAACTGACAATGTCGGAAGTTGAAAAAGGTTTTGAGAAATTAATCGAAAAAGGTTGGGGAAAACGCAACAAGTTATCTTATTTTAAGGCGCATACCGGCTGGTTTAAGACCGGCTGGACCGAATACATCATCTATGATACCGAAGATAAGAACAATCGCAAAAAAGACGGCGTAAAGCAAAAGGACGGCTCGGTGAAATACACCTATACCTTTAAGCTGTTCTTAAAGATGGAAAGTGACGGTTTGCACTTTACTTACCGCACCCCGAACCATCGCAAAATGGACCCGGATACAATCGCCGATATTGTCGGTAAGCTGAAAGATTTGGGCTACACGCACATCAACTTCCCGGCCGGTATTACCAATGCCGAAAAGGGTATGTGGCGCAAAGCCATGGCCGAAAACGGCATTATTCCGATGAACCTGAGTTTGACTGTCAAACACGCACGTTCGATGATTGACGATATGAAGAAGACGGAAAAATTCTCACCGCAGGAAATCGCCGAATACGGCTACAAGTTAGCACTCGAAATGCAACGTTGTGACGCAAAAGACGGGAAGACGCCGAACATCACCCGAAAGACATTTATCGAGGGCTTGATTAACACCAAACAATACTTTGCCTTTACCAACGCTTATTCCCTCAAGATGAAGAGCAAAATCGAAGGAATGTTGCGCAAGCAGGATACATACACCGGCTCTCCGGATAAATTTGCGGCTTATCTGACCTTACGCAAAGTGTTCGATATTTATACCGAAGCTTTGGAATACGGCAATTCGCTGTTGCACGCCCCTGGTTTATCCGCATCGGAAAGACAACAAATCAGCCGTTTGGGCTTAGGCGGACCGGTGCAAAAACTTCGGCCGGAGCAATTGGAGCAAGTATTTGATATTCTCTATCCGCGTCAGCAAAAAATGGAATACGATAAGTTTAAGAAAATGTTGTGGGAAAAAGCTTATGCCAGTGCAGCCGATTATGGTCCGCGTTTGGCGCCGAATGTTGTGTTTGGTAATGAGTTGGATTTCACCCGCGGCGAAGCCAAAGGTATTGCCTCCGAGCTTAAGAAACTCGGTGTGGAGGATTTCCAACCGTTTGAAGATACAAAATTGCGCTTTGAGTTTGACAGATTTAATCAGGTGGATTTGCCGGAATATCGTCGTCAAAATACACCGCCGCAAAACAGCGCCGCGACAAATACAAATACGAATACAAGTACTTCGGCGCGGCAGGCCGCACAAGAAGTCGAACTTGATACTTCGCATTATATCCGCGCACACGCACCGGGCAAAAAGAAAGCTATCGTGCGCCGTATCCGTAAAGATGACGGCGAAAATAGGGTTCCGGCCAAAGAAGTCAAAATGGAAAAGCGCGGAGATTTGCCTCAAAACAGCAAATCGGCTCCAAACGAGCCGGCAACTGTTGTCGGTTTACAACCGGATACACAAACAAAAGTCAATGTATCCAAAGTGGTGGCAAACACCAAGAGCGGTAACGCGCTTTAGAGCAATAAAAACAGACGCACAAAAAGCTCTCCTTTTAACCCGAAGGAGAGTTTTTTTATGGCTTAAAACCTTAATCTTTTTTGTTATAAATCAGCAAGCGGTCCATACTTTCCACCGTCGGTCTGCTCGGCAACACCACTCCGCTCCGAATAATCGGCGTATAAAGCACATAAAACGGCACACTGACGCTGCCGGTGTAACGTTTCATATAATCCGTAATATCGGTATCGAACGCGGCCTGATTAACGCGAATATGCTTGAGATGATATTGTTGCTCCCATTTATTGAAATTCGGCTGATTAAACACCATCATTTCGTTTAAGCGACACATAAAGCACCAGTCTGTTTCAACCGTTACCAACACCGCATTCCCCTCTTCTATTTCGCGGTTGATGTCTTCGATTGAAACGGTATCAACCGTTCCCGCCGCGTTAAGCTGTCGATTTTTGTTCTGCCGATGTATTGCCGACACGCTTGCGATAATCACACACACCAGCGACAAAGCAACGATAACGGCATAGCTTCCGCACCGCACGCGTTCAATATAATGCAATGTAATGCTTTCGTCGTGCACATCGTTCAAATATTGCAAAAACTTCAAGAAAATATCGGTCACAAACCAAACCGCCAAAGTTGCCACAAAAATCTTGGACGCAAAGATAAAGCCGGTCTGCCAATATATCAGCAAAAGATACCACGCATATGCCAAATATAACGCAAACTTAGTCACCTTCAGCACCGATTCTTTGTTGCGATGCAGAAAGTTCAGCAACTTCTGCGGCGCTTCGATTTTCATAAGCACCGCAAACGGCAGATAAAAGCCGCAGAGAACGGCCACATAGGTCAAACACAAAATTATCCGGCGGTCATTGACGGCAGCGGTTAATGCTTCCGACAAATACGGCGCCCCGCACGATACGGCAGCCGCTCCGCCCAAAATTCCGAGGGCATAATTCAAACTGCGCATTTTGTCACGCGGTGTATTTTCAACAACATAAGGCAGAATCTTAATCAACACCAACCCGAAAAACAGCATCGTCATCACATACGGCATATATTGCAACTGCGTTCCCCAAACATACGGTAGGCAATATGTCTGCACCGCCAACAACGCAACAAAAACCACCGCACAAACAACACCGAGCCCGAGCAGAATCTGCTTTAATTCGGCACGAATAACCTCGGTCGACTTTTTATGCAACGCATACATTTCAAGCAACTTATAAGCCCACAACGGCAAAACACAAGGCATCAAATTCAACAGCAATCCGCCGATAAACGCCCACACAAAAAAGCCAAAGCCGAAATCCGCCGTCGGCATATTTGCCAAATGCGGTTGTTGCGGCACAAGTGTTTGCCGCAAAAACTCTTTGTTGTTGAGGTTCGCCGTAATGATATATTCGGCATTGCTCAAATCGCGCCCGGCATCTTTTTCGCTCGGCTCAACGCGCACAAATATTTTGTTGTCACGCAAACTGACGAGCGGCTCCTTAAAGGTGGTATCCGCGCCGGTTTCTTCCATAAACACATTGAACGTATTGACGGATTTTGAAGTATCAAATTCCAAAAACAAACTCTGCCCCGCGGTATCTTTCTGCACGGTAAAATCTTTGAGGGTCAGATGCTTTGTTTGCGGTTGCGGCATAACCATCTGCGCGCGGAAAAAATAATTTTCCATACCGTTGCCGAACAGCTCATCACCATGCGGCTTAAGCCCCTGCTCAAACACAAAATGCTGCGGCGAACACTCGAGATGATAATCACACTCGGTAATATCAACTCCGGCGCGCAAAATAATCGGCTTTTCGGGGTCGGTCGGCCGGATGCTGACCATAATCATAAAAGTGCCGGTATATTTATATGCTTCCGGATAAAGTTGCGACTTGAGCGGCACCGGATAAAATATTTCATAATCCGGCTCGATATTCTGCGACTGGCTGAGGTCTATCTGCGGCTTACGCAACCGCAAACTCAAGTTGTTTGCCAACACAAAATGCTCGGGATTCACCATCTCCATAATGCCGATTTTGAGCTCGCGACGCCCGTCGATAAAAGCCCCGTCGGTCACCAAACGCACGGCACCGGCTTCGGTTTGCTGAATCGGACTGACTCCGTTGGTCGAATACAACGGGTTGTCATATTTAATGCCGTAAAGCGCCACCTTTTTCCACTCGATTTTTTGCATGGCGTCATTGAATTGTTCCAATGCATTACCGTCTTTTTTGCGGGCTTCATACTTAGAAATTGCCTTACGTTCGTCGGGATTTTCGCTGTATGTCAGAAACTTTTTGAAGTTATAAACCTTAACAAACTCGCCCTCCGGCACTTCAACATACGCAATTTCGTCCGGATGGTCGTAGTCGGCATCGCTGCGCACCGTTTTATAAGTCGACGGCACCAAATATTTGTTGACAAAGTCCATATACTTCTGCTTGCCGTATTTATAAGCCCCGATACCCGTATACAACAGATGACGTCTGTCTTCGAGCTGTTCATCGTCGTAATTCGGGAAAAACGGGCGCATTACCTCGATAAAATCTTCTTCGGCAATTTCTTCCGGCGTATATTTTTGATACAAATACCCGGCCGCCTCATACATAATCACCGCCTGATTTTTGAGGTCTATCTTTTTATCTTCATCTTCTTCCGCATAATATTCCTGCAGAATTTTGCGCGTGCCCACGCCCGGAAAATCGTCGGGCAAAGCAACGGTATCCGCCGCACAAACGACAGCGCAGTTGAAAATCCAAAACCCGAAAACTATATATGAAAATAAGTGTTTCATGGTGCGTTTTTTACTTTAATTTAACCTTATTTTATGATACACTTAAATGGTAAATAAAACATTATTTTAGCGGTATGCAAATGGCTGATTTTGATGATAAATATTCTTTGAGCGGCAAATTTTTGGTAGCGGCGCCGAGTTTAGACGATGATGAAATATTCACGCGTTCGGTCGTTTATATTTGCTCGCACACCAAACGCGGTGCCATGGGGCTTATCATCAACAAGCCGATGGTGCAATTTACCTTTTCGGATTTGACAATGCAACTTCCGCTCAAAAGCTATGAGCGCCTTAATGAAATCAATCTCTATACCGGCGGACCGCTCGAGCAAATTCGCGGCACAGTGTTGCACTCCACCGACTATATGAAAGACGGCACCATCGAAGTCGGTGACGGCATTGCGCTTTCTTCCACCACGGAAATCATTACCGATATTGCGTTTAATCACGGACCGGATGACAAATTGGTCGCGCTCGGCTATTCTTTTTGGGAACCGAAACAGCTCGAAGCCGAAATCTACAACAATGACTGGATTGTCGTCGGCGGCACCAAGGAGTTGCTTTTCCGCACCAAAGACGAAGAAAAATGGCAACGCGCCCTTGACGAACTCGGCATAAATTTTGACCGATTTGCAACGCAAACCGGTCACGCGTAAGTTATATTTTCAGCACATTCTATTTTTTGTTCAATGAATCCAAAATCGTCTTGGTAATGGCTTGCTTGGCCTGTGCTTTAACCGAGCGCTTGGCAGACTTTACCGCCGCATCGGTTGCATTTTGAATCGCCGATTTTTTCGACTTGCCCGATTTGCTTGAAATCAGCGCCATCACAAACGCAATACCGATATTGACAACGCGCCGTTGCATCGGTTTGCCGAGTTTGTTCCACCAGCCCTTCATTTTATCCCACAGACCTTGCGGTTTAGCGCCGTTCAGTGCCTCCTCTTTGGCCTTTTCCTGTTGTGCGATATATTCTTGCGTTTGCTCCTGAATTTGCGCACCGGTAATAATGCCGGAATAGTCGATATCGCTCATCTCGCACCGATACGGCACCAACAAATTCATAATATCGTTGTTCGGCGTATATGCCCCGAGCGTGCGCGTCAACGTGCCGTTTTCTTCAAGCAAAAGCGAATCGCCGCGTCCGAGCAAATCTTCGGCACCGGCCATATTCAAAATAGTCATCGAATCAACCGGCGATGACACTTTATACGACAAGCGTGTCGGCAAATTTGCCTTAATCACGCCGGTAATCACATCAACCGACGGGCGTTGCGTGGCAATAATCAGATGAATACCGGCCGCGCGCGATTTTTGCGCCAAAATCTGCACCTGTTTTTCCACATTTTTATCAAACAGAATCAAATCGGCAAACTCGTCTATCACACACACGATATACGGCATTTTATTGCCCTTCTCGATATATTCGCCGATGTTGCGCACCATCGCTTTTTCAAACACGGCGTAACGCGCGTTCATCTCATCGCAGAGTTTTTCGAGCCAACGCGCCGCCATACTCATATCGGTCACGGTCGGACAAAGCATATATTTTTGGTTGTTATACATGCTGAACTCGATGCGTTTCGGGTCCACCAAAATCAGCTTCAATTCGTCCGGCTGTTTCTTGCCGATAAGCGATAAAATAAACGAATTCAGGCCGACGGATTTACCCGAGCCGGTCGTGCCGGCCACCAAAAGATGCGGCATTTTCGCCAAATCTTTGAGCACCGGTTTGCCGTGCATATCCACACCGATTAAAATCGGCAGGCCGCCTTTGGCGCTGCGAAACTCCTCTGATTGTAAAATCGGCACAAAATCAATTGTTTGCGCCTGTGGTTGCGGAATTTCAAAACTGATATAAGTCGAATTGACAACCGGCGCCACTCTGATACCGCTCACCCCGAGTTCGCGCGCAATATCCTTAATCGAATTGGCCACCGTTGAAAATTTGGTGCCGTGGGTTAATTGAAATTGAATATCCGTAATCAGCGGACCTTCAAAAATTTCGCCGATAGTTCCCTCAATACCAAAATGCGAGAGAGTTTCGGTCAGTTTTTCCGTTAAGTTCTCAATCACAGTTACATATCCCTTTGTTGTCTGCCGTTACCCAGCATTTGATATTGTCCGACTCCGCCAAAGTATTTACGGAAGAATCCGAGTTCGCGGTCAGCCGGCTTGGTTTCGTCATTGTCAATCGAAATACTGTTTCCGTCCGCCAACGTGCGTTGTGTCACATTCACCAGCTTATTATCCTTAAATTGCAAAGCCAAGATATTGCGTTCCAATTCGGTCGGGCGCATAAACGCAACACGGCGAATGGACGATTCCATATAAAGCCAGTGGTTACTGCTCAAACCGGCAACAACGCTCGGTGCGCCCAAAATAACATAGACTTCTTCCTTGGTCTGCCCGAGATGAATTTGTCTGATATGGCTTTCTTCAGGCATATTACCGGTATGGTCCAAGAACAAATCGGACGAACACGCCGTCGTTATCATAAATACGGCAAGAAAAAGAAAATTTCGTATTGACATCTGTATGATTCCTTATATTTATATTT
>JAFYFJ010000043.1 GCA_017543835.1 Alphaproteobacteria bacterium | reverse complement strand
CGGTACCGGAATTGAACCGATATAGAAGGATTTGCAATCCTCTGCATGAGCCATTCTGCCAACCGGCCAGTTCGCTACGCGGAGTACCAAACTCACTCAACAAAAAACATTTATACCCGTTTTTTTATAAACGTCAATACTTTTTTTTAAGTTTTTGCATTTTTTTCTTTCGGCTTGTGCAAAACTGTATTTTTTGTGGTAATTTTTTGCGCAAATATTATATAGTTAAGCAGATTTTACGGAGGATAATATGAAAATTGCAATTGCGTCCGACCACGGCGGATTTGAATTGAAAGAAGCGCTCAAAAAACATTATGCCGCGCTCGATTTGCTCGATTTGGGCACGTATTCGACGGATTCGGTTGATTATCCCGATTATGCGCATAAAATGGCGCACACGATTTTGAGCGGACAGGCAGATTTGGGGATTCTCGTTTGTGGCACCGGAATCGGCATCTCGATTGCCGCCAATCGCCACAAGGGGATTCGCGCCGCGCTTTTGTATTCCGACGAAGCGGCAAAAATGGCCAAAGCGCATAACAACGCCAACATCATTGTTTTCGGCGGACGCACGATGGCGTTTGACGATGTGATTAAACGCATTGATATATTTATGCAAACGGCTTATGAGGGCGGACGTCATCAGCAACGTTTGGATAAGATAGAAGAAACGGAGTAAGATATGGATTTTGAACAAAATTTACAAACGGAAGACGCAGATATTGCGGCGATTATCGCAAAAGAATTGAAACGTCAGCAAGAGCAGGTTGAACTGATTGCATCTGAAAATATCGTATCAAAAGCGGTGATGGAAGCGCAGGGCTCGATTCTGACCAATAAATATGCCGAAGGTTATCCTGCGCATCGTTATTATTGCGGGTGCGAATTTATTGATGAAATCGAGGTTTTGGCTCAAGAACGCGCGCAAAAATTGTTTGGCGTCAAATATGTTAACGTGCAGCCGCATTCGGGCTCTCAGGCCAATATGGCGGTGTATGTGGCGCTGATGAAACCGGGCGAAACATTGATGGGTATGAGCTTGGATGCCGGCGGACATTTGACGCACGGCTCAAAAGTTTCGCTTTCAGGCAAAATGTTCAACGCGGTGCAATACGGTGTGTGCAAAGATACCGGTTTGATAGATTATGATGCGGCCGAAAAGCTGGCACTCGAACACAAGCCGCGCGTTATTGTTGCCGGCGGTTCGGCGTATCCGCGGCAGATAGATTTTGCGCGTTTTCGGGCGATAGCCGACAAAGTCGGGGCGTATCTGATGGTCGATATGGCGCATTTTGCCGGTCTGGTTGCCGGCGGTGTGCATCCGAACCCGCTTGACTGGGCGGATGTCGTAACGACCACCACACACAAAACTTTACGTGGTCCGCGCGGCGGTATGATTCTGACCAATAACGAGGAGATTTATAAAAAGGTCAATTCGGCCGTATTTCCGGGAACACAGGGCGGGCCTTTGGAGCACGTTATTGCCGGCAAAGCGGTGTGCTTCAAAGAAGATTTGACGCCGCAGTTCAAACAATATGCCGCACAAGTTATCAAAAACGCCAAAGTGCTCGGCGAAACGTTGGTTAAGCGCGGTGTGGCGCTTGTTTCGGGCGGCACCGATACGCATTTGGTGTTGGTGGATTTGCGGCCGAAAGGTTTGACCGGCGAT
>JAFYFJ010000042.1 GCA_017543835.1 Alphaproteobacteria bacterium | reverse complement strand
GTAAACCTACTGCAACGCTTCCTCCGAAAACTTTGTCATCAATATCCCAATCGGCTTCATATAAAAAAACTTCATCTTCAAAATTTGCTTTTGCACTATTATCCATAATCGAATATTTAAGTTTTGCACTTACATACGGATTAATATTAAAAGCCATTGCTTGACTTGCAAACAAACACGCCACACCGGCGAGTAATAATGTTTTCTTCATAATCTTATTCCTTTTATTTAGTTAACTAACAAAAAAGTCGCTTGGAAAAGCGACTGGAAGTTGAGAACTATTTGTTGGAATAGTGCGACATATTTGCCTAAACAGGCATATATCTCTGCAGTTATATATGATGTTATGTAAAACGGCTTATTTTGCCGCCTTCCAGTCATATCACATATAACCATCAGGCGTGCAAAATTAACGTTTTGCACAAACGCCAACAACGAGGTTCTCACACCCCAGACGCAGTCTCCCGCATCCGTTCTTACCTTAGAACACCCCGCTGTGAATTGTCAAGTTATTTAATGTAATGTGCAAAAATTTCCATAGAAAAATACCCCAAAATATAGTTTTGGGGTATTCGTAATAAACAACCGAATTACTTAAATAAATCTGCGACTTTATCGAAAAAGCCCTTAATTTCCGGCTGACACGAATCATCTTTGCTCTCGGCACGAAATGCCTCCATCAGCTCTTTTTGCTTATCGTTCAGCTTGGTCGGAATCACCACTTTCACATTGACAAACAAATCGCCGCGCTTTTCCGTATCATACAGCACCATACCCTTGCCTTTAACCTTAATCAAGGTATCATTTTGCGTCCCTGCCGGCACTTCAACTTCAACCTTTTCGCCGTCGATGCCCGGAATCTCGACCTTGCCGCCCAAAATCGCACAGCTCACCGACACCGGCACCGATGTATATAAATCCGTGCCGTTACGCTCATAGAGCTTATGCGGCTCGACCATAATCCCGACATACAAATCGCCGTTTTCGCCACCGTGAAGACCGGCCATTCCGCCACCGGCAACGCGGATGCGCATATTGCTTTCAATCCCCGGTTTAATCTTAATTTTGATTGTTTTGTTAACTTTTTTCTGCCCTGCCCCTTTACATTCCGGACACGGGTCGGTTACGGCATAACCGCTGCCGCCGCAAGTCGGGCACGCCGTTTCAAACACAAAAAATCCGCCCTGTTGCCGCCGCACTTTGCCGCTCCCGTGGCACGTCGGGCATTCTGCCGGTTTTTCGCCGTTTTTGGTGCCGTGACCGTGACATTTTTCGCAATTTTCGGTGGTCGGGTAAGTGATTTCTTCTTCGCAACCGCTAAATGCTTTTTCGAGTGTAATGTTCAGATTATAGCGCAAATCGCTGCCGCGTTGTTCATACGCCGTTTTGCCGCCGCGACTTCTGCCACCGCCCATAAATTCGGAAAAAATGTCGTTAAACACATCGGCAAACCCGCCGGAAAAATCGAATCCGCCGGCACCCATACCGCCCATGCCGTTCACGCCTTCTTTGCCGTAATGGTCGTAGGCGGCACGTTTTTGGTCATCTTTCAAAACCTCGTAGGCCTCGTTAATGCGCTTAAACTTCTGTTCGGCCTCTTTATCGCCCGGATTGCGGTCCGGATGATATTTCATCGCCTGCTTGCGAAACGCGCGTTTAATTTCATCTTGCGACGCACTCGGCGCCACTTCCAATAAATCATAATACTCAGTATCTGCCATTTTTCCACTCTTTATAAGTCGTTCATGTCAGTTATTTAGAGTTTTTATTTTGCAAATGCAAGAGGTTTGATATTTATTCACCACAAAAAACTACACCAACCGCGAATTATCAATTGCCGCCTTCACAAACGCCACAAACAGCGGATGTGGCGCAAACGGACGCGACTTTAATTCCGGATGGAATTGCACGCCGATAAACCACGGGTGGTCCGGATGTTCGACAATCTCCGGTAATTTACCGTCCGGTGATGTTCCGGTAATAAACATTCCGGCTTTTTGCAACATATCTTTATATTTGATGTTGACCTCATAGCGATGACGATGACGTTCGGAAATCTTATCCGTGCCGTAAATCTCCGCCACTTTGGAGTTTGGTTTCAAAACGCACTCGTATGCACCCAAACGCATGGTGCCTCCCAAATCGCCATCTTTATGGCGAATCTGCTTAGCACCGTCTTTATCCCATTCGGTCATCAACCCGATAACCGGCTCGCAATTCTCGTCAAGCTCGGTGGTATTGGCATTTTTAATGCCGCACAAGTTACGCATGGTTTCGATTACCGCCATTTGCATACCGAAACAAATGCCTAAAAACGGAATTTTCTGCTCGCGCGCATATTGCACCGCATTAATCATACCTTGCGTGCCGCGAAGTCCGAACCCGCCCGGCACCAAAATTGCACTGACATCGTTCAGCACTTCCGATGCCGGTTGCGTTTCAAGCAACTCGGAATCCACCCATTTTATCCGCACCTTATACTTGTTGGCAATACCGCCGTGAATCAGCGCCTCGTGCAACGATTTATAGGCCTCCAAAAGCATCATATATTTACCGACAACGGCGATTCGCACTTCCCCTTCCGGCGCTTTTAAGATATCGACAATGTTCTGCCAGCGGCTTAAATCGGTCGGCTTATCATACGGCAGATTAAAGTGTTTGCACACCTGTCTGTCCATACCTTCGGCAGAATACGCAAGCGGCACCTGATAAATGCTCGGCGCATCCATTGCCGTAATCACGTTTTCTTCTCTGATATTGCAGAATAACGCCAACTTCTTCTTTTCATTTTCCGGAATTGCCATCTGCGTGCGGCACAAAATCATATCCGGCTGAATACCGTATTCCTGCAACTTTTTAACCGAGTGTTGCGTCGGCTTGGTTTTAAGCTCGCCCGCCGTCGGAATAAACGGCAACAAAGTGACGTGCACAAACATCGTGCGCTCGCGTCCCAACTCGTATGCAATCTGACGAATCGTTTCCAAATACGGCTGACCTTCGATATCGCCGACCGTGCCGCCGATTTCGCACAACACAAAGTCCTCGTCGGTAATATCGGAAAGAATAAACTCCTTAATTTCGTTGGTCACGTGCGGAATCACCTGAATGGTCGAGCCGAGATAGCAACCGCGCCGTTCTTTTTCGAGCACGCGCTGATAAATTTTGCCGGTGGTCACGCTGTCGGAGCGTTTGGCCGGCACGCCTGAAAAACGCTCATAATGCCCCAAGTCCAAATCCGCTTCCGTTCCGTCATCGGTCACAAACACTTCGCCGTGCTGACACGGATTCATCGTCCCCGGGTCAACGTTCAAATACGGGTCCAGCTTGCGCAAACGCACTTTATATCCGCGTGCCTGCAAAATCGCCGCAAGTGACGCCGAAGCCAAACCTTTGCCGAGTGATGACACCACGCCGCCGGTAATGAAAATAAACTTAGAATTCGGATTTAACTTGATTTCAGACATACTTTATTCCTTACAAAAAACGTTCTTTAAAAGTGACAAAGGCACTTTAGAAAAAGTGCCTTATGTCCGCTCGATTTCTCAATCTTTTTACTCCGCAACCGGAACTTCCGGCTCAGCTGGTTCTGCCGGCTCTGCAGGTGCTTCCGTTGCAACCGGAGCCGCTGTTTCGGCCGGTGCTTCGGCTTCAGTCGGGACTTCCGGCTCAGCTTCGGTCGGGACACTCGGCTCCGCTTCGGTCGGAACTTCCGGCTCGGCCTCGGTCGGAACTTCTGCGGCTTCTGCCGGAGCAGTCGAATCCGTTTCGGTCGTCGATGTTTCCGTCGCCGCTTCCGTTGCTTTTTCTACGGCCGCATCGGTTGCCGCAACTTTATCTACCACCGAAACTTGTTGAACTTCCATACGGCTGAAATAAATCGAAATCGCCAAACTCAGCACAAAAAACAGCGTTGCCAAAACCGCCGTAATACGCGTCAGGATATTGCCCTTACTGCGCGCACTGAGCAAACCGCCGATATCGCCGCCGCCCAAGCCGCTCAAAGCGCCGCCGTTAGAGCGTTGCATCAAAATAATCGCCACCAGAAAAATGGCAACAATCAATTGTAAAACCAACAATACGGAACTCATTATTTACCCCTTTCTACTTGGTTGCGTTTTTCGCAATACTGATAAAATCGTCTGCCTTCAAGCTGGCACCGCCGATAAGCGCACCGTCCACATCCGGCAACGTGAGCAATTCGGCCGCATTTGACGGCTTAACCGAACCGCCGTAAAGGATTCGCATTTTGTTGGCGGTTGCTTTACCGAGCTTTTTCGCGAGTGCTTTACGAATAGCGGCATGAACTTCCTGAACATCGGCCGCCGTCGGTGTTTTACCGGTGCCGATGGCCCAAATCGGCTCATAGGCGATTACGGTATTTTTCGCGGTTGCGTCTTCCGGCACCGAACCGTTGATTTCGTCTTGGCAAACTTTGATTGTTTTGCCTGCATCGCGTTCTGCGCCGGTTTCGCCGATGCAAATCACCGTATTCAAGCCGGCAGCATGTGCGGCCACCGCTTTTTTGCAAATCAATTCGTTGGATTCAAAATGATCGACACGGCGCTCCGAATGCCCGATAAGCGTATAAGAACAGCCCAAATCTTTGAGCATCAACGGGCTGATATCGCCGGTATGCGCACCCTTTTCGGCAAAATGCACATCTTGCGCACCGAGCGCGATTTTGGTGCCGCGCAAACATTTTTTAACAAAGCCGAGCAACGTAAACGGCGGACAAATCAAGAAGTCACACTCAAACTTACCGGCCTTAACCTGTGCGGCAACCGCCTTAGCAAGTGCCGTTCCGTCTTCAAGCAAGCAATTCATTTTCCAGTTGCCTGCAATCAATTTTTTGCGAACCATTTTCTTAAACCTCATTATTTAAAAACATTAAACTTCCCCCTTGTAACATACTAATTTTAATTTTACCACAAAAAAAACAAGATTACTCCCCGTTTTATAATCGTTGCATAAATCAATTTAAAAATTGCAATAATCGATTATGTTTTTATAATGGGTTCAAAATGACTCTATAATAATAAGGAAAAAAGTATGATAAATAAATTTGCACAAATGCGTGACAGTTGGTTCACCAAAATCATTCTGACCGTAACCGCGCTGAGCTTTATGTCGTTGTTCGGCGTTTCGGGTTACATCAACTCCGCCGCCCGCAACAAAGCGGTTATCGAGGTTGACGATATTCAAATTTCGCAAAGCGAATTTTCGTATTTGTTACAGCGCGAACTATCCAAATTGCGCGCGCTGACCGGCGATTACGATGAAGACGAAGATAAGGCGGATACCGTAAAGGCCCAAGTTGCCGCGCTTTTGCTGAACAACAAACTCAACGAAGCCATTATCGAAAACACCATGCGCAAAAACAAAATCGACTTTTCGGATGCGGCCATCGGCAGCATTATTGCACACATGCCGACCTTTGAATACAACGGCCAATTCAGCCCGCAGATTTATAACGAATACTTGAAGCAAATCAACAAAACCGAGCGCGAATACATCAACGATGTTAAACGCGATTTGGCACAAAAAATCTTGATTGATTCGCCGATTGCCGGTGCCAAAGTTCCGGAAATCGCGCAAAAGCAGATGGAAAAAATCTTAGGTCAACGTCGCACTTTCAAATATCTCAAAATCAACAACGCCGATTCGGTTGTGACAAGCACGCCGACGGAAGAAGACCTCGACCAGCTCTATACGGAAATGGTGGAAGAGCTAATGATTCCGGAAAAGCGCGATATTACCATTATGTATCTGTCGCAAGATGATATCGAAAAATCGATAGAAGTCACACCGGAAGAAATCGCCGCATATTACAAAGAACATATCGACGAATACGAAAAGCCGGAACAGCGCCATGTTCTGCAAATGGTGTTTGATGACGAAAACACCGCACAAGGCGTTTACAGCGCCTTAAAAGCCGGAACGGACTTTATTACCGCCGCCGCGGCAAACGGGCAAAAAGCGGCAGATGTTGACCTCGGCTATGTCAGCAAAAACGATATTTCCGAAGACTTGGCAGATGTTGTATTTTCGCTCAACAAGGGCGCCGTTTCCGCTCCGACGCAAATCGCGGACAGCTGGCAAATTGTTCAGGTAACCGATGTCAAAGCACCGGAAAAAACCGACAGAGCAACGGCCGAAAAGCAAATCGATGCCGAGATTCGTCAGGAAAAGGCCTATAACGGCAACTACGAAATTTTAGCCGCAATTGAAGATAAAATCGGTGCCGGTGTTTCGCTCGAAGAAATCGCCACCGTTTATAACACGCCTTTGCTCAAAGTGAAGGCCATGGATGAAAACGGCGATGCGCAAAGTGCCGATGCCAAGTTATCCGCCGTTTTGAAAACACGTGATTTGATCGATACCGTATTTTCGTATAACGAAGGTGAAATCTCGCAGGTGGTGGAAACCGATGAGGGCTTGGCGGTTGTAATGGTCGATAAGATTTATGATGCGCATCAACAGCCGCGTGAAGATGCCGAAGCCGCGTTGCGTCAGGCCTGGCTTGAAAACGAACGCATTTCCATCACACAGGAAAAAATCAACAATATTCAGCAGGATGCCGAAGCCGGTGACGATATTGCCACAATTGCAAATCGTTACAAAATGCACCTTATTAGCAGTCGTCCGATAGCCCGCGGCGAAACATTGGATAATGTGCCGCTCGAAAAAATGCAACCGCTCTTTGCGGCCACGCTTGATGAGCCGGTCACAATCGAGCTCGGTGATGACTATATTGTTGCCGCCGCAAACAACATTTATGATGATTCCGCAGCTTTATCCGAACAAGAAAAGTTGCAACTGTCTTATTTATTATACAACAATCTCGCCAGCGAGATGAGTGAGGCGCTCATCAAAGACTTCGCCTCCGGCTACAAAGTCAAAGTTGAGCGCGGCAGAATAGGATTAAACGATTGATGAAAGTCGTATTTATGGGAACGCCGGACTTTGCTGTGCCGGCGCTCCGTCGCTTAATGGCAGAACATCAGGTTGTTTGCGTTTATACGCGCGAACCGAAACCGGCCGGTCGCGGCAACAAGCTCAATAAGACACCGATTCATTTGTTGGCAGAAGAAAACGGCATTGAAGTGCGCACCCCGAAAACGTTGCGCAATGATGAAGAACAACAAAAATTTGCCGCACTCAATGCCGATGTGGCTGTGATAGCGGCCTACGGCCTGATTTTGCCGAAGCCGGTATTAGAGGCATATCCGCTCGGCTGTATCAATATTCACGCTTCTCTTTTGCCGCGTTGGCGCGGTGCGGCACCGATTCAACGGGCGATAGAAGCCGGCGACAAAATCGGCGGTGTTACGATTATGCAAATGGCGGAAGGACTTGATACCGGCGATATGTTGCTCAAAGGCGAAGTGCCGATTTCAGACACCATGACCGGCGGCGAGTTGCACGATTCGCTGGCGGCTCTCGGCGCCGATTTAATTTCTGCCGTTTTGGCCGACATCAAAAAATATCCGCCGCAAAAACAAGACGATGCGGCAAGTTGTTACGCGCAAAAACTCGATAAAGACGAGTGCCGAATCAACTTTGATACGCCGGTCCGCACTCTATATAATAAAGTGCGTGCATTCAGTCCGTTTCCGGCAATGTTTTTTGAATATAACGGCGAGCGGTTTAAGGTGTTGCAAGCCGAAATTACATCGCAACAAGGAAGTTCCGGTCAAATTATCGCGGGGCAAAAAGAGCTGATTATCGCCGCCCGCGACGGTGCACTTAAAATTACGAAAATTCAGCATCAGGGCAAACGCCCGATGGATATTGCCGAACTGCTGCGCGGCTTTCAGTTTGAAGAAAACACAGTGCTGTAAATAAGCCCGAAAAAGTCTGAATAATGAGCCAGATGCGCCGTGCCTTTTTGACGACGTGTGCAAAATAGCACACGAGGAAAAAAGACACAAGCAGATGGCCATTAGGCAGACTTTTTCAAAGGTTTCTTGCGAATTAACTTCGGCTTACTCTCTCCGTTGACAACTTTCTCGTCAATGATAATTTCCGTCACGTCCTTATCGTCCGGAAGTTCATACATCCACTCCATCAGGATTTCTTCCATAATGGCACGAAGTCCGCGCGCACCGGTCTTACGCTCAATCGCCAACTTTGCAATCGCCAACAATGCTTCATTGGTCAGCGTCAGCTTAACGTTATCCATATTGAACAGCGAACGATATTGGCTGACAAGCGCATTTTTCGGCTCGGTCAAAACGGAAATCAGTGCTTTCTCGTCTAAGTCATCGAGCGTCGCAATCACCGGCACACGACCGGTGAACTCCGGAATCAAGCCGTATTTAACCAAATCTTCCGGCCGCACGTCTTTCAAAATCTGCCCCACCGATTTTTCGTCTTTCTCGACTTTTGCACCGAAACCGATTGAGTTATTGTTCTCCGAGCCGTGCTTTTCGATAATCTTTTCCAAGCCGGCAAATGCTCCGCCGCAAATAAACAGAATATTGGTGGTATCAACGTGCAAAAACTCCTGCTGCGGATGTTTGCGTCCGCCCTGCGGCGGCACATTGGCAACCGTGCCCTCAACAATTTTCAACAACGCCTGTTGCACACCTTCGCCCGACACATCACGCGTTATCGACGGTCCGTCGCTCTTGCGCGAAATTTTATCGATTTCATCAATATAAATAATGCCGCGTTGTGCCTTTTCGATATCGTAATTGGCGTTTTGCACCAGTTTCAGCACAATATTTTCCACATCTTCACCAACGTAACCGGCTTCGGTTAAGGTTGTGGCATCGGCAATGGCAAACGGCACATTCAAAATCTTGGCGAGCGTCTGCGCCAAAAGCGTTTTACCGCAACCGGTTGAACCGATAAGAATAACGTTTGACTTATTGATGTCGACTTCTTCTTTGTTCGGGTTATTCAAACGTTTGTAATGGTTATACACCGCTACCGACAAAACCTTTTTGGCATAGTCCTGCCCGATAACATATTCATCGAGAAACTTTTTAATCTTGGACGGTGTCGGCAATTCTTCTTGCGGTGCCGCATCTTTGGCATTTTTCTCGGCCTCGTCATCGAACCCCTCCTCTTCCATAATCGAAGAGCAGACCTCAATACATTCATTGCAGATATACACGCCGCGTCCGGCCACTAATTTTTTTACTTCTTTTTGGCTTTTGCCGCAAAACGAGCAATGCAAAATCTCGTCGTCTTTATCATCTTTCTTTGTCATAACTCACCTTATTTAATTTCATTACGATTCGTAATTATATGGTCAATCAGCCCAAAGTCAAGTGCTTCCTGAGGTGTCATAAAATTATCTCTGTCCATCGCTTTTTCGATGACCGCCAGTTTTTGACCGGTATTATCGGCATAAATCTTGTTCAAACGCTTACGCAAATCCAAAATCAATTTGGCCTGAATTTCAATATCTGTCGCCTGCCCTTTGGCACCGCCCGACGGCTGATGAATCATAATCTGCGAGTTCGGTAGCGAATAGCGTTTGCCCTTTGTGCCGCCGGCAAGCAAAAACGAGCCCATCGAACACGCCTGTCCGACGCAAATGGTTGCCACATCGCACGAAATATATTGCATGGTGTCATACATTGCCAAGCCCGAAGTTACCACGCCTCCCGGAGAATTGATATAAAGCGAAATATCTTTCTTCGGATTTTCGGCTTCTAAAAACAAAAGTTGCGCACACACCAACGACGAAACCTCATCATTAACTTCACCGGTCAAAAAGATAATCCGCTCTTTTAACAAACGCGAAAAAATATCGAATTGACGTTCACCTTTCGGGGTTTGCTCCACCACCATCGGAATCAAAGAACTCTTAATATCTTCATTACTCATCATCATTTTCCTTTATAAAAAACACAGTTTTATGTATTTAATCACACGGTTGTTTAATATTTCATAAACAAGCGTCATTTTCTGACGGAGAAAAATAACTATTGACAAAATTCAAATTAAAAGGTAATATTAGACAGAAATCAAAATTAGTTAGAAAAAAATTTATTACCCAAAAAAAATCAAAGATTATGGCAGAATTACCAAGAATTTACCAACCCGAATTTCTCGAGGAGTGGAACAGAGCTTACAACGACTGGTATAGCAAGTTTTCATTACACGCTAAGACACCGGTGCATTGCTACTGGGACGGCTATTCGGAAGTCCATTTTGACCCCGTCAGTGACTTTTGGTGCCACATCTGGAACGGCCCGCACTGCATTTACGGCCGAAAGGAATTGGTTCCCGGTGTCACCATCGTAACCAACACCAACTCCAGCCCGATGTTCCTGTCGCCGAAGGAAGTTGTGGAGAAATTCGAGTTCAGCCACCGTAATCCTTTTACGGGCAAGTGGGAGCTGAGCGGCACAACTTACAGTGCTCGTCTGGAAGCCATCAAGGCCAGCATCTTTGCAAATGCCGAGGCCACTGCTTAATTTTGAACAACAAAAAAATCCTCATTTGCAACCGCAGATGAGGATTTTTTTGTGCGTCGATAAAACTTACAGACACCCTTTGGTTTCTCTGGCATAGCGCGCATAATCTTCGTAATATTCTTTTAAGCTCTGTTGCACCATACCATTGACGGAATCCTTCGGATATTGTCCTTTGGCGTTAAGTTTTCCGGCCTTTTTACCGGTTAAGATTTCAATACCGTCATCAACCGTATCAATGGCGTAAATCGTAAATTTGCCTTCTTCAACCGCTTGCAAAATATCGGCGCGCAACATCAAATTCTCGATATTGGTGCGCGGAATAATCACGCCTTGCGTTCCGGTCAAGCCCTGATGCGCACACACATCGAAAAAGCCCTCGATTTTTTCGTTCACGCCGCCAATCGGCTGAATTTCGCCAAACTGGTTAATCGAACCGGTCACGGCAATACTCTGCTTAATCGGCAAGCCGGTAATCGCCGAAATCAGACAATAGTATTCGGTTGAGGACGCGCTGTCGCCATCTACCCCGCCGTAAGATTGTTCAAACACAATTGACGCCGAAAGCGACAGCGGTGAGCGCTTGGCAAAACGATTCGCAATCAACGACTGCAAAATCAGCACACCTTTGGTATGTATCGGGCCGCTCATCTCGATTTCTCGCTCAATATTCAAGAAGTCGCCTTTACCGATTCGCACCTGCGTTGTAATACGCGCCGGCTTACCAAAAGTATAGTTTGAGAAATCATAGACGACCAACCCGTTGATTTGCCCGACTCGTTCGCCTTTGACATCCATTAAAATCGAGCCCTTATCAATATCTTCGAGCATAGCTTTTTTAATGCGGTCGGAACGGTAAATCTGTGCATCTATCGCCTGTTCGATATGATTTTTGCCGATTTGTTTTGAGTTGGAATTGCGCGCCCAATAATCTGCCTCGCGCAATAAATCACCGATGGAAGAAATATGCGCCGTCAGCTTACTGGAATCCCCGGCCAAACGCGAAGAATGCTCGATAACACGCGCCACCGCTTGCTTATTAAGTGCGCGCAGGCCTTTTTTCTGCGAAAGCGAGCCGATGAGTTTGGCATATTCGGTTTCATTATATTCCGTGCGGTCCATAATAATGCCGAAATCGGCCTCGACTTTGAAGAAATCTCTAAAGTCCGGATCACGTTCGCACAGCAAATCATAAATTTCAAAATCGCCGGTCAACACCACTTTAACATCAAGCGGTATCGGCTCCGGGTCGAGAGAAATTGTGGTAAAGCTTGTTTCTTCGCTCGGCGCTTCGATTTTGATGCGCTTGGAAGCAATCGCACGCTTTAATGAATCCCACGCAAACGGCTGTTCCAAAACTTTACGCGCATCCAAAAGCAAAAAGCCACCGTTGGCACGATGCAACGCACCGCCCTTAATCAACGTAAAGTCGGTCAAAAGCGCACCGTATTGTTGGATTCGCTCAACCTTACCGACCAAATTGCCTTGCGTCGGGTGGTCCAACGTAATCACCGGCGCACCGGAATCTGCCGTATTTTTAACAATCACATTAACTTTGAGCTTGGAAAACTTATCTTCTTCCGGCTGTTTCATCCGGCTCAGCAACATCTGCAACGGCTCATCTTCACCGCCCGCCATTGTCGCCTTATCTTTATCTTCCGGCACAAACTCGTCAACATTATCCAAAATATAATCTTGCACCGATTTCAAAAACTTGGTGGCCTGCGTCTGCCCCTTATATTTTTTGCGCAACGCATCAATCGGCTCTTTAACCGCCACCTTGGCAAATTTTTGGCGCAGATTATCGATTTCGGCCTTTTGTTTTTCTTCCCAACGCGGCAAGTCCTGTGTGGCGTTTTCGATTTCTTCCTGCATGGCATTCAAATCGTCCATGATGAGCTTTTTCTCATCTTCAGGCAGCTGATCAAACGAGTCCGGATTCAGCACTTCACCGTCTTTCATCGGTGCCACCACGAGCCCCATTTGCATATGCAACAGCGACACCCGCTTACCTTTGGCTTTTTTCTGCAACACATTGATATATTCATCTTTTTTGGATTTATATTTCTGTTTGATGATACCGAGCGCCGCCTTATATTCTTCGGATTCGATAAGTGCCGGCAGCGCGGCCGAAAGTTCCTCGATTAAATCATCGACATCATCGGCAAAATCGCAAGCCATACCGGCCGGAAAACTCATTGCCTTCGGCTTATACGGCTCATCAAAATTATACACATACGCCCAGTCACTCGGCGTCTTACGTTTTTTGGCTTCTTTTTCCAAAATACGTTTGACCAAGCTGGTTTTACCGGTTCCCTCAGGTCCCAAACAAAACAGATTATAGCCGCGCGATTTAATATGAATACCGAGTTCGACGGCACTTATGGCGCGGTCTTGTCCCAATGCGGAAAGCCGTTCTTCCAAATCCGAGGTCGTCTTAAAATCGAATTTGGACGGGTCACATTTGCGATAAAGTTGGTTAGAATTCAATTTTGTAATAGCCATTTTAAAATAATCCTATATGATAAACAGTTATAGAATAATATAAAGTCAAAATTGCTAACAGAGGGTAAATGAGCGAAAAATATTTTGCATATTTTATAATTGCAACAATGGCGCTGATGTGTTTGCCTTTGTTTGTTTGGCGCTGGCGTGCACGGTTGCGATATTTGCAGAATTTGGCGCGCATCAATATTCTGAAACGTCAGCAAAAAATAAACAATCCTGTCTTTTTTTCAACAGCCGTCATCAATCAATGCGTTCGATATTTATATCTGAAAAATTTTACTGCCGCAAAATCGGCATTGGCGGCACTGGCCGGCGGACGCACCGAAAAAGCGGTCGAATTGCTTATGCCGCAAAATCCTTTTTTAGCCCTACTTCTTAAAGCGCATATTTCAACCGCCGAGGCTTATCGGCAAATCAAACGGCAAAAAAAACAATGGCTTTTAGACCGACAATACGCTGTTTATCTGCCGATTTTGGCGCAACTGACTTATGACCGTCAGACTGCATTGAGCGCCGTTACCGCCCTCGATAAATCGGCGCGCCGAAACAAAGAAACAAACGCTTATTATAACTATATCGCGGCATATATGTATCTGCACGAAGGCGATATGCTGTCCGGTTCGCAAGCCGCCTCTGCCGCGCTCAAATATTTTCAAAAAAAGCAATACGCCGCAGAAACCGCCGCTTGTCACTTGGCGCTGGCCGAAATCTACCGTATCAGTTGCGTCAACGATATTGCCGAAACCATGATTGATTCGGCCGTTAAAATTTATCAAACACAAAAAACACCGCTGTTTGAGGCCAAAGCCGTTGTCGCCAAAGGTATGCTGATGGTGTTTGAAAACCGCCTGCAAGAAGCGCACGAGCTTTATGCCAAAGCGTTGCAAATGCCGATAACCGAGCAACTCCGCGCCGATATTTATAATCAAACCGCGTTGCTATGCTTGGCGCAAAACGATATTAAAGCCGCTCAAAAGCACATAACAACCGCGCAAAAAATGCAACAAGCGCTCAAAAATCCGCACGGCACCGCTTTTTCGTTGCAACTGGCGGCGCATATCGCTTTTTGCCGCAAACAGCATAACAAAACCGTCGAACTTGCCGACAAAGCCGCCGCATTGTATGCCAAACAACACAACTTTTCGGCCTGTATCGAGTGTTTGTATCTGACGGCTGAAGCACAATACAAGCAAAAGAAATATGCGACGGCCGAAAAAAATCTGCGCAAAGTTTTGGACTTGAGCCGCAAGCATCAAAACAGCTTTCACACCGCCAACGCTTACAGTTTGCTCGGCTTGATTTATATGCAAAAAGGCGACTTGCAACGCGCCAAAGTTTTGTTTCAGCAGTCGTTGCACCTTGAGCAAAGTAAGCAACGTTGCGAGGGTATGGTGGCCGATTATGCCAATTTGGCTCTGATTGACGAGCTGACCGACAATACCGAAAATGCCGCGTCAAATTGGGAAATCGCGCTTGAATACGCGCGTCAGACCGGCGATGAGGAATTGCAAAAATTAATCGAAAAGCATTATAACAACCGCATATAACCTCTTTACATTTACATTTGAATTGTATAAATTAAATCAGTTATCAGAGGTGACCCGACACAATGTTTTACGGCTATCACATAATTCAAGCGGCTGACCGGCTTGTTCCGACCGACGGATATTGGCAACATATCATTTCCGCCGTTTTCTTGAAAATCGGCCACATACACGGCCTTATTCTGCAAGAATTCGGTCCGAACGGATTTTGGGTTTTGCTTTTGTTTGCGCTGTTTTTGGCGCTGATTGTGTTTATTTATGCCAAATCTTTGATAGATACCTTTAAATACGGTCGCGAAGAAGAAGAAAATCCCGAAGCCGTGCCGGACGGATTATATTATACCATAGACGCGGAGCCGACCGCTTCCGCCAACGACAATACGCCGGAAGAGCCGCTTTATGACGAAGAAGAAAAAGAGCGGATTGAAATGGAGCGCGCCATCTCCGCCGAACTGGTGCGTATTTCGCAAGAAGCGGCAGTCCAAACCGATGCTTCAAACCTCAAGCAAAAAATGAAACAGGATGCCCTCAAAGAAGAAGCACGCATCAAAGATGTCATCGCGCCCAAAGAGCCGAACATTCCGCAACCGGCGGCGACAAATATTCCGCTCGGCAGGGTTGAAGATATGGTCGCGCTGATTCTGACTTTGCTCAGCCGCGGCGTAAGCGAAGCCAAAACCATACAGGCGCTTTATTTTTATTATAAAGACCTGTTCAAAGAAGAAGATGTGTTTCAAACCGTCCGCTCCATTCGTGATTTTATCGGCCTGTGCAATGCCGGAAAATTTGACGCTTTGCCCGATATTGATGCTCTGCCGACACCGGCGGAAGCTCTTTTGAATTTAGCTAAAGGAGAGGCCACCCAATGTTTTGTGTTGATGCAAGCGCTCTTGAATTATCAGATGCAAGTGGCCGAAACATCAGACGGCAACATTCAGTCCCTCAACTACGCGATTGCCGCCAACTATGCCTGTTTGCTCGGCAATATTGCACGGCTCAGCGATATTGAGCTGGCGCACAATTCGTTTGAACTTGCCACCGAAATCTCGCCCAAAAATGTTAAGGCGTGGAATCGTTTGGGCGATATGTATATTCTTGAAAATTCGCCTGAAAAGGCCTTTATTGCCTTTCAAAATGTATTGGATATCGGCGATATGATTATGTATGCGCCGCAAATTGCCGATGCCAAGCAATATTTGGCCGCTTATTTTGAAAAATCCGGCCTGAGCGAAAAAGCCGAAGAAATGCGCACACACAGCAATCGTTTTTATGAAATCTACGGGTTACACACCCCGCTCACTCAGGCCGAACAAGCCGTTTTCCAAACTTTGCTCAACAACAGCGCGGAAAATCTTGTATCGAGCATTTCCGTATTGCTGAACCGTGCGCGCTAAAAACTTTAATCCCTTGTTGTTAATCTGATTAAATGCTTGAAGAATGTGATTTTTCGTGTTATGTGTATCATAATTGATACAAATACATTTAAGGAGCGTTATTATGAATAAAAATCGCTTAATTATATTCGGTGCTTTAATCGCCATCGTTATAATTGCCGTAAAACTTGATTTGAAGCCGACCGTAGATTCCGAAAAAATACGTCAGGAAGCCACCAAACCGCACGCCGCATTGTATGAAAAAAAGCACGAAAACGGTGTGGAAAAAGATTTTTATTCCAACGGCGCTCTGCGCAGTGAAACCCCTTATCTCGACAATGTTCGTCACGGCAAAGTTGTGCAATATTATCCGAACGGCACCGTCAAAGCTGAAATGAACTTTGTTAAAGGTGTTCAAGAAGGCGAAACCAAAACCTATTATCAAAGCGGCGCGCTCGAAAAAGTATTTACCTATAAAAACAACAAGTTAAACGGTCCGGCGAAATCTTATGATGAAGAAGGACATCTGGCCAGCGAAACCACCTTTACCGACAACAAGCAAACCGATAGAGAAACCGCTTATTATCCGAGCGGCGCGGTTCAAGCGATTATTTTGTTTGATGAAAACGGCAAAGCAAACGGCAAAATCCAACGTTTTCACGAAAACGGTCAAGTGATGCTTGAAACTTCGATGAGCCACGGCAAAACCGAAGGCAAAGAATGGGCTTATTACGAAAACGGGCAACTCGCCATGCTGACGGAATATGTCAACAATCTGCAAGAAGGTATGCAAACTTCGTATGACGAAGACGGCACGCTCGTTTCCGAAATAACTTATAAAGCGGGCGAGCTGAACGGCTTGGCCAAAAACTATTATCCGAACAAACAACTTGAAGAAGTGATTCCGTTTGTTCGGGGTATGCGCGACGGCGAATACAAAAAATACTACGAAAACGGTAATCTCGAGGCAGAAGCAACATACAAAAAAGATATGCTTGAAGGATATATGAATCTGTATTACGAAAACGGCAAAATTCAAACCAAACTGCCGTATGTCAATGATATTCTGACCGGAACGGCCATTATGTATTATGAGAGCGGCGCCGTCAAATCGGAGGCGGAATTCTCCAATGGTCAGATGAACGGACACGAAATCGAATATTATGAAAGCGGTCAAAAAAAACACGATTACACCTATCGCAACGATGTTTTACACGGTCCGGCCATCGAATATTATGAAAACGGCAAAATTAAGCAAAGCACAACCTACAACAACGGCGATGTCAACAGCTTTGTCATCAGCTACGACGATAAGGGCAACAAAATTTATGAAGCCAAATATTTGGATAATGTTATCAACGGCAAAGTAACGTTTTATCAGGAAGGCGGCAAAAAAATCGGCGAGATTATTCCGTATGTCAACGGTGTTATTGCCGGCGATATCGAAACCAAAGGCGAACACGGCAATACCGAACAAAAAGTCGTCTACAAAGACGGCGTTTATCAGGGCGAAGTCTACGGCTACTACCCGAACGGTAGCGTCCGCTACAAACTGACAACCCCGACCAAAGATGTCAGTCCGGACCAGTTGTATTATAATGCCGACGGCGAGCCGGTGCAAGAAAATCTGACCGGCACTCTGACCGCCTACTACAAAGACGGCTCAACCGAGGCGGAAGTGCCGTATCAAAAGGGCGAAGTCAACGGCACTTATAAACTGTATTATCCGCAAAACAAAGGGATTCACATTGAGGCCGGCGTCAAAGGAGATGTCTACGACGGTGAGTTCAAAGAATACGGCGAAAACGGCCGCGTCATAATGGAAACAACCTATCAAGACGGCAAAATCGTTAAAAATATGAAAATCTATTACGATGACGGTGCTTTGTTGTTGGATACGCCGTTTGTTGACGGTGTGCGCAAAGGCACGGCCATCGGCTATTACGAAAACGGCAAAAAGGCCTTCACCATTCCTTATGACAAAGACCAAATATCCGGCTTGCTGACGATTTATTATCCGAATGGCAAACCGAAAACAGAAAAAAGATATTTGAACGATAAGTGGACCGAAGACGAATACCGCGAATACAATGATTCCGGCAAATTAACCTACGAAATTGCCAACGACGGCTACGGCACAAAATATTATAAAGTCGATGCCGATGGCACCAAGACGGAATTGGATAATGTAGAAAAATATAATCTGCTCGAAAGAATCGACACCTCTTATCTCGATAAAATGAGTGAAGAAGAGTTGCTGAAATTTATGGAAGAAAAACGAGCCGCAACGGAGTAAAAAAATGGACGAACAAGAAATCCGCACCCGCCTGATTGATATTGAAATGACGCTGGATAATCAACAGCGCGCGATTGATGATTTGAGCGAAATGCTGATTAAACAAGGCAAAATCATCGAACATTTGCAAAAACAAAACGAGTGGCTTAAAAACAACTTAGGGCAAGATGTGGTCAAACCGTTGGCGGAAGAAACCCCGCCCCCGCACTACTGATATTAAGGAGAACCGAATATGCGCGTTGTCATTAAAAATGATTATGAAGAACTTTCCCGCTGGGCTGCCGATTATGTGGTCTACCGCATCAACAAGCATAAACCGAGCCCGAAGCATTTGTTTGTGTTGGGCCTGCCTTCCGGCTCCACCCCGCTCGGTATGTTCAAATACTTGGCGCAATATTATAAAGAAGGAAAGGTATCTTTTGCCAATGTCGTCTTTTTCGGTATGGGTGAATATGTCGGCATCGGCGCCGGCGACGAGCGCGGCTTTCAGTATTTTCTGTGGGATAAGTTCCTAAAATACGTCAACATCAAAAAAGAGCACGTTTATTTCTTAAATGGTCTAACCACAGATTTTGCCAAAGAATGTGCCAATTATGAAGCCACCATTCAAAAATACGGCGGCGTTGATTTGTTTATCGGCGGTATCGGCGAAGATGGGCATATTGCATTTAATGAGCCGTATTCCTCGCTGTGTTCGCGCACTCGCGTGAAAACACTTGCACCGAGCACACTCAAAGCCAATTCGCGCTTTTTCGACAATGACATTTCCAAAGTTCCACCGCTTGTTTTGACCATCGGCATCGCCACCATGATGGACGCTCAAGAAGTGATGATTATGGCAACCGGCGCCGCTAAGGCCGAAGCGGTGAAACACGCCATCGAAGACAACATCACGCACGTTTGGCCGGTCAGCATTTTGCAACAGCACCCACACGGCATTATCGCCTGCGACAAAGATGCCACTTCCAAACTGAGCGACAAAACCATCGAATATTTCCGAGAAATCGATAAGAACAAGTTTTAGGCAGTTCTCTTACATTACTGCTTTTGCGCGGGCTGATTTATAAGATTATCTTTTTTATTCGTGCAGATTTTGACGGAGAGCCGTTAAGGTATCTGTCAAAACCGTATCCGGTGTCGGCTGAGCTTTAGGCGAAAGCACGGAATCCGCGGCCATTTTAACCGTATCGGAATGAATACTGTCCGTTACAATATTCAACTGCGTCGAATCATTTTCTTCCGATTGTTGCCGAGCTTTAGCAATACGTTCCCCCGCCCCCGAGGCACGACCTTCACGCGCTTCATCTCGACGCGCCGTGCGGTCTCTCACAAAATCGGTAATATGGTCATCAGAAACCACAACCACCTTGCCGTCAGCATCAACAAACAAACCGACAAAGCCCTTTTCGGTCACCACAGCATTATTTTCATCAACCTGAACATAAACGGCATCGTCGGAATTATTGAAATATGCCTTGCGCGTATATCTCTTGTTACCGGGAACATAATCGGACTTTTGCAAGCCGCGGGTCAACATATATTGGTCCGGCTTACGCTCGCCGAAACGCTCATAAACCGGCACATCAACCAGATACAGCGTTACACTTGCGCCGTATTTATCATTGGTTTTGAGCGGTGTTTTATCCATCAGCCCTTGCGTTTGCTGTTCATCGACTTTTTCTTTTTTATCGGCGCAACCGACCGGAATCAGCATAGCCGTTGCCAATGCCAAAACCTTAAACGCATGACGCAGTTGATGTGAATGTTTTTCTTTGTAGTTCATGTTCCCTCCGCTGAATACTTTGAATATACACTTTTTCATATTTTTTGTCAACCTATATTTCGGCTTATTTTAAAAAAATATTAAACTCTTTCTGCTAGCATTAAATCGGAGAAAAATGATGCAGTTGATTGATACCACAGAAAAGTTAAATAATTTTTGTAAGTTACTGGAAAAGCAAGATTTTATAACGGTTGATTCGGAGTTTATTCGCGAACATTCTTACTACCCGAAACTCTGCTTGTTGCAAGTTGCGTGTGAGGAAGATTCCGCAATTATCGACCCGCTTTCCAAGGCCGATTTATCCGCTTTTTTTGATATTTTGCAAAACCCGAAAATCGTCAAAGTTTTTCACGCGGGCAAGCAGGATATCGAAATTTTTTACAATATGACCGGACAGATTCCGCAAAATGTTTTTGATACGCAAATTGCCGCTATGGTGTGCGGCTTTGCCGAAAACATCGGCTACGGCAATTTGGTGCACGACATTACGCATGTCGAGCTCGATAAATCGCAACGTCTGACCGACTGGAGTTTGCGCCCGCTTGATGAATCGCAGTTGCAATATGCGATTTGCGATGTAACTTATTTGGTGGACTGCTACAAATATCTCAAAGATTATATGCAAAAAAATCATCGTGAAACTTGGGCCGATGAAGAAACTTCCGCTTTGTGCGACATAAATTGTTACGAAATCAAGCCGGAAAACGCATGGCTCAGAATTAAGCACAACGCGCACTCGCCGCAATATCTTGCCGCACTTAAATATTTGGCCGAATGGCGCGAACGACGTGCGCAAAAATTCAACACCCCGCGCTCGAGCATTTTGCGTGATGAAACTTTGCTCAATATTGCCAGCACATTTCCGCAAACCGTTGATGATTTGAAGCAGGTGCGCAACCTCAAAGCCGACATCATCAAAGGCAAGCTCGGTGCGGAAATTATTGAGGCGTTGCAACTGGCTAAAGACAATCCGATGCCGGCGGAAGTTTGCCGTGCCGACCGCAAACAAGCGGTGCATATCCCGAATCACGAGCAAAGCTTGGCCGAAATCTTAAAGTTGCTCTTAAAAATTAAAAGTCAGGAATGCGGCGTCATTGCCCGCTTAATCGCCACCGATGAAGATTTGCGCTTTATCATCTTGAATCAGCCGGAAAAAACACCGACCATGCACGGATGGCGCTACGAAGTTTTCGGGCAGTATGCCGAGCAGATTTGCCGCGGCAAAATCGCAATTGCCTACAACCCGAAAAAGAAAAAAATCGAAATTAAATAAGGTGCAAAGAAAGCCGCAACTTGCGGCTTTCTTCAATTTTATGCCTACACCGTTACAATATGGCGCATAAAGGCATATACGGCAAACAGCGCGACCGCAACCAAAATACCGGCCACTATCGCCTCGCCGACGGTAAAGGCACAAGTATCCTTATCGTGTTCCTTTTTGGCCCACACATAAACCGGAATACCGACCACCACAAAAATCACGGCCAACAGCAAATATTGCAAACCGGCGGCATAAATCAGCCACAACGCATACAACGCACCGATAATCGCCGAAATCAGCGCATGCGAACGTTTGATGTAAAAACCGGTCGGATATTCGTGGTCTTCGCACAATTTCCACAAATACGCACAGCTCGCAAAATACGCCGGCAGCACCATCACGCCGGTAATGCTGAGCATGGTGTTCCACGCGTTGTTCGAAAAATAAACCAAGAGCATAAACAACTGCATCAAAGTGCTGGTAACCCACAACGAAACCGACGGCGCTTTATGTTCGTTTTCTTTGACAAATGCCGTCGGAAATGTGCCGTTTTGCGCCGCCGCTTGCGGAATCTGCGCCGTCACCATCGTCCACGCGAGCCAACTGGTCAGCACCGACACGAGCAAGCCGATGTTCATCAGCCACGCACCCCAGCGTCCGACCAATGTTTCCAACACGCCGGCGGTTGACGGGTTCGCGACTTTGGCGAGTTCTTCTTGCGTCATCACACCGTAGGGCAACAGCGAGAGCAAAACATAAATCAGCAAACAACCGGCAAAGCCCAAAAAAGTTGCCCGACCGACCGTCTGCGGCGATTTTGCGTGCTTGGACATCACCACCGCGCCTTCGATACCGATAAATGCCCAAAGCGTTACCAACATTGTGCTTTTGATTTGCGTTTCCAAACTGCCGAGTTTGGCCGCACTTGTGGCACTGTCGCCCCAAAAATCAAACTCAAAATTGCTGAACTTAAACATCACCGCCAAAATCAAAATAAAGATTAAAAGCGGCACGATTTTTGCTACCGTTCCGATAAGGTTAATAATCGTTGCTTGTTTAATACCGCGCAACACCAACCAATTAAAGCCCCAAATCAAGAGCGACCCGCCGATAATCGAAGCTAAATTGTTGCCACCCGCAAAATACGGCGGAAAGAAGTAGTTGAGTGCATCCATCGTAATCACGGCATAACCGACGTTGCCGCAGATTTGACACAGCCAATACGACCACCCGATAACGAAACCGATAAACGGGCCGAAACCGGCGCGGCTATACATATAAATACCGGCGGTCAAATCCGGCTTGGCGGCCGATAAAATGCGAAATGTGTTGGCAATAAAATAAACGCCGATACCGGTAATGAGCCACGCCAACAGCACCGCCCCCGCCGAAGCGCCCGCCGCCATATTTTGCGGCAAACTGTAAATGCCGCCCCCAATCATCGAACTCACCACAATCGCCGCCAATGCCCATACGCCCAGCCCTTGCGCGTTATAATTGCTTTGCGAATTTGCCGGTGTCACGGCTTTGTTTTCTGTTTTAAGCATTTTGATACCTTTCATCACTTAAAAGGCGGTGTTTTGCACCGCCCCTCCTCTTATCTGCTTATGCCTTTGCCGGCTCTGCGTTTTCAAAATTCAAAAAGCCCAAAGCGGTCAAACAATAGCCGAATTGCTCGGTAATATTGATATAATTATGCCACATTTGGAACTCGCTGTGCTTTTCCACACCGCGAATATCAAGCTCATGCTGCAGCGATTTATTGAGCCACATTTCGGCGTGTCCGCGTGCAATATCATCATCAATGTGCGTGTCAAAATATTCCACATATTCGGCCGCCCAACCGCCGATAAGTTCGCCGTTTGCATCTTTGCCCCAACAAATACCGACACCGGTTGCGATTGCCTTGTGGTCATCGTGAGAAGCGCCGTTTCCGGCCATAATCACTTCAAGCACCGCACCGTGCTTAAACTGATTAACCACACGTTCGACCGGCACGATATTACCGTAAATTTCTTTCGGTAAAACAGAGGTGTAAGGAATAACGTTAAAGTTCTCAATTTTTGCCTGCATCAACGCCGAATCATAGCAAAATGTTTCAAACGGTTGCGGCGGAATACCCTCGTTTGCCTGCCCTGCACCGCCAGTAATAAACGCTAAAGTCGGATAACGAACACCATAAGTCATCTCTTTTCTCCTTTTTCTGATTAAAACAATATTATACGACAGATGACTTATGCCGTTTCAAGTCACTTTCAATATAGACTTTGTGTCAGGAATTTGTGTTTAAGGTGTGAAATAATCGGCGGCGATTTTTACAACTCGCCATCGCCGTCGCCAAAGTTTTTACTATACCATTCTTTCATCGAGTTCGGGCTTAAAATCGAAAGTGAATTGACATCAACATCCAAATCTTTAACCGCACCTTCGGCTTTGTAATCGGCGGCAAAAATCGTGCCGTCTTTGCTGGCAAGCAAGTTGCCGACCACCGGAATTTGCCCCAAAAATCGATTCAAACTGTATGCCGGCACCAATACTCCGTAAAAACGCACATCGTCGGTCGCACGATTATAAGTTCCGGTTGTTGTCAATCCGACCACACTACCTTCCGCCTTGGCGTGCTTCAGCGTCAGAGTTTTATAATGATATTCAAACGGCGCGCTGAAATGCGTAAAGGTCAACCCGTCGCCTTTGAGCAAATCGAGCATACCCGTGAACGATGCCACCGACAAAATCTGCGCCACCACCGGTGCATCCTGAATACTGAAATCACGCACAATCGCATGACCGATAAACTTTTTATCTTTTTGCCGCCGTGCCTCAATTTTGAGCGTGCCGCCAACCATATTCTCATACAAACGCAAAACTTTGAGCGTGCTGCCGGCGTTGTTACTTTCAAGCGATAAATAATGCTCATTATTACCGCGCGGCATATAACTCAGATTCATCTTAATCGACTTATCAACGCCGTAGTTGCCGACCATATTGAGTTCATCAATACCGATACCGTGTCTGAGTTTAGCGCTTCCGGCAAAGTTTTGTATCGGCGTGGTATTATTGGTCCATAAACTATTCACCGTAATAAAAATATCGGCATTGTTGACCGTTTCCAGCCCGTCATCTTCATTTTCTTGCATAACCGGCTTTGAACTTTCCGCCTCTGCTTTAACATCGGCCTTATCAAACAACGGCGTCAAATCATAACTGCCGCCCGAAACTTCGATTTTATAGGCCGGTGTATCTTTATCCGTCAATCCGATTTTGGCGCGTGCCGAAGTTCTCGGTCCGGCAATTTTTGATACATTAACCGTTCGAACCCGTCCGCTCGGATACATTTCGATATCGCCGTTAATCACGAACCCCGGCTTGACTAAGCTCAAATCGGCAATACGCGTAACTTTGCTGTCCTTAACATTGATTTTTGCCTTAATATCTGCAGGTTGCCCGCTGTCTTTCACAAAGCCGAAATACGAATAATCGAGTTTTGTATTTTGCAAATCGGCCTTCAAATCAATATCAATGGAACCGTTGTTTTGCACCGTCACATCGGCATTAACAAACGCAAACCCCTCCATATTCGGCGCATTTAAGATTTTTTGCGTCAGCCCCAAACTCTTTTTCGCCGCATCATCAAGCTTAAACGATACAAGGCATTTTGTTCTGTATTTCTTCTCGGCAAATTTTTCGTTCATCACCAAGTTGACCGGAATATCATCAAACTTACCGTCGCCTTCCAAATGCCAACCGGCAGAAGATACATGCAACTTCATTTCATCAGCGGCAACATTATGATTCGGAATCAGCTCTTTAATAGCAACTTTATGCAAATCCGCCGCCACATCAACTTTAACATCTTTTCCTTCCAAATCTTGCCGCAGTTCAAAATCGAGTTTAAGCCGCAAATCCACATCACCGCTGACCGCATTCGGATTAAGCCCCATATCCGACGTAAATTCAAGCGGCTTATGGTCAATCAAAAGCAACGCATCCTTAAGCGATGAATTGCCGACCAAATCTATTGTGATAAAGTTATCATACTTATCCAAATCATACAAATCCACCTTGCCGCCGGTAACAATCACGCCGTCGCTCACACCTTTGTCGACATTGATTAAAATATTGTGGTCGGTAAAATGCGCCACTCCGTATAAATCACGCACCACCGGCATACCTTCCAAATAGAACAGGTCCACATCTTTGAGCACGGCCTGACCATTTAAGGCAATCAAGCCCCAATCGTTTGTTTTGCGCCGATACCCGAAGTCAAAAACAAACGCACCGTTTTCGGCATATCCGCCGATAAGCCCGTCTTTGCACCACTCCCAAGCCGGTTCGGCCAAATAGCGCGGCCAAAAACGCGGCAAATCCTTAAAAGCAAATTGTCCGACCTTAACTTTAAGACGCACAGCCATATCTTGCAATGAGTTTTCTAAATAAAATGCCGTCAGCCCGCTTACTTCCAAATCCATAACCGCATTTTGACCGCCCATTTTCAGCGCGGCATCTTTAATATGAATCTCATCCAGACCGCCTTCGATTTTACCGGAAAGTTGCATTTCATCAATATCGTAGTTATATTTTTCTTCACCTTCAAACGCCACATAACCGTGTCCGCCGTCAATTTCAAACGCTAAATTTTGAATTGCCCCTTCCATATAATCTGTGGCTTCTGCCGGATGTGCCAAAATATCCGTCAGTTTAATTGAGGTATTGATTTTGCCGTTGACAGGCACTTCCACCGCAATATTGGATAAAGCATTATCCTCGGTGGTATTATTCAATGTCGCCATCATATCGGACAGGATTAAATCAGAAAAATAAACTTCTAACTTAAGTTCATCATCGGCGGCGTGATACACGCTTTCAAAACCGATAGACGCGATTTTATCATTGATATTGACCAGCGCATTGGCATTGATTTCCATATTGATAAAGTCGCGATTAAATTCAAAATTCACATCCGAAAAAATCCATCGTCTGTCCAAGTCAACTTCATAGAGTTCAACCTCACCGCCTTTTACCGTAATATTGTTCACATAGCTTTCCGGATAAATCTTGTCTTCGGAATTGTAGTGGTCCAAATACTCTTTCAGTTGTTCAATATAAAATTGCAGTTTTTTCCTGCCGACTTCGTTGTCGGGAATTTCTTCGCCTTCCGCCCCGTAACGCGTATAAATATGCACCGACGGGTTAATGATACTCACATCGCTCGGCGCAATAATTCCCTTGAGCAACGCGCGCAAACTGAACGACAAATACATCTTTGGTGCTTCGAGTTTGAGTATATCGTCTTTTTTATTGAGTTTGATAT
>JAFYFJ010000041.1 GCA_017543835.1 Alphaproteobacteria bacterium | reverse complement strand
CGCAGGACTTGGCTTTTATTCTCAACAAAGAAAATGTGGCGATTCGCATCGGCCATCATTGTGCGCAACCGATTGTCAACCGTATGGGCTATCACTCTCTTGCCCGCGCTTCGTTCGGGCTTTATACCACCAAAGAAGACATTGACGCACTTGTCACCGCTTTGCTTAAAGCAGAAAAATTTTTTAAGGACGCATAATGGAAAACGAAACCGCAAAAATATTGCCGACAGAAACGACACCGGAAGCCGAAGATAACACAATCGGCGCCACCGAAAGCCGTTTATTGCAAGCTATGAGTATCGACGATTCTCAAACCGAACCGATGCCGGAAGAACTTCCGGATTTTATTGCATACGCCGGAACCGAACTCGATTCGGCAACACCAAAAGCCAAAATGTTTGATATTATCGAGGCGATACGTCAGGTTTCCGACCCAGAAATTCCGATAAACGTTTATGATATGGGGCTGATTTATAAAATTGACCAACACGATAACGGTGATTTGTTTATCGAGATGACTCTGACCGCGCCGACTTGCCCGATTGCCGGCGTGCTACCGCAACAAGTTGCGGATTCGGTTGCCACCGTTGCGGGAGTGGGCAAAATTGAAGTAAAGTTGGTATGGGAGCCGGCGTGGACCCCCGAAAAAATGACCGATGAAGCCAAAGAAATGTTGGAGCTTTTATAATGGATATCGCAGAACTTGAAGAAAACTTTTCGTTTTTCGAAAATTGGGAAGAAAAGTATCAATACGTTATTGATTTAGGTCATAAACTCGAACCGCTCGACGATTCGTTCAAAACAGACGCGTGGAAAGTTCAGGGTTGCCAGTCGCAAGTTTGGCTGGTGCCGGAAATTAAAGACGGTGTCTTTCACTTTAAAGGCGATAGCGATGCGATTTTAGTGCGCGGTATCATTGCCGTCATTTTGCTGATTTATAACGATAAAACCGCCGAGCAGATAAAAAATGTTGATATTGCGGAAATTTTTGCTAAACTCGGATTAGAGGAAAATTTAACGCCGAGCCGCCGCAACGGTATGCTGTCGATGGTGGCTAAAATTAAAGAATATGCCGCTTGTCAATAGAGGACTTATATGAACATTCACGAATATCAGGCCAAAAGGATTCTCGCGCAATACGGAATTATTGTCCCGAAAGGCGGTATTGCTTACACGCCGAGTGAAGCTAAGCGCATAGCGCAGTCGCTGTCGTCGCGCGGCCCGTGGATGCTTAAAGCACAAATTCAGTCGGGCGCCCGCGCCACCGGTCACTTTATTGACCACGAAGCCGGCTCAAAGGGCGGTATTCGGCAAGTGACGCAAATCAGTAATATTCCGTATGAAACCGCGCAAATGCTCAACAATCGCTTGGTAACGGAACAAACCGGCGAAAAAGGCCGTCTGGTCACCAAAGTTTATGTTGAAAAGTATGAGGACGCCAAACATTTGTTTTATGCCGGAATGATTATCGACAGTTCGATTCCGGCGATTACACTTTTGATTTCGGACGCTGCCAACAAAGATATTGTGCAATTGGCGCAAAAAGAAAAAGACAAGATTTTGCGTATTGACCTTGCTTACAATGTCGGTATCAGTGATGAACAGATTCTGCAAATTTTAGATTTTCTGTCGCTTGACAAGGTGTATTTACGCAGTTTTCACGATTTTTTCGGTAAGCTTCTGTTCACATTTATCAACCTCGATGCCAAAATGATAGAGATTAATCCGGTGGGCATTTTGCCTGATAAAAAGCTGATTGCACTTGATGCCAAAATCAATTTTGACGACAACGCGCTGTTTCGACATCCCGATATTGTGCTGATGCACGAAGATTTTGAAGAAGACACGCGCCATCGTCGCGCCAAACAATGCGGCTTTCAATATCACGAATTTTCGGGCAACATCGGCTGTATTGTCAACGGCGAGGGCTTAGCGCTCGAAGCAATGGACATCATCAAGTATAAGGGTTATGAAACCGCCTGTTCGCTTAATGTTAAGGGCGGTGTTGATAAAGATAAAATCGCGGCCGGCATTAAAATCATTATGACGAACCCGCGCATTGAAGGCGTTTTGATTAACATCATCGGCGGATTTTTGCGTTGCAACCTCATAGCCGACGGGATTTTGGAAGCGTGCGAAGATGTTGGACTGACCGTGCCGCTCGTGGTGCGTTTTGAGGGCACAAACAAAAACGAAGCCAAGGCAATTTTGGAACAATCCGGCCTGTCGGTGACATTTGCCGAAAACGCAACGGAAGCCGTCGAAAAACTGCTCGCACAAATGGAGGTGAACGACTGATGTCTATTTTAGCCGATAAAAACAGCCGCGTTTTAGTGCAGGGAATCACCGGCATTCAGGCCTCTTTCCACGTTAAACGTTCACTCGAAACCGGCACCAATATTATTGCCGGAACTTCTCCGAGCCGCGCCGGTGAAAATTATCTCGGAGTGCCGGTATTCAATAATGTCCACGACGCCATGCGCCAGTTTACTTTTGATGCCAGCACTTTGTTTGTGCCGGCAATGTCGGTTAAATACGCGGTGCGCGAAGCGGTTGAGGCAGAAATCGGTTTAATCGTTTCCATCGCGTCGGGCGTTCCGGTGCACGATATGCTGGAGATTCGCGATATGCTCAAGGGTTCAAAAACCCTGATGTTCGGACCGAACACACCGGGCATTATTACCCCGAAGCAAGCGCGTCTCGGTATTTTTCCGGACAATATTCATCAGCCCGGGGCCATCGGTATTATTTCGCGCTCGTCAACGCTGACTTACGAAGCCGTTTTGCAAACCAATAAAGCCGGAATGGGACAATCCACCGTTGTCGGCTTGGGTGACGATATGATTATCGGCACGGATTTCCGCGAGCCGCTGCGGCGTTTTATGGAAGATGACGACACCAAAGCAATTGTTTTGGTCGGCAAAGCGGATAATGCCTATGAGCAACTGGTCGCCGAATATTATGCTTCGCTAAAAAACAAAAAGCCGGTGGTCGCGTTTGTTGCCGGCGAAGCCCTGCCGTTCGGGCATCGTATGGGTTATGCACAAAACATCATCACACGCGGTCGCGTCACCGTCAGCGATAAAAAGCAGATTATGCGCGAGGCCGGCATTTTGGTAGCCGACCAAATGGATGATGTGCATAAAATCTTAACGGAACTTTCTTTATAATGTCTTTATTGCAAAAATTGTTCAATATACTGTTGCCGCCGCGTTGTCTTAAATGCGGCAAAATTTTAAGCGCACGCAACGGCTTATGCGCCGAATGTTTTAACAAGATTCATTTCATCAGCGCGCCGATGTGTTATTGTTGCGGACGGCCGTTTAAGGATACCGTCGGCGTAAAGTTTGCCGCCAAGCAACTGTGCGGCAAATGTCTGCAAAAGAAAAAGCACTTATTTATAATGCAACGTTCCGCTTTTGTGTATGATGATGAATCGAAAGACTTGATTCTCGACTTAAAATTTCGGGATAAAACCGCAAACGCCGAAACGCTCGCCAATATGCTTTATGCCGCCGGCACGGATATTTGGGCACAAAAGCCCGATATGCTGATTCCGGTGCCGATTCATCGTTTGCGTCTGATTAAGCGTCGCTATAATCAAAGTGCCGAACTGGCAAAATATTTGTCACGCAAAACGCAAATTCCGACCGATTTCGATTCGCTGACGCGTTGTCGTAACACCATTCCGCAAGTCGAACTTTCGGGCCGAGCACGTCGCAATAATTTGAAACAGGCGTTTACGGTTAAATTGCCGCAAAATATAAAAGGTAAACAAGTGGTGCTGATAGACGATGTTTCGACCACCGGCTCGACTTTGAACGAATGCGCCAAGGCCCTCCATAAAGCCGGCGCGGCGGAGATTTACGCCCTTACCCTCGCCCGCACGGAAATATAAAATAAGCCAAAAGAAAAACCCGTGAAAGAACAAAGTTCTCATCACGGGTTTTTCTTTTTACGTTAAGCGGGCATAGCTCCGTTGACGGCATTCAAAAATGCGCCGACGGTGTTGTCTTCCATCTTTTTGAACAGCTCAACCGGCAAAAAAACCTTGTGCCGACGCTGCAACTCAATAAAGACGTTAATCACTCGGACATTGCCCATACCCAAATCTTTGAGGAAGTCCGCTTTCAACAGTTGTTCGTCAGACAGCATAAGCTCGTGCCTAACATTCTGCACATAAGTAATTGCGTCGCGAACCTCTTTAATCGTAATTTTTCCCATAATTGTATGTATATAATGAATTTATGTATCAAAAATACGTTAAGCAAGATTCTTTGTCAAGCAGATTTTGGAAAATTGCGGCTTTTTGTAATATCCCGAACAATCGGCGAATCGACTTTGGGTGCCGGATTTTGCTTTGTGCGGCAACAATTTTGCCGATTCTTTTAACTTTACTCCCCTCTCAAGGCCCGCAAATTTTTGCCTTTATTTACTATCCACAATCCTGCATCAAAATCTGCAAAAAATTTTTCATTTTTTTGAATTATTTATAACACTTTGAATCTGCGCAAAAAATCATACCGTATTTTTGCACTTAAAAAGAACAAAATAAGAACAGTTAAGAAAATACTAAATTTTCCCATTGAATCCCATAAAATACCATGTTATACCATTTGATATGGGATAACGATGAAGGAAGCGGAAAATGCGGAAAATCTTTCTCTTTATGGATACGATTTTCAACAAAGTGGACGCCAAAGGGCGCGTTTCACTTCCGGCAGATTACCGCGCAATCGTTAAAGAATTATCAACCGAAATCGTTTGCTATCGCAGTTTGACTTCACCTTGTATTGAGGGTTGTTTGGAGGATTCGCTCGATAAGCTCGCGACCGAAATCGAAAATGCCACCGATTTCTTTTCGGAAACACAAGACAACTTAACCAACCTGATTTTTGGCGATGCCAAGCGTTTTGCGTTTGACAGCACCGGCCGCATTATGCTGACCGAGAAACTTCTGAAACACGCGCAAATCAAGGATACCGCTGTGTTTGTCGGTAAAGGTCGCAAGTTCCAAATTTGGAATCCGGAAAATTGGGAAAAAGAAGAAGCACGTATTCGCGCCGAGGTTATGAAGAATCGCCCGTCGCTTAAAGTTCAGAAGGAAGCGGAATAATGGCGGCACAAAGACAGAAACATATTCCGGTAATGCTCAAAGAAGTGTTGCAATATCTGCAACCGAAAGCCGGCGACATCTATGTTGATGCAACCTTTGGTAACGGCGGTTATACCCAAGCAATCCTCGAGGCCGCGCCGTGCAAAGTGATAGCGCTCGACCGCGACCCAAATGTTAAGGTTCGCGCGAATGAATTTAAGAATCTTTATGCCGACCGTTTTGAATTCCGCGCCGGTAAATTCGGTGATTTTACCGATTTGGTGCCGGAAAAAATCGGCGGTGCGGTGTTTGATATCGGCGTTTCTTCAATGCAACTCGATAATGCCGAGCGCGGCTTTTCGTTTGCCAAAGAGGCACCGCTCGATATGCGCATGTCGTGCGACGGCGAAAGTGCCAAAGACATCGTGAATTTCTACGGTGAAAAAGAATTGGCGGATATTCTGTATCAATACGGCGAAGAACGTAAATCGCGTCAAATTGCCGCCAAAATCATCGAATATCGTCGCCGCAAAAAAATTGAAACAACCACCGAATTGGCAGAAATTATTTATACAATTCTGCACAAGCACGCCGGCGATATTGACCCGGCAACCCGCACTTTTCAAGCATTGAGAATCGCCGTCAACGACGAACTCGGCGAATTGGAACGCGGCTTAAAAGGTGCGACAGAGCGCTTAATTTCGGGCGGGCGGCTGGTAGTTGTGGATTTCCACTCTTTAGAAGATAGAATCGTTAAGAATTATATGAAAGCAAACAGCGCCAAAAAGGTTCGTATTTCTAAATACGCGCCGGAATTGGCACAAGATGACAGCGTATTTTCGGAAGTTTCGAAAGCCATCGCGCCGACACCGGCCGAATGCTTTGAAAATCCGCGCGCACGTTCGGCAAAACTCAGATATGCGATAAGGAGATAAACAGATGGGCAATATAAAAACGGCAATGGTTGTCTTATGGTTTATGGTTACGCTCGTTGTAGCGTTCGGTTCTTCGGTTTT
>JAFYFJ010000040.1 GCA_017543835.1 Alphaproteobacteria bacterium | reverse complement strand
TTACCGGCTCGGTCAGCGCCGAGAAATTGTCGATTCTTCCGAATTCGAGTTTGACCGTCGGCGGCAATATCGATGTAAAGAATTTGTTCGTCGGTGTTGATGAGCAAGTCGAAAGAATGATGCCTCAATCGGTAACGGATGATGAAGGAATTGTCTCGAATTGCGGCCCTATGACCAAGTGCGTGATTATGCCGACGCCGATAAGTCCGGTGCAAACGCCGCGTTTGGATATCGGCAACAACACCGCAACGGCAGAATATGCTTCTTTCACCGCGGACTCGACTTTGGCTTTGACGGTTAACAGCGAAAAAGATTACGGTAAGGTGGTTGCCGGTGCGTTTGATATTGAAGAAGGCGCGAAACTCGAAGTTACCGTTTTGCCGTATTTCAGCGAACCGGGCAAAGAGTTCACCTTGCAACTGCTCGCGGTTGATGAGGATTTGTTGACCGTTCAGTCCGACGATAATGATGAAGATGCGGAGGGCTTTAACAACTTTAGCGAAGACTATATCGGCGCGGACGGCGAGGATGTTATTGCCAACAATATGTTTGAAATTAAACGTATTGATGACGAAGGCAACTATTCATTCAAACAAATCAAAAAAGCGGAAGACATTATCGACCCGACGCCGATTCCGTCTCCGGCGCCGATGCCTCAATATTCGGGTATGGCAAAGGCATGGCTCAGCGATGGTCCGATGACAACGCCGGGGTCGATTGGTATGCAACAATTGTTGGCGAATACAGCGCAACATAAATCTGCCAGAGAATTCAAAGACACTTTGATTGCTTTGGCGCCGAATGATGCACCGGTGGCACAAGCTTTGGCAACAAAAACCATGGGCCACGTGTTCAGTGGTGTCGGCGCACACTTAAGCAAGCCGAAGAGCGGCTTGTCTTCGGGCGATGCGTTGAACGGCGTATCGGCTTGGGGCAGCACTTATTATGGTCAAACGAAGTTAGATGACCGTGCCGGTGATGCTTACGGTTTTGATGCCGACAGCAAAGGTGTTACGGTCGGTGCCGATAAGCAAATCACACCTTCGACCAAACTCGGCTTGGGCTTGCAATACGATAAGTCCGATATCGACGCCTTCAGAGCAGATGTCGATGTTGAAACGATTGCGGCGTTCGGTTACGGCGAATTCGCTTGAACAACTGGTATGTCAGCGGTGTTGCGGCTTACGGACGTTCCGATTACGACGAAAAGAAGTATGTCGGCGCTTCGACGGTTAAGGCGCATTATAAGGCAGATTTGTATGCGGTTCAGGGCTTGACCGGCTATGACTTCATTACGCGTTATGCCGAAGTTTCGCCGAATGTCGGTTTGCGCTACAACTATATCAAGAGCCACGGCTATGAAGACAGCGTAAATCAGAGCGTTTCGGGCGATAACAGCGATGTGTTGACCGGTGTTGCGGGCGTTAAAATCGCCAAGAATTACGGCGGTTTCCGTCCGAGCGCGTATGTGAACTTCACCTACGATATGGTCTCGGACCGCGACAGTGTTAAGGTTCGTCTGCCGAACGGCTCGGGATATACCATCAACGGTAAACGTCTCAAACAATTCGGAACCGAAGCGGGTGCGGCGCTCGAATACAACAGCGGCGCTTGGACGTTTACGGCAAATTATGACTATACCGGTCGTAAACACTTCAACAGCCATTTAGGTATGCTGACCGTAAAATACAGTTTCTAAACAAAACCTCCATTGTTTAGGGTTGGGAACGTCCTGTCGGCTTCGGTCGGCAGGGCGTTTTTGTATAAGTGTTTGATTTATGTTGCATTATGATATTTAAGCGATTATGATAAATTCGAATTGACAATTTTGAGGATGACGCAAATGAAAAAAATCATCAAATGGTGCGTGATTGCCGCTTGTATTTTATGTATATTTTTGGGAATCGGCGGCTATGTGGTTTATCGCAACCGTGCCGCAATTGCCAGCAAGGCCATGAATTATGCCATGCAGAGTTTGACCGGTTCGCCGGAAGACGGCTCTCAGACTTGGCTCGGCGGTTTGCTGGAAGGAGATTCGGCCAAAGATGTGAAAAACGCACTTATCGGAGCCGTGCTTAATCGCGGTAAAACAGCAGATTCCGGACAAAACGCCGGTGATGCATCTGCCGGACAAAACAAAACGCGGCGCACCGGCTTGCCGACAATGGCCGATATGTTGGTAAACGGCGTGAATGACGGCGAAAAGGCCGATTTGGGACAAATGGCACAGGCACTTTTGGTGAATTTGAGCGGCGGAAAAACAGCAGAACATCAACCGGCTGTTCACGATATTAACGCGCGCGATACCAAAGGTCGCACCTTGTTGATGAATGTTTGCCGCGTTGATGTAACGCCGAAAGTGATTAAGATGCTTTTGCGCTACGGGGCCGATGTTAATGCGGTTGATGAGCAGGGACGCAGTGCGCTGATGTATGCGATTGCCTTAAACGAAAATCCGGCCGTGGTGGAAATGCTTTTGGAAAACGGTGCAAACGCTAACCTCAAAGATATGAACGGGAAAAGCGTTTGGGATTATACCAAAACCGAAGAAATGCAGGAATTGGTCGAAAAATATATCGCTAAAAACGGCTGGTTTTGAAATCTGTTGATAAAATAATTCGAAGCGTTGTTTTTATGCAACGCTTTTTTTTATGCTTAAACGGTGCAAAATTAAGCGATTTTTAAATATAAGCGCGTATTATATGTTTTTAAGATAGCGAGGAAAAAATGAAACACACTAAAGTCGCACTTGTTTATGATTTTGATGAAACATTAAGCACAACCTATATGCAGGACTATCTGCTGATACCCGAGCTCGGTATGAAACCGTCGGATTTTTGGCACGAGGCAAATGCGTGGTCAGCACAAAACGGCGTGGACCAAGTGACCGGAAGTATGTATTATTTCACGAAAATTGCCAAAGAAAAGGGGTTTCATTTAACCAAAGAAAACCTTTCGTATTGCGGCGCATTTATCGTGTTTTTCAAAGGTGTGGAAGAATGGTT
>JAFYFJ010000039.1 GCA_017543835.1 Alphaproteobacteria bacterium | reverse complement strand
TTATCGGTCCGTTTGACCAAGTGGCGAACTGGTCTGAAGAAAGTTTGAACGGCGTTTATCGCTTTGTCAGCCGCGTTTACAGCTTGTTTGCCAAAGTGTATGCCGATAAAGATGTGCCGATGAGTGCCGAAGATTTGCGCGCGATGCATCGTTGCATTATCGATGTGAGCGAACGCATTGAGCAGATGAAGTTCAATACGGCGGTTTCGGCGCTGATGACCTATGTCAACTATCTCGGCAATATGGAAAAAATTCCGGCAACGATGTATGAAACGCTTCTGAAGTTGTTGTCGCCGTTTACGCCGCACTTGGCAGAAGAAATGTGGGCGCGTTTGGGGCACAACACATTGGCTCTGACGGAAAGTTGGCCGGTCGGTGATGCTAAGTTGGCGGAAAACAATGTGGTGACCATCGGCGTGCAGATGAACGGCAAAATGCGCGGCACCATTACCATTGCCAAAGATGCCGCCAACGATGTGGCCGAAGCCGAGGCCTTAAAGCTTGAAAATGTGGCACGTCAGCTCGAGGGCAAAACAATCAAAAAAGTGATTGTGGTGCCGAATAAAATCGTTAACATTGTAGTGGGAATGTAAAATTTGCTGAAACTGAAGAATATATTTGCTTTGACGATTGCGGTGTGCGGGCTGAATGCCTGCGGATTTGAGCCGCTTTATGTGGAAAGAACGTCTGATAACGATATGTGGTATTATAACGACCAGTTTAATACCGATATCGTTAAGGAAATGGCGCAAATTAAAATTGAGTCGGTTACGGACAGAATCGGTCAGCTGATTAAAAACGAACTGATTGATTTGTTTAATCCGCAAGGTGCACCGAAAAATGCGAAGTATTTCTTAAAATTGGAGCCGGTAAAAGCGAACACGCGGCAACAGGCGTTGCGTGATGATATTACCGCCACGCGCGAAAAAGTGAAATATACCGTCAAATACGAACTGTGGAGCAAAGAAAGCGGGCATTTGGTTTCGGGCGACGCATGGGTATATTTGAGTTACGATTTGCTGGATAACCCGTATTCAACGGTAATGAATAAGAAGAAAATCGAAAAAGACGGCGCCAAGATTATCGCCAACGATATTGCGCTCAGAATCGGTGCTTATTTCCACTCGGTTAAGACCAACCGCGGAGACCCGAATGAATTTTAAGCCGGCGCAATTCGAAAGTTTTTGCAAAAGTCCGGACCCGGCGGTTAAGTGTGTTGTGCTGTTCGGCAACAACGAAGGTGAGATGTCGGTGTTGCAGAAAAAATGCGCCGAGGCAGTGTGCGGTTCAACCGATGACGCATTTTGTTACAGCGTGTTGCAAATGGACGATGTTTCCAAAGACGGCGGCGAGGTTTATGCCGAATTTCACGCGCAGTCGCTGATGGGCGGACGACGCGTGATTGTGGTGCAAGGCGCGGATAACAGTTTAACACAGATGCTCAAAACGATGTTGCCGGAAACACCGTCGGAAAATTTGCTGATTTTGAATTCATCAACATATAACACCAAGTCGGCGCTGATAACTTGGGCAAAGGAACGGCGCGATATTTTAACCGTCGGTTGCTATGAGGACCGTGATGCAGATATTATGCAGGAAGCGGCAACAATGCTCAGAGCCAAGGGTTTGGCGGCGGATAATGCGACTTTGCAGGTTTTGAGCGCGCGTCTTTCGCCGGATAAGCGGATTAATCAAAGCGAAATCGACAAACTCGAAATGTATCTCGGCGAGCGCAAAACGGTGACGATTGATGATGTTAAGCAAGCCGTGTGCGATACGGCGGGCGCGAATACCGATGATTTGTGCTATTATATTGCCGGCGGCGAAGTTAAAAAGGCGCTCGATATCTATGAGCGCTTGCTCAAAGAAGGCACCGAGCCGGCAACTTTGGTGCGTTCGGCGGAATATCACTTTGCCAAACTGCTCGAATGCACGGCCAAAACGGCCGACGGGCAAACGGCAAAACAAGCGACTGCGCCGCTTAAATTGATGTTTTATCGCGAGCCGGCGTTTTTACAGCAACTTCGGATGTGGAATAAAGAGCAACTTTTGAGCGCATTATCAATGCTTTATGAGTGCGAACGCGATTGCAAAACCAACAATATGCCGGCCGATGAAATCGCGGGTTATACCTTTTTGCGCCTTGCCAAATTCGGCGCCAAATTAAGACAAACTTACGGGTAAAAATTAAAATTATCCAAAAATGCTTGACAAAAATAACGGATATGATATTCTGAGGGTGATAAACAATTATTTATTCACCCTAAAAATATACATACAATTATGGAGTACAGAGATCCCGTAACCGGAAAAGTTGTAAGCAAAGTTGAGATTTTGTCGCCGCAATTAGAAGCCGAAACCGTTTTCCACGGCAAAGAAAAGGCAGAAATGTTGCGCATCTATCTCGATGGAGACAGAACGAAGGAGGCCTACGGACCGGACCGTCCTTGTGTGCGCATTCAGTTTGCGGCAGATGGTAAGACGGTGGTTAAGGTTTCGCTTCTCAACGACCCGAATGGTGCAGATTTCGAGTGGCAACGTTAACTGACGGTATAATTCCGTAAAGTGATATTGCTGATAAACAAAAACGAAAACCGTCGACTTTTTTTGAAGGTCGGCGGTTTTTGTTTTGTAGGCGGATGTTAAACGATTTTGTTGCTTTATTATTTAAATAAGCAAAAATTTTTAACCTTATTAAACTGCAGCGGTTTTAAAAAACACGAGAATTGTAAAAAATACTTGACAAAAACTCAGAAAAAGTTAAACTAGTGGCAGATATGAAACGATTCGTTCAAACAAAGGAGATGAAAAATGAGCAGAACAATTAAAGAAAAAATTTCTAATATGAAAGATAAGATTATTCCGCACAGTTTAAAAAACAAAGTGCTCGGATTGGCAATTTTTGCTGCGGGAGGTTTAGCCGCAGGATTTGCCGAAAAAGAGCATAAGGCCGTTGAAAAATACGAAAATCAAATCACGCAGGTTTTAAACGCAATGAACGTGAAATCGATAGAAGATGTTAATACACCGGATAAGATTTTTGGTCAAACAGCATTAATGAAAGCTAAAACACCAACAGAAATGAAAATATTGATAGCGCTTGGTGCTGATGTTAATGCAACTGATGAAAGAGGACGCAACGCTGCCGATTATGTATTGAATAACAGATACGATTATGTGAAAGAAGATGTTAAGAAAAAGCAAAAAGTAACAAAAACAGACGGGATGTATATGGTTATTGAAGCACATCATCTGGATGGAAGCATCAGCCGGACAATAGGGAATCTAAGTAGAGGTGGTGAAGAGTTGAAAAAGGACACGGTTATTGAAGTTATCGATACTGAAATAAAAAGCGTTAAACGCAATACCGAAAATGCTATTAAAAATGATGCGGAATGTATTGCATTGTTGTTGCGTTCCGGAATAGAGATAAAACAATCGTATCCATATCAGGAGTATGATGAAGACCAGAAGAAAATCTTGCTCAAAGCCGGGGCCATTACCGGTAAGAGAGATTATATCAATAAAGTGTTGGAAGAAAATAGAAAAATTGTTGAAGAAGTAGAATCCAGAAAATCACTGATGACTGATATCCGCCAAAGCTTCTGTAATGAAATTTGAAAATGGGGTAATATCTGTTTCAAGTAATGCGAAATTAACAGCAAAACCGCATAGTGCCGATAAATTTAATCAAAAGATTGCAAAAGAATTAGCAAACAAAGAGAAAATTAAGTAATTTTTACCCCATAACAAAAAACGAAAACCGTCGACTTTTTTTGAAGGTCGGCGGTTTTTGTTTTGTGGGCGGATGTTAATGAAATCCGCGATGAATAATACGGTTGTTCAGATAATCTTCGCCGAGTGTCAGAGCGACATAGCATGCCAAAAAGGTAGCGACAATCGGCCAACAACCATACGCAAAATTGCAAAGAGAATACTGTTGCAGCGCAAAAACGACAACTGCAAGAGCAACCGCAATCAGAGCAATTCTTTCAAAAAATGCTCTTAATACCGAAATAATTTTTCTTGTTTTCATAATTCGTAATATTTTTGAGTTTCCAATATATCCATAATAATATTTATAAACTTTGCTTTGCGTCGACTTTATGTTGCCGTTTCGGCGCTATTTTTGTTTGACCGGCAGATACACCGTAAAAGTGTTGCCGTTGTAGGCGGTTGAGGTGACCGTCAAATTGCCGTGATGATGTAACACGATTTGTTTGGCAATTGCCAAACCCAAGCCGGTGCCTTTGATTTTCATATCTTTATGCACTTGCATACGGTAGAATTTTTCGGTCAGTCGCGCCAAATCTTCTTTATTGATTTTCTGTCCTTTGTTGTTGAAGGCGATACTGACGGCGCGACCTTGCGCCACGCTTTGTCCGGCGGACGGAATCTCCGGCACGGTTTTAAGCTCAACCGTCACTTCGGAATTTTCCGGCGCATATTTAATGGCGTTATCCAATAGATTCTGCACGATTTGATGAATTTGCTGGTCATCACCGATAATTTTCGGGATACGGTTCAGTTCGTTGACAACCACATTGACCGAATGTTGAAACGCCTTCAGTTTGAGGGCTTGTGTTACATCATACATCACTTCGTGCAGGTCAACTTTATCTTTAAGTTCTTTATCTTGCCCCATTTCAAGCCGCGACAGCGAGAGTAAATCTTCTATCAGATTCGACATATATTCCGCCTGTTCTTTCATAATGCCTAAAAACACATCTTGCGCGTCTGTATCGTCGCGGGCGGTGGTTTGCAGGGTTTCGATAAAACCGGAAATGACGGAAAGCGGGGTGCGTAACTCATGGCTGGCATTGGCCACAAAGTCGGACTGCATTCTTTCCAAACTTATGGCTTTGCTGACATCGTAAAGCGAAACAACCGCGACCGCACGACCGCGTAATTCGCCCGGCAGGCCGGAAATGTGCGCATAGATTTGTCGGTTGTTATATTCCGGTGCGTGAAAAATGACGCTCTCGGAGTCGTTGTTGCCTTTGAGGACTTTTTCGACCGAGGCAATAAAAATATTGGTCGAGAAAATGCGGTCGATACTGCGTGAAACAATGGCGTTGCCGAGCAGTTTTTTGGCCGCTAAATTGGTGTTGGTAACGTTGCCTTCGCTGTCGAGCATCAAAATCGGGTCCGGCAGTGTATCAAAAACGGCGGCATCGGAGAGAGCTTGCGCTTCGAGCGTATCTGTTTTGGAAAGCCACAGTTTATGAATCGTGCTGATGGCTTTAGCCAAATCGCGTGTGTCTTTATCAGATAAATCCATTTGATATTCGGTTTCGCCTTGCGCCAAAGAAGCGATATATTGCCGCAGGGTATTAAGCTCCGAGCTAATCGGAAAAATCAAGAAGATGTTGGAAACAAACGCCGCCAAAAAGCAAAGTCCGGCGCCGAGCGGCGAAACAAATCCCAAATATGCAAAACTGAAGAAAAGCGCCGCCAAAGGTAAAGACAGAATCAAAGCGCGTGTCGTAAAGCGCAGACATAAGTGCAAATTATTTTGGTTAAGGTTGAACAACATCTTTGATTATCCGTCAATAAATTTAATAAAATACTGGACTAAAGTCAGAAGTATTGTAATATACAATAAGTTTAAATTAATTTAAGATTCTGAGGAAAAATGTCGGAAAAAAACAATATCCCGCCGGGGATGGAACAATATCTGCAAATCAAGAAAGATTATTCGGACTATGTGTTGTTTTACCGAATGGGCGATTTTTACGAACTTTTCTTTGATGACGCGATTACGGCATCGCCGATTATGGGTATAGCGCTGACCAAACGCGGCAAAGTCAACGGTGAAAACGTGCCGCTGTGCGGGGTGCCGTATCACGCTTATGAGCAATATATGGCCAAATTGATTAAGGCGGGCTACAAAGTTGCGATTTGCGAGCAGATGGAAAATCCGGAAGAAGCACGCAAACGCGGCTATAAATCGGTGGTGCGGCGCGATGTGATTCGCTTGGTAACGCCGGGGACATTGACCGAAGATACGCTTTTGGACGCGCGCAAGAACAATTATTTGCTATGCCTATGCAAAACCGCCACAACTTACGGTTTGGCGTGGCTCGATTTATCGACCGGCGAGTTTTATACCAAAACGATGTCGGTCACGAGCAAAAACGAAGCGGCGGAAGTATGGAGCGTTTTGTCGCAACTGCAACCGGCAGAGGTTATGGTTTCGGATGCAATGTTACAAAATCCGGAATTGTTCCAGATTTTGAACGAATACAAAGAAAAACTCTCGGTGTTGCCGCAAGCGCGTTTTAATTATGCCAATGCCTACAAAGCGGTGGCCGCGTTTTATGAGGTGGCTTCGCTCGATTCGTTCGGTGATTTCGAAAAGCCGGAAATTACGGCGGCCGGTATGGTGCTGGATTATGTTGAAAATACGCAAAAAGGCAAAATACCGCGAATTGCCCGTCCTCTGAAAATTCGTGACTCACTGTATATGGAAATTGATGCGGCAACGCGGCATAATCTTGATTTGCTCGACGGGCCGCACGGCAGTTCGTTGATTGCGGTGATGGACCGCACGGTGACCGGCGCCGGTGCGCGTATGATGGCACAACGTATTTCTGCGCCGCTGGTGGATTTGGCGATGATTAACGCGCGACTCGATGCGTTGGAGTTCTTTTATAAGCATAACGAAGTGCGCCAAAATTTGCGCTCGGTGCTGAAAGAATGTCCGGATTTGGAACGTTCGGTTTCGCGCTTGAGTGTCGGGCGCGGCGGCCCGCGCGATTTGAAGGCGATTTGGCAGACATTAAATGCTCTGCCGCGCGTGCGCCAAAGTATTAAAATGTATCACCGCACCGATGTGGTCGATGAGTTACCGCCGGCGGTGGAGGCAATTCTCAACCGATTTGGTAATCATTGCACGTTGGAAGATAAGCTCGGACGCGCCTTGCTGAATTCGCCGCGCAAAGACGGGGATTTGCCGTATTTGGCGCGCGACGGCGATTTTATCTCCGACGGATTTAATGCCGATTTGGATGCGGTGCGCACGCTCCGTGACCGCGGCGAAGATATGATGAAGGGGCTGGAAGATAAATACAAGCAACAAACTCAAATCGACCACTTAAAGATTAAATACAACAATGTTATCGGCTATTTTGTTGAAATTCCGAGCAAATTTGCGACGCAATTGCTGAGCGATACATCTTTTATTCATCGCCAGTCGGTCTTAAATGCGGCGCGTTTTACCACCAGTGAACTGACAGATTTGGAAAATAAAATTCGCGGTGCCAAAGAAAAAGCGTTGGCTTTGGAGCTGGCGATTTTTGATGATTTGGTGCACGATATTTTGTTTTCGGCCGACGATATCAGCCGCACGGCATCGGCACTTGCTGAACTTGATGTGTCGGCGGCGTTGGCGGATTTGGCACTCGAAAACAATTACTGCCGGCCGAAACTTGACGATGGTCTGGCGTTTGAAGTCGAAGAAGGGCGGCATCCGATAGTGGAAGCGGCTATGCGCAAAAACAACGACGGCACATTTGTCGGTAACGCCTGCAATTTGAACAGCGAAGATAATCGGATTTGGCTGATTACCGGTCCGAATATGGCGGGTAAATCAACATTTTTGCGGCAAAACGCGCTGATTGCGATTATGGCGCAAAGCGGTTCGTTTGTGCCGGCAAAATCCGCACATATCGGCTTGGTCAACAAGGTGTTTTCGCGTGTCGGTGCATCAGATGATTTGTCGCGCGGACGCTCGACTTTTATGGTGGAAATGGTTGAAACCGCCTCGATTTTAAATCGTGCCGATGAGCGTTCGTTTGTGATTTTAGATGAAATCGGGCGCGGCACGGCAACTTTCGACGGGCTTTCAATTGCGTGGGCGGTGGTTGAATATTTGCACGAGGTCAACAAAAGTCGCGCGCTGTTTGCGACGCACTATCACGAATTGGCGGTATTGGCACAAAAGCTTTCGGCTATGACTTTGCATTGTATGAAAATCAAAGAGTTCAACGAACAGGTGATTTTTTTGCACGAAGTGATTGAAGGTGCGGCCGATCGCTCATACGGTATTCACGTCGCCAAGCTTGCCGGTTTGCCGAAATCGGTTATTACGCGCTCGGAGCAGGTGCTGAAAAAACTCGAAAAAGAGAATCAGAAAAAAACAACGCTTGATTTAACCGACGAATTGCCGCTGTTTTCGTTTGCGGAAGAACAAATGGAGGAATCGGCAGAAAAAATTTCGGCGGTGGAAGCGGCGCTCGCCGAGGTAGACCCGGATAATCTGACGGCGCGCGAGGCACTCGAAAAACTTTATGAACTCAAAGAATTGTTGAAGGGGACAAACAATGGAAGTTAAAGAATATTTCAAAAATTATACCGATTTTGTGGATTCGGTTACGGCGGAAGTTTCAAAAAACGATGCGATTTTTGCCGAGCGTTTTAAGCAGCTTTCGACGCAACTCGGCGGTAATTATTCGCGGCTCGATAATGCAATTGCGGGGCTTGCCGGCGAAAGCGGCGAAGTGGCTGATTTATGGAAAAAAATCAAATATCACGATTTGGCCTATGATGATGAAACGCGGCAAAAACTCAAAAAAGAACTCGGCGATGTCTGTTGGTATTTGTTTCAAACCGCGTATGCTTTGGGTATGCCGATGGATGAGATTATTGACGGTAATATCGCAAAACTGAAACAACGTCATGCGCACGGTTTTTCGCCGGAATATATGCAACATAAGAAAGGCGCATAAATCAAAATGACACAGACCGTCGGCGTTTTGCTTCCGTTGCCGTTTGATAAGCCGTTTGATTATACGGCTGATTTTGATGTGCAAGTCGGGCAAATCGTCGAAGTGCCGTTCGGTAAAGAAAAGCAAATCGGTGTGGTGTGGACTTTGGAGGCCTCGCCGGAATTGGAACAAAGCAAAATCAAGCCGATTCTCAAACGTTTTGATTTTCCGCCGCTGACCGCTCAAATGCTTGAGTTTATCAAATGGGTGGC
>JAFYFJ010000038.1 GCA_017543835.1 Alphaproteobacteria bacterium | reverse complement strand
ATGCATATTTCGTGCTATTCATTCTTGGAAGCTTGCCGTTGCGCTTCGCCGATTATGAACGAAAACGGTTCGATTGTGACGCTGACTTATTTGGGGGCCGAACGCGTTTTGCCGAATTACAACATTATGGGCGTGGCAAAAGCCGCTTTGGAAGCTTCCGTGCGCTATGCCGCGGTAGATATGGGCAAACAGGGCGTGCGTGTTAATGCGATTTCTGCCGGTCCGATTAAAACATTGGCGGCATCGGGTATCGGTGATTTCCGCACCATTTTGCGCTGGAACGAATTGAACGCGCCGTTGCAACATAATGTGACGCAAACGCAAGTGGGCAATATGGCGTTGAGCTTGCTTTCCGATTTAGGCGAAGCGGTAACGGGCGAAGTTGTTCACGTTGATGCCGGTTACAATAAAATCGCGATGATAAATATTGATAAGGTTGCTGAGAGCGCCGAAGTATTGAGCGAATTTACAAAATAAACATTTCGTTTCTGAAAAAAATCCCGACTTGATATGTCGGGATTTTCTGTTCAAAACATACTTATTTCCTATTGCAAGCCGTTAAAAACAGTGTATTATACCACAATAGGAGACTTAGTATATGGTTAAGATATCGGCATACGTTATTACATTAAACGAAGAAAAGCGACTGGGAAAAACATTGGACGCTTTGGAACAAGTTGCCGATGAAATTGTGGTGGTCGATAGCGGTAGCACCGATAAAACCGAAGAAATTGCCCGCTCTCATTCCAAAGTGCGTTTTATGCATCACGATTGGGTGAGCTATGCCAATCAAAAGAACTTTGCGCAAAATCAATGCAAATATGATTGGTTGTTGATGATAGATGCCGATGAGGTGCTTTCTGATGAGCTGATTGCCGAAATCAACGAGGTGAAAAAAGACCCGCTCTATGTGGTGTATAAAATCCGTATCGGTGATATGTTTCCGGGCTTTAAAAAACCGCGCAGATTTACAAAGATGTATAATCTCGAGCGTTTATATCATAAAGACTATGCCACAATGTATCCGGATTTGCTGACAAAAGACCGTATTGCGCTGACGGAAGACGTGCGCATCGGTCAACTTAAAGGGCTTGTGCACCATTACTCATATTTGGCGATTGCCAATCAAATCAATAAGCTGAATCACTTTACCAATCAGGTTTTGGAAACGGCATTGTCCGAAGGCAAGCATTATTCGCGGATTCGTCTGATTACTGAATTTTTCCGCCAGTTTTTATGTTATTATTTCATCAAACGTCAGTTTTTGAACGGACGTTGGGGGTTTATTGCATCGGTGAATTTAGCGTATTTCCGCTTTGTGAAAATAGCAAAATGGTTTGAGTGGAAAGCGACACACAGTGAAAAATAGCAAACCTAAAAAATAAAGACCTCGGCGGTAGTTCCGGCGAGGTCTTTGCTTTTTACTTTTTTACCAACGCGGCAAGCACATTGTCCAACTCGGCGCGCAGTTCGGTATCATTTAGATAATACAGGCGTTCAAAAGCACTGTCACCAAACTCTTTGACCAACTGAATGCGCAAAGTATCTTCATACATTCGCGCCGTGAATACATTGTCAAGTCGGTCCATCACCCACACAAATTGCGCTTCCGGTGTTTCGTGTTGTTCAAATTCCTCAAACAACTTCTGCAACTGCGGCAAGTCCAAATCCCGAACAATCATACTCATTGCTCTTTTTTCGAGTGCCGCTTTTTTCTCAGGGTCGAGTTCACCTGGCACGACATCGCCGCAATAAACTTCGGGTAAATCGTGAATGAGCGCCATCTGTATGCACTTGAGTCTGTCGAGTTTTGCGGGAGCAAACAGCATCACGAGCACAGCCAAACTGAACGAATGCTCGGCATCACTTTCGGGATTTGTCACTCTGCGCCGAACCCAACCGGTGCGTTTAACCTGTTTCATACTGCCAAGAACTTTGGCTAAATTCAAAATCTGTTTTTTATTCATAATTCTAAATAATTGATGTTTCTGTATTCGATATAATCCCGCCGATTTTATTTGTCAACACATATATTTTGCGGCGGGTGCGAACTTATTTTATAAATTCGTGCGTATGCAGATAATCTTGCACAAATTGCAAATATTTCTGCTTAAATTCCGTATCACCGCAATATTTATCAAACATTTGATACATCAACTCGGTGATGCCGAGCTTGTCGCAATAATCGAGTGCCGCCCGATAATTGATGTCGAGATACCACGAAAAAAATGAGGTAACGCGGTCACCAATGGTATAAAACGGCTTTGGCACGGTATTATGCCTGAACGCTGTTTGCCACACATGCGCGGAAACCGCCAAATCCGCTGGTGTTAATTCGCGCTCAATATCCATAAACAGCGGCAAAAAATACGGCTCATGCGTCACCATATTAAAATTGGCGATTTTATCGGCATCGCGCACAATAAAGCAGATTTTTTCCACTTCTGCGCGCAAGTCGTCCGGCAGATTCTGATATTCGGCATCGTCATACAAATCTTGAATCAAATGCCCGTGGTGCTTAATCGGTAAGCGAATTCTGATATCGTTAAACAGCGGTGTGTGCGCCAAAAATTCGTATGCCGCAACGCCGTGGTCATATTCTTTGGCACCTTGATACAGTTTCGCAATTTCGGTAAAGCGACAAACATCATGCAACAGCACCGCCGTTTTGACCATATCGATATATTCCGCCGGCTTATCCTTGAGCCACTCGATATGCCGCAACAAATAATTGCCGGCACCCGCAACCTGTAACGAGTGACGAATTTTTTCTTCGGCGTAATAACTGTAATGTTTATCGTTTTTCACGATTTCCATACATTGATGATATTGCAACCAAAGTAATTCAACGGCTTTTTGCAACATTTTATTTTCTCCTTTATTTTGCTTTGTTTTAGCATACCGTGTGAAATTCGCAAAAGAATTAACGATTTATTCACAGTTGATAAAATAATACTTGTCTTTAGAACAAAAATAGAACAATATACATTTCAGCGGATAAATGTATTCTTTGTTTGAGTTTTTGCAAAAAATACGCCATAAATGAGTAAAATAAACACTTTTTTGAGGATAAAAATATGGAAAAAGATAAAGCGTTAGATGCCGCCTTGAGCCAAATCGAAAAGGCCTTCGGCAAGGGTTCGATTATGCGTTTGGGGCAAAATACCAACATTGACATTGAAGCAATTTCGACCGGCTCACTAGGTATTGATATTGCGCTCGGTATCGGCGGTATGCCGAAGGGGCGTATTGTTGAGATTTACGGACCGGAAAGTTCGGGTAAAACCACATTAGCCCTAAGTGTGATTGCGCAGGCACAAAAAAACGGCGGCACTTGTGCGTTTGTTGATGCCGAACACGCGCTTGATCCGTCGTATGCCAAAAAAATCGGCGTAGATGTTGAAAATTTGTTGGTGTCGCAACCGGATTCGGGCGAACAGGCACTTGAAATTGCCGATACTTTGGTGCGCTCGGGGGCAATAGATGTGATGGTGGTCGATTCGGTAGCCGCTCTTGTTCCGAAGGCGGAATTAGAAGGCGAAATGGGCGATTCTCATATGGGTTTGCAAGCACGTTTGATGAGTCAGGCGTTGCGTAAATTGACGGCAACCGTGGCGCGCTCAAACACGTTGATTATCTTCATTAACCAAATCCGTATGAAAATCGGCGTGATGTTCGGTAATCCGGAAACAACGACCGGCGGTAACGCTCTCAAGTTCTATGCTTCGGTGCGTATTGATATTCGCCGCATCGGTGCGATTAAAGATAAAGACGACGTTATCGGTTCGCAAACCCGCGTTAAGATTGTGAAAAACAAAGTTGCACCGCCATTCAAGACAGTCGACTTCGATATTATGTATGGCGAGGGTATTTCCAAAACCGGCGAACTTATCGACTTGGGCGTGAAGTCGGGCATTGTCGAAAAATCGGGCGCTTGGTTCTCTTACAACGGCGAAAAAATCGGACAAGGACGTGAAAATGCCAAGAACTTCCTGAAGCAAAATCCGCAGATTGCCGATGAAATCGAAAAGAAAATTCGTGCCGATGCCGGTCACTTAACGACCGAAATGATTGGTGACGAAAACGAACCGATGGGTGACGAAGACTAAGCGTCTTCGTTTCCTATCAAAATGCAAAAGGAAAAACAATGAAAAAAATTGTTGCTTTGTTGACGGGGTTGCTGTTGCTTTCTTCGTGTCGTTCGGTAAGTTATGATGACTTAAATCCGACGATTCAACCGAATGATAATTTGCTGCCGGTTTTGGAAATCAGGCCGGATTACGCCAGTATTCGAGCGGTATATACAAGCAAGGGAGATGAACGTGTTGCCGATGCCGTGAATATTTTTACCAAAGAAGTGCGTGAAAATATAATGCAGCAAACCGGCGAGAAAAAGGGCAATATCACGATGCGCATAAGTTATGGTAAAACAAACCATAATAAAATTTATGAAATAACACCTGGTTTTATATACATACCAACACTGCTGGGTGTTCCTTATTATAATGCTGAACAGATACTTGAAGTTGAGGTGCTGATTCAAAATAAGCATAAAGATGTGATTCGGCGCTACACCGAAAATGTGTCGGATACCGAATATGCCGCTATGTATTGGGGATACAATAAAGGAGACGTTCAACGTAAAGCTGCGGCAATAAATATGAAGAACGCTATGGAAAATATCCGCCATCGCATCAACAACGATGCGCCGGAAATTCGCGCTAAGCTGAAATAATCTTCAAAACGGTCGGGTTAACTTCCGGCCGTTTTTGATGCTTGAATTTTGCGCGGCCGTGATTATTTTCTCTTGAAAAAGGAGAAAATAATGGAAGCATATTTGTTTGTAACACTGTTGTTTGTTTATGTGATTACGGCGGTTGCCGGAAATCAAAATACGGTGCGCAAAATTTGGACATTGTCATTTATTTGTGCCGCATTTTTGACGGCCGGTGCGCTGTTTGCCTTGCGTGTGAAGCATCAGGAAGTGATGATGACGGCCGATAATTTTAACTGGTATTTTTTTCTCTATGTGTTTGGGGCGCTTGCATTTGCGCTCGGGCTGATAAACCTTTGGATGTATCGCCGTGCGCTTTGGCAGATGTTGCGTGCTGACAAATCGTCCAAAAGCGCAAAAGAATAGTTGCGTAATTGAGGTTTTGCGTTTATGATACGCCATAACAAGAGAGGGAATATGCTGCGTATCAACAATTTGAAACAGCCGCTTGATGTAACTGAAGCAAAACTTAAAAGCGCAACGGCCGCCAAACTCAAGTGCAAGCCGGCGGATTTGCGCGATTTTCGTATATCCAAAAAATCGGTTGACGCACGCAACAAACAAAATGTGCATTTTGTGTTCAGCGTTGATTGCAACCTTACATCACAAGTGCCGACAGATAAGGATATTGAAGTTCTGCCACCGGAAGAAAAGTTAAGCTTTAAGATTAAAGATGACGGTGTGCGGCCGGTGGTGGTCGGAAGCGGACCGGCCGGAATGTTTGCCGGTCTGGCGTTGGCGGAAGCCGGCTTGCGTCCGATTGTTTTGGAGCGCGGCGCCGATGTCGAAACGCGGCAGAAAAGGGTCGATACGTTTTGGAAAACAGGCAAACTCGATACCGAAACCAATGTGCAATTTGGGGAGGGCGGCGCCGGCACATTTTCCGACGGCAAGCTGATGAGCGGCATTAAAAAAGATAAGTTCACGGCAAAGGTTATGCACGAACTTTATGCGGCCGGTGCGCCGGCGGAAATTCTCTATTTGGCAAAGCCGCATATCGGCACCGATAACTTACGGATTGTGGTGCGCAATATCCGCAAAAAAATCGAATCTCTCGGCGGTGAATATCGCTTCAACAGCCGGCTCGACGGGCTGATTATTAAGGATTCGCAACTGACGGCAATTAGGGTGCGGCACGCCGGGGAAGATTACGAATTGCCGGCAAAGCGGCTGTTTTTGGCCATCGGTCACAGCGCGCGCGATACATTTGAAATGTTGCACAATGCCGGTGTTTATATGACGCAAAAGCCGTTTTCGGTCGGCGCGCGCATCGAGCATAAACAGTCATTGATAAACAAAGCGCAATACGGCGCGGCGGCGCAAAGTCGGTATCTCGGCGCGGCGGATTATAAATTGGCTGTGCATTTGCCGGACGGGCGCTCGGCTTATACGTTTTGCATGTGTCCGGGAGGAACGGTGGTGGCGGCGGCATCGGAAGAAGGACGCGTTGTGACCAACGGTATGAGCGAATTTGCACGCGACAAAGAAAATGCCAATGCCGCACTTTTGGTCGGTGTCGACGAAGCGGATTTTGCAAGTCCGCATCCGTTGGCGGGGATGTATTTCCAGCGCAAATTGGAAGAACGTGCATTTGCTATGGGCGGTAAAAACTATCACGCACCGGCACAGCTTGTCGGCGATTTTTTGAAGCAAAAGCCGAGCACGCACGGCGGCGATGTTACGCCGAGTTATCAGCCGGCGGTGGCGTGGACGAATTTGAGTGCGCTATATCCGCCGGAAATTGCTGCGGCAATGCGTGCCGGTATTGCTGAAATGGCAAAAAAATTACGCGGCTTTGACAGTTATGATGCGGTGCTGACGGGCGTGGAAACACGCAGCTCGTCACCGGTGCGAATTGTCCGCGACGAAGCGATGCAGAGCAACATCAAGGGGCTTTATCCGTGCGGCGAAGGCGCGGGATATGCCGGTGGCATTACCTCGTCGGCGGCAGATGCGCTCAAGGTTGTGTTTGCTTTATCGGAGAAATGATTTTTTTTAATACGACCCGATATCAGATGAAAGTGCGGCCACATATATGAGAGCCAATATAAATTTAAAACCGAAAAGAATAATAATCCCGATAACCGCCAAAGCAATCAAACATCCCACAGGATAAGATGTCTGGGTTGTATTCGGTATTTGCGCCGGTTTTTCATTTTGTTGCAATAATTTTTTCTTTTGCTGCTGAAATTCCGCTTCGGAAAGGATACCTTTTTCTTTCAGACTATGTAATTTTTCAAGAGCATCCCAATTCATACAGGCCTCTATATCAAACGTGCTTTTTCTTTAAGATATTCTTCTTCGGTCAGGATACCTTTTTGCTTTAATTCATACAACTTTTCCAGCTGTTCGTAAGAAGATAAGGAGGCGGCAGTGATTTGCACCGGATTAACATTCTGCATATTAACGCCATCGGTATTATCAAAAATTTCTTTATAGTTCATAATTTCCGAACGCACCCACAGGTCGAATCCCACCCAGGCAACACCCAAAACTCCGCCGAGAAGCAAGTTGACAACGGCTATAATTATAAGTTCGGTTACATTTTCATAAAGCGATGGAACATCGGCATCTCGGTTGAGAATTTTCTTTTCCATATTAAAACGCGAGATGGCGGCAAATATATTCCAAATACCCGCAATAATTAAAACCACGCTTAAAATTTGCAATATGGCAATGATAATCCATACAATGCCGGAAACTTTTTCGTAGCCGGCTAAACGCGTTGCCTGATATTGTTTTTGTGCCGTATCCATTTTGCTGCCTTTCTGATTTTGGGTAATATTCTTAAAAAAGCAGAATACTGCCGATTTATTGTCGGCAGTATTCCGAAGTTATATTTATCTTACGCCAGCAGGCACCGGCCCGTATTTGTTTTCTTTCATATCGCTCTTGAAGAAAATGAGGACGATAACAACAAGATACGGAAGAAAAGCTAATGCACCGAGTATAGTAAGGATTTGTTCTGCTTCACTGTTACCTGAGCCGTTTCCGGCCGCTGCGGCTAAGCCGAAAAAGAGAAGAGCCGCGATGATTGGTCCGGTTGCCCACCAACCCGAAAAGTTGACATCATGCAAGCGGCGGAATAACACGGCATATCCCGGAATTATGAAAGCCAATGAAACAAGGCCGCTTAAAATATCGATACCCGCAGTATCACCGCCGGACGCACCGAGAAATCCGCTTATAAAACCTAAAACAAAAGTGATAAGGAAATTAAACAGCACAAAACTCCAATATTCTTTGCGGCGTGCGCGCCCCTTAAAGCAAAAATATTTTTCGGTAATGCACGATACAAAATACTCCCAAAGAGATTTATCACCTGCCGTCGACATTTCTGCCGACGAGGAATCTTGTTCCAAAAGCAATTTCTTTTGTGCTTCAAATTCCTCATTCGTGATAATACCTTTTTCTTTGAGGTCATTTAATTTTTCAAGTTGTTCGATATTCATCTTTGATTCTCCTTGATTGTTGAAATTATTCTCGAACATTAGAGCATAATTTAATAGCAATGTCAACACCATAAACTTAATAAAATCTGACGCCTTCAAATCAGATGCGCGGCTTTGTTCTCAAGATTTTTGCACAGCTTATCAACAGGGTTATTCACAAGGTTATACAGTATTTGCGCACAACTTATTCGCCTGTTATACACACGGTTATCCGGCGGCTATGCACAATGTTATCCGCAGGTTTATGCACAAAAAAACGTTTCCTCTGCCGGAGAGGAAACGTCTTTTACTAAAATGTATTTGCGCCGGTATGGTGCAAATCAAGCGGATTAATGAACGTGACTTTGTCGAGCACATTTTGCTCATAACGCGTCAGGTTCAGTTGCATTTCTTTTGCAAGTTCGGGACAACGTGCGGCCACCCAAGCCGACATTGCCGGAGAAACAACGCCTTTGGCAATTCGCGGTTGCAAAAACGCGCGCAAATCGGCCATACGTTTTTTTGCATTATCCTCGCGGTCAAAAGCACAATATGCCTCGCGCTCTTCATCACGCCAATCGTCCGAGAAGAACAACGAATTGAGAATAATCTCGTGGATGGCACGGCGCTGTGCCGAAACGGTAAGCATATCGCGCTGATGTTCGGTCAACCCCTTTTCCAAAAGTTCGGCAACCAAATCCTTGTCAGCAATATAGCTTTCTGCCAAATACCAAATCAGATACTCCGGTGACATTTCAAAAGCCATACGGCGAATAACGGCATTTTCCAAAACGCAGTCATCCATATCGCATTGTTCGAGCACTTCAAAGATAAAATCGCGGTTACGTTCATCGGCAAACAGACACCACTGCGCCATAAATTCCGTGAAAATCTTATGCCCCTGAACGCGATGTTGCCATTCAAAGTAGCGGCTGAGAAGTCGGCGATATTCGGCGGCGCGGTTCGGATAGTTTTTATCCGAGGCATTAAGTGCCAGTTGTGCTTCGCCGCTTTCACGCAACAGATGAGAAACAATGTAGTTCCTAATCATATCAAAGTTGTCGCTTTGAATCAGCTTATATTCGCTGTTGGCCGACAAAGGATACTTCAGACAACGCATGGCGCCGGGCTCATCGCAGGCCAAAATCCAATTTTCTTCGGCAATTGTCAGCGGAATCGGACGCGTGCATAAACCGTGCAGATACGCGTGGCGAATGTGCTCGTTTTGCAAAAGCCAGTCTGTTTTGAGCAAGCCCTCGTCAGCCGTATGATGTTTCAGATACAGCTCGAGAAAATCCTTACTCTCGCGTTTCGTAACTTTCTCCCAGCCGAGCAGGGTAATCCAGCGCGACCTTTCTTGCGGGTTTTGATACTCGATGTAAATGGCGCAAAGTTGCTCCAATTCTTTAACGTTCAATGTGCCGAATCTGATTTTGCACATTTGATACCATCGTTTAATTCGGTTCATAATAATAAAATTTTAGAGTTAATACTTATGTTAATTATATGTTTGAAACTGTCCTATTTTAACTGTGCTTTGTAGAGTGCAGCATAAATGCTTTCCGGCTTGTTCAGCAATTCGTCGTGCGTGCCGCTTTCAACGATTTTGCCGTAATTCACCACCACGATTTTGTCGGCATGACGCACGGTCGACAAGCGGTGCGCAATCACAATTACCGTGCGGTCTTTCATCAGATTTTCGATGGCTTTTTGCACCACGGCTTCCGATTTGTTATCGAGCGCCGAAGTTGCCTCGTCCAAAATCACAATCGGTGCGTTTTTGATAAAGGCACGGGCGATAGCAATTCGTTGCCGCTGTCCGCCCGAAAGAAGTGCGCCGCGCTCGCCGATATCGGTATCCAAGCCCTTCGGCAATTTGGCGATAAAGTCGTTGATAAATGCCATTTCGACCGCATGATTAAGTTCTTCTTCGGTGGCGTTGCTTTTGCCGAGCAAAATATTATCACGAATAGTGCCGGAAAACAAGAAATTATCCTGAAAAACAACGGCAATATTATCTCTGAGCGATTCAATCGTGTAGTCGCGAATATCCGTGCCGTCAATCATAATCTGCCCGCTTGTCACATCGTAAAAACGCGGCAACAAACTGACAAAGGTCGATTTTCCGCCGCCGGAATTGCCGACCAGCGCAATCGTTTCGCCTTTTTTGATTTTCAGATTGATATTTTGCAACACCGGCTTGTCCGCCACATATTCAAAGCACACATTTTTGTATTCGATACCGCCTTTGATTTCGGTCAGCGGCAAGGCATCCGGTTTGCTGCAAATTTTCGGCTCATTGTTCAAAAGTTCAAACACGCGCTCCATCGCCATCAGCGCAACCTGCACATTGTTAAAGCTGTTGCCGATACCCTTAATCGGATTATAAAGCAAAATCAGCGCGGCAATAAACGAAACAAAACTGCCCGCCGTAATTTGACCGGAAACGATGAGGCAACTGCCGGTCCAAATCACGAGCGCAATACCGAGCGAAACCACAAAGTGCATAAACGGCGAGAGCATACCGGTGCGTTGCACCATTTTCATCCCGAGTTTGAAAACGTGTTTCAAAGTGCCGTCAAAGCGCTCGTTTTCATAATCATATAAATTGTTGGCGCTGATAACGCGGTTGCCGCCGAAAGCTTCATTATAATGCGTCACGATTTCGGCATTGGTAAACACGGTTTCGGTGTTAATGTCTTTGATGCGTTTTCTGACTTTGGTCAGCGGAAACAACGCGAACAGCAACACCGCAACCGCTATCAAAGCCAGTTGCCACGAGTTATAAAACAGCACAACGATTAAAGAAATAGAAGAAAAAAAGCGCGTGCAAAATTGTTTTAAGTTGCTCAATAAACCGCTGCACGCCGCATCGACATCGTTGTTGAAGCGCATAATCACATTGCCGGAAGTGTTGGCATCAAAATATTCGGCATCAAACTTGAGCAACTTTTCAAACAAGCTGATTTTCACATCGCTGGCAATTCGGTTTCCCACCCAAGTATTGTAATATGTTGCCGTAAAGGTCAAGATGCCTTGTATAGCCGAAAAGCCGATAATCACAAGCGGAATCCATATTGTTTGCGCGCTTTGTTGTTGCAACACCATCACATCCATATACGGCTTCAGCGCCCACGCGATAACGGCATCGAGCGCCCCAATCGGTATGGTGATTAAAACCGCAATCAGCGCCCGTCCCAAATATGGCTGAATATACGGCCACATCTGACGGTAGTCGCTGATAAAATGCGTATTCTTAAATTTTGCAAACAAGCCCATAAGCACCAAATACCTTTAATTTTTCCGCTCTATTATACAGCGTAAATTTAAAAAGTGAACATAAAAATAAAAAAAATGCGTATTTTGCTTGACAAACGATATTTGCGGTGTTACACCCCGTTACAAATTAAAATATTTGTGTTCGTTAACATTATTAACTTAAAAACCATTATGTATGGCAAACAAAACAAAGCATTCCCCGAAGAATGTAAAAAAGCAAAAAGGGGAACATCAAAAGCATCGTGAGAAAACCGAGTATCAACGTGAACGTGATGCCTTTAAGAAAAAACGCAAGGGCGGTCACAACGGCATAGAACTCTAACTCTGACAAAACAATGATAGTATCGGAATGAACTGACGATGGCAAGCGCTTGGATTTTCGCCATTTTTCCCGCGCTTAAAATCAAAATCTCTTAATCAAAAAGCGACCCCGAGCCAAATGCTCCGAGTCGCTTTTTTATTGATTTTTACAAATATCAGCCGATAACGAGCGTCATCTCGTTTGCGTTAACATTCAGCTTCATCGGCACATTTTCGCCCAAAACATTGCGCAGATAAATCAGCTGGGCATATTGTGAAATATTGCTTTCCGGCCGTTGATTTGCGATAATCTTTTGGTAGTCCGCAATTTCGTTTTCGTTAAACTTAAAGTCCGTTACGGCGCGGACGGTAATATTGTCTTTGTTGATGTCGATATCGATACTGCCGCTGCGGATAAACACATCGGCCGCAATCATCACGCACAGGCATACCGGCTTTGAGAGTTGCGGCGAGGCCCCACGCAAATTGAGCTGTATCGGGTAGCCGTGCGTGCCGACGGTCGAAACATAATCGGCACAGAGTTTGAGCAAATCTTCGGCGGTTGCCGCGTGTGTTTCCAGCCCGAACGCCATACGGAAAAACTTTTGCCGTGCGTTCAGCACAAACGAAACGCCGTCGAGCAAATTTTGCGTATCACTGTCGAGCGGTGTGTTCGGCTCAATAAGTTCCAAAACATTTTTAAGCGTGCCGATATTGCCGATTAAATCGTGGCAAGTTCGGGTAGAAACGATTTCTGCCAATTCGGTTGTGCTAAAGTCCATTTTAAACTCCTAAAAAGTATAAATCGCCGTATTCATAAATTTTTGGTCTTCACGCGACATACGGGTATAGTCCAGTTCGAGCAACATCGGGTCGTTCAAGATTAAACGGCCGGTATCCGCCTGCAAACTCGGCTTGTTTTCGCCCAATCCCCAAGTCACGCGGTCCGGATTATCCGGTTTGCCGTATTTTTGGTTGATTTTTTTCCAAAAGTCATAGATTTTGAGATTACGCAAATATTCTGCCTTCGGACCGGTTCCTTTGATGTTGGCGGCTTCGGTTTGATACAACACGCGATACACCTTGTTTCCCGTAAAATTGCTGGTGAAAAACACATCAACGGTTTCTTTGTTTTGATAGTTGTTAAACAAAATATGCTGCACATAGCGATGGTTGTTTTTCTTGGCAAGCTGATTGACGCAACTGGCCGAGCGTTCATAACCGACAATTCCTTTGAGTCGGCATTGTTCGTCATAGCGCCAACGGATAAAATTCGGGATTTCCATTTCGACGGTTGTTTTTTTGTAGCCGCGTTTTTCCAATGCGTCCACGGCTTGCCCCAAGTCCATACGCAACATAACGCCGCAAATATCAAATACCGAAGCGTTAGAACGTTTGATTTGCCGCTTAACCGGCAGATTTTTGTTTCCGGATAAAACCTGAGAGCCCTTAGTGGCTAAGTTTTCCATAGCGTTGCTGAGCCACGTTCCTGTTTTTTTATCGGGTGTGGCGGTATTATCTTTTTCGTTTTTGATGTAATCCGTCAATGAGCCGTTTGCGGTTGAAGGCGGCGTTGCCGCTTCTTCGGCGTGTGTTGCAACTGCCGGATAAAATGCCGCAAACAAGATAAACAGTCCGATGTAATATTTTGTTTTTACGCTCATAGTTCTTTTGCCATCTCATTATAATTCATCTGTTGCAACTTAACATATTTGATTTAAAAAAGATTTAATTTTTGTAGACAAGCGCGGAAAAAACAAATAGATTGAGAGAAATTAAACAGAGGTTGAAATGGAAAAAATATTGCACATCATCGGTGCCGGACTGGCAGGGAGCGAAGCCGCATGGCAAGCGGCAAAACGCGGCATAAAAGTTAAGCTGTTTGAGCAGAAACCGCACAAGTTTTCGCCGGCACATAAAAATCAGGACTGTGCCGAACTGGTGTGTTCAAATTCTCTCCGCTCGGACGATTACGAGCACAATGCCGTCGGGTTGATGCACGAAGAAATGCGTCGTTTCGATTCGCTGATTATGCGTGCCGCAGATGCTTGTAAAGTGCCGGCCGGCGGGGCTTTGGCGGTGGACAGGAACGGCTTTTCGGAGTTTATAACACGCGAATTGAAGCAAAATCCGCTGATTGAAATCATCAATCGGGAGGTCACCGAGTTTCCGCCGGAAGATGCACCGCTGACGATTATTGCAACCGGACCGCTGACCGAAGGAGCGTTGTTGGAGGCGATTTTGCAAAAAGTCAATCGGAAATCACTCTCGTTTTATGATGCGATAGCGCCGGTGGTGTATAAAGAAAGTATTGATTTTTCAAAAGCGTGGTATCAGTCACGCTACGATAAAGGCGATAAGTTCGATTATATCAACTGCCCGATGAATAAAGAGCAATATTACGGCTTTGTTGAGGCATTGCTGGCGGCTGAAAAAATGCCGTTTCACGATTTTGAGGAGCCGAATTATTTTGACGGCTGTCTGCCGATAGAAGTGATGGCCGAGCGCGGCAAAGATACGCTTTTGTTCGGGCCGATGAAGCCGGTCGGGCTGACCAATCCGCACACGCCGGAAAAACCGTTTGCGGTGGTGCAATTGCGCCAAGATAACAAAGAAGATACATTGCGTAATATTGTCGGTTTCCAGACCAAACTGAAATACGGCGAGCAAGAGCGGATTTTCCGGACGATTCCGGGGCTTGAAAATGCCGAGTTTGCACGCTTGGGAGGGATTCATAAAAATACATTTATTCAAAGCCCTGTTTTACTTGATGAGTTTTTGCGACTCAAAACACAGCCCAATGTAATGTTTGCCGGTCAAATCAGCGGATGCGAGGGCTATATCGAGAGTGCTAATGTCGGTATGCTCGCCGGTTATTATGCCGCTTGTCTGCTTGGCGGTAAGACACCGCTTGTGCCGCCGGCCACAACCGCAACCGGCGCGATGCAGGTGCATTTGCACGACACAACCGCCGATTATCAGCCGATGAACATCAACTTCGGCATTTTCCCGACCATACAGGGAGAAATAACCGCAAACGGCAAATTCCGCAAAATCAAAGGTGCCGACCGCAAAGAAGCATATTGCCGGCGCGCACTTGAGGATTTTGCAAAATGGCAGGAACAGGCAGATGTTTGAGGACTTGCAATATCTGTTGAAACCGAAATATCACGCTCTGTGGGCGGATTATTGCCGCTATCTTGAATTGGGGTGGCAACATTTTAATGACGCAAATCGAGCGACGGCAACAAAATACGAACAGTTGCGTTTGCTTGAAACGGCGATTCGCCGCGATTTCCCGCTTAAAGAGAATCTGCTGGCGCGCTTACAACGGCATTTTGTGGCAGAAAATTTATCGCTTTATTTGCTGTTAGACCCTTTATCTGCATGGCGTTATGCGGCTTCGGGCAAAACACCGGAGTCGGAAACGGCGCTGACGGAAATCGTGCAACGCGCGGTGGCGCCGGCGGCGCGTCTGCTGATGGTCTTGAATGACGAAAATCCGAGCACATATTTGCCGATGACATCGTTTTTGACCGCGCTTTTTTTAGAGCAATTGCAAACGCAAAAATCGCCGTTGTTGCAAAACGTTAAGCGTTCAAAAAAACAATGGTGTCGTAAATACGACGGGCTTTTGAAAAATGCGTTTGTTTTGCTCGGTATTGTCGGCTCAAAGCGCCTGAAATTCAAACTGGCAATGGCGCTGAACGCGATGAAAGTGAAAATCGGCAAAATTGTGAATAATAAACAGCCGACGGCGGAATTGCTTGACCGCGTTAAGATTTTTTGGTATGCTGTTTTTCAATTTATAACCGTGCGCAGACGCACGACAACGCAAAAAGGACTGTAAATGAAATCACTCGGGGATATGGTCAGACGTTCGCATCCGTCACTTTTTTGGTGCACGCGCGGTATGCCGCGGGCCGACCGTGAGGCGATATACACTTTGTCCGCCTTTTGTCGTCACTTGGATAATATTTTGCGCTCGCCGATGAAAACGCACGAAAAAGTCGATTTGCTCAATGCGTGGAAGGAAGAGCTCGACAATATTTATGATAAAAAAGTTCCGGCCACCAATATCGGTCGCAAAATATATAAGAACAGCGTGCGTTTTGATTTGCCGAAAAGTATGTGGTTGCAGATTCTCGACGGAGCGTATTTGGACGCGCGCCATCCGTTGCAGGCACCGACGGAAGATGTGTTTGAAAAATATGTTGTCGGTATGGCCGTTGTGCCGTTGCATTTAACCTTGATGATTACCGCACCGGAGCATCCGCGTGCCAATCAGGAGCTCGCAAAAAATCTCGGCTGGGCAACCGCCATAACCTATATGTTGCGCGATATCAAGAGCGATGCCAAGCGCAACCGTATGTATCTGCCGGCGCAAGTGTTACGAGAATCCGGCGTGACGATAGGCACTCCGCGGGAAATGTTGGAAGATAAAAATCTGATTACCGCCCGCGCCGAATTGGCCAAACAGGTGGCCGGTTGCTACGGCAGGGCCGAGCGCTTGCTCGCCAAGATGGATAAAAGTAATACCAAACCGTTACGTTTGCTGATGAATACGGCGCGCAGCTTGTTTGATGAAATGAACACGCGCGGATGGGAAGTTATTTCGCCCAAGCCGAATTTGAGCATAATGAAACGTTTGAATATTCTTTATAAAACAATGTTCAAATAATCTTAAATATCAATGATTTTTGTTTGCGGATAGGTCGAGCCCTCGGGATAAATATACTCGGCACTTTCGATGGCGTGCAGAATCAAATCTTTGATGCGCACCAAGTGATTATTTTTTATCAATGTTTCCTTGGCAACGGCGCGCAACATGTCAAACCCCAATTCGCCCGACGCAACAAACGGGTCGAGAGCGCACAAATATTCGTCTTCGGGATGAAGCGGGTTGCCGTCATCGTCCAAAATCGGCTCGTTGTTAATCATAATCTGCTTAACTTCGCCGAAATTTTCGGCATTTTTTGCGCAGACAATTCCCAAATTTGAGGAGCATTGTAAAAATCGGGTGTTGCCGTAAACCTGCAAATAGCGAAAACGCACCGCATTGTTCAAAACGGCCTTGAGCGTTTTCGGCGACAAAACGATTGTTTGCACCGGTGTTTCGGCCGAAAAAACGCGTTCTAAGTTATACATCGTCAGGATTTTATCCTTTTCGTAACGCAAGGCGTGCGTCAGATAGCCGGTTGATAAAACGGCCAAATCCGCCTTAGCGGCGGCACGCATTTGGTCGGCCACAAAACTGCCGAGCGGACAAGCATCCGAATAGTTACGCGTCAAGTTCAAAGTGCTTTTGGCTACCGGAATATTCAAGCCGGCTTTACGTTCGTATTCATCGAGCGGTGCCGCAAAAATCGGGTGAAGCGGCTCAGTTTTGCTCGACACGATTTCCAAAAGTTTTAAGTCGGTTGCGTGCGGGGCAAAATCCATTTTAAAATGCAACATTGTGCGGCTGAAAGCCTGCGGATAATAAGTGCGTTCGCTCGGTTTCGGCTCAACCGTCGAATGTTCGTGTCCGCCGACAATCAAGTCGACACGGATGCCGCATTTTTGCGCCGCCTGCCAAATTTCCGCACTGTTTGTGCGCAAAGCGTGATTTAAGATAATCAGCGCGTCCGGCTCGATGTGCTTGATGGTTTCCGCCATACCGGTAAAAGTTTCGACAATATCTTCAAGCACCAAATTATAACGTTGCAACCGAATATAGTTGACGCAAAACGCGGTTACCATAACTTTTTTGCCGCCGATTTCAAGCAAAATATACGGGTCAACCCACTTCGGACAGGTGCCGCTGTTCAAATCGTGCAGATTGGCGCACAAAACGTGAATGTTTGCCTGATTAAAACGGCGCGCGGTTTGCTCTAAAAAATTCAGGTGGTCGCTGTTAAAGCCGAAATCATTGTTGCCGAGCGCCATAACGATTTTGGCTTCAGGCAACTGTCGACGCAATTCGAGGTAGTTTTCGACGCACAATTCGCGGTCATAGATTCCCTTGAACAAATCGCCGCTGTCGCAAATCAGAGCGCCGGCCCCGTTTTTGTTGGCGCGCGCTATAATACCGCTGAACAGAATGCACAGTTTGCGGGCTTCCTGATGACAATCGGTTAAGGCAAAAATATCAATAGCAGTTTGTTTGTTCATCGTAACCTTCTTTAATGCAACACAAAATACACATATTTTAAATTTTATCAATAAAAAATTAAAAATAATACTCTATACTTTAGACATCTGAATGATAAGGAACAAATAAAATGAAGAAAGCTTTTTTGATTTTTGCCGGTTTGTTACTGTCGGCATGCGCACAAGACCCGTATCGGCTTAAAATCAGTAACACATTGGCGCGTGAACACGGACAAAGTATTTATTTCCGTAGCGGAATGCGCAGCAATTATGCCGGCGAACTGCGAGGTATGCTCAGTCGTAAATTCGGCGAAATGGGTATGAAAGCCGCAACATCGCCAGAAAACGCTGATTTTATCGCGATTTTCGATATTGACACGGTGTATAAGAGCAACGATACCGGCGGCAGTCGCAGTTATTCTGCCGCAAACAGCGATATTCCGTTGTTTGCCGACGGTTTGGACGGCCGCACCCAAGATTATGCCGGTAATCCGGAGATTAAGGCCGACCGCGATAAAACCTGCTTCACACTCAAGGTCGGGCGCAAAAACACTTCAAGCGCCAGCTACGATTCGTATTTTTGCTCGGATGTGGCGGAAGAAACCGAAGATATGCTGCCGAAAATTCTCGACGTTTACGGTAAATACGGCAGTTATGAATCGGCCAATATCGGAATGCAATGTTTAGCCGATGCAACCGGAAAAGTCGAATGCAATCCGGTGCGCGACCAGCGGCAGGCGTTTATCAACTCGTTGTGGATAGACCACGAAATAACCGATGATTAATGGCGCAATTTGAGCAGACGTTTTTTGGCGGCGGTGTATTCTTCGTCGGTCAGTAAATCTTGTTTTTTGAGTTCGCTCAATTTAATCAAATGCTCGACATCGCTTTTCGGGAGCGGTATCAGCTTGCGTATAAACAGTGTATAAACTACAAACAGCAGAATATAGAAGATAAAAAAGCTGAAAAAGTTAAACCATAAATTGAAGCCGAACCACGTAATTATAACATATTCAAACAATGCGGAAATGATAAACAGCGTGGCGTGCAATGGATGCAACACCAACAAAATCAACGCCCAACCTCCGAAAATAGCGGCTGTTGCCAATAACGATGCCGACGTTCCCAAAATGCTTCCGCCGACGGAAACCATAGGGATTGAAGATAAAATACCCATATCATTTTCTCCGCTTTTTAATCTAGAACAGAGGCAAAAAAAAATCAACATAAAAGAACACAATACATATATTTTCTTGACAAGCCGCAACGGAGTTATTATCTTTTGAGCATAATGTTTAATGAGAGCAATTTTATGAAAAAAGCTGAAAATGTTAAAGAATTTGTTGAACGGGTAGATGCTGCTAAAAAGCTGAACCCGAAGGATTTATCTTCCGACCAGGATTTGAGTATCGCGATTATGAATTTGATTTCGATTGAGGAACATCTGGTGTTTTCGGGTGCCAAAACCGGCAAAAATTCGTATTACGACCTGATTAAAGATGTGCGCGAAACCCGCAAGAATCTTTTGCAGAAAATTATTCCGAGCTATGAGGGTGAAGTTTGGTGCATTTCAAAGCATTTGCTTGCTACTTCGATGCGCCTGATGGAAGTCGGGACCAAACAGCAATCACTCGGCAACACCGAAGAGGCCTACAAGCTGTTCAATTCGGCCTATGATATGTATTGTCTGTTTTGGGGCTTGAATATGGGAATGATGGAAACCAAAGACCTCAAATGGATTGAGCCGGATGTGCAGGAGCTTAAAAAGATTACCGCTAAAGCAAATGAGGCAATGGGAAGTGCCGCCGTCAGCGAACCGGTAGCAAACGATGCCGAGCCGGAACCGACGGGCGCTTTGGCAAAAATGAAAAGCATTGTGCGTAAAGCCGTAAATTGTTGTATTGAGTAAAGCCATGTT
>JAFYFJ010000003.1 GCA_017543835.1 Alphaproteobacteria bacterium | reverse complement strand
GCTTGTCTTTTTTGTTTTGTCGGTTTGTTGAAAAGAAGGTGTCTTTTGAAAGAATGTCTTCTTTTTAATTTGCCGGTGCCGGTCACATCAAAGCGCTTGGCAGCGGCCTTTTTTGTTTTTAATTTTGGCATTTTGATTCCCTTTCAATTGCTGGAAATTACACACAAGCCGTCAGGCAATGCCTTTTCGCCCGAACAACTCAAACAAAAAGCTTATAACGCATTTTATTTTAAATTTCAAGCACTTTTTTCAACTTTTTTTATTGATTTTGTGTTCTGCTCGGATAATATCTGATTATAAATATGTAGGAGGTCAAAATGTTTGCTGAAAAAATTATCGGTGAAAAATAAACCTACGGCTCAATGCGTATCGGCGTGCCGTCTTTAACCATATTGTATATTTCTTCGATTTCTTTGTTGCTGACGGCAATACAGCCGGCTGTCCAGTCGCGCCACGCGTGAATAAAGCGGAACAAAAATGCCGGCGATTTATTCGGAAAACCGTGAATCATTATGTCGCCGCCGGCAGAATAGCCGTTTTTCTCGGCTTTTGCGCGTTGTTCGGCAGTCGGATACGATATGCGTAAAGACAGATGGTAGGCGCTGTTCGGATTATGCGCAACAATCTTATAATCGCCTTCGGGGGTGCGGTTGTCGCCTTCGCGCTCCTTGGCACCGACCGGCTCGCGACCGAGCCGAATTTTATATTCACGCACAGTTTTGTCACCGCTTTGCAAAAACATTTTGCGTGCGCTTTTTTGAACAAGAATGTGGTCAATATGCGGTATTTTTTCAGCAACAGACTGCAACGGAAACAGTCCGAGAAAAAGCGTAAAGAGAATACCGCATTTACGATACATACGTTTTTTTAATCCTCAAGCAAATACTCAACGGTTGAAACGACGCGGACGCGTTTTTCGATTTGCGAAACCTCGTCGGCATTGGCGTTATCACGCGACAGAATCGAGAACACACCTTGATTTGCTTTGTTGATTTTGCCGACTTTGCTGCCGCTGTTGCGGGCAAATTCAAGCGCGGCTTCTTTGGCATTTTCGGTTGCCTGTTTGAGCATTTCCGGCTTTATTTCGTTAAGCTTGGTGAAAAAGTAAGAAGCATATTGATTGCTGAACACGATTCCTTTGGCAATCAACTCGTTGCTGAGCGACATCGCGTCAGATATTTTATAGACCTTTTCCGAATGAACGGTAATGGTCTGCGTCAAAATAAAGCGGGAAGTTTCGGCCGCCGTGTTGTCGCGATACGGGTTAGACATCAAATCGTTGGTTTCAATACGGCCGATACGAATTTCATCGTTCGTAAAACCCTGTTTTTGCAAAAATTGCACGATTTCGTTTGCCTGCACCCCGATTTGCTTTTGCGCGGCGCCTAAGTCATTACCGCTGACGGTAAATTGAATATTCCATAAACCCATATCGGCGGTCACATCTTTTTCGGCCAGTCCCTTAACCGTTACCGAGCGAAAATCGGCGTGAGTTTTGTAGTAGTAATATCCCGGAAAGAAGCCGCCGATTGCCAAACCGCAGGCAACCAAAAGAGCGGCAAATGCTTTGTTTGATTTTTCCATTTTATTCTCCTTTAAAAATATGATACATTGACAATATGAAAGTTGTCGGCTAATGTCAATATAATATCATAAGGAAAATAAAAAATGGAATCTCCGGAAACAGTTTTGGAAGTTTTTTCGCCGCTCTTGATTTTGGAATATATCCGTCTGATGACGGTGGCCGATTATGCGCGCCATGAGGGCAAAATCGACGGTGTAAAATTTAAAATCAGCCAAGAAGATTACGAGCGGTTGATGCAAGAGCCGTTGCAAACGGCGCTTATCGGAATCGATACGCATTTCGAAAACGGTGTGCTGACCGCCGTCCCGAGCGAAAAGTGTTTGGCGCGTTATGAGCATAAAGTGATGAAGGAAGGCGTGTTGCAATATTACGAAAACTACGGAAAACGCTACGCCAATTACATTTCGATTATTGAAAATTAAAACAAGAGAATATGTTAATGTGTGAAAATACGCGCGTAACTTTTTATTTTTATTGACGTGGCGTTCGAGTTTTTTTATACTTGCCGTAAAATTGATAAAGAAAGGAATTAAAAAAATGGAATTTTCTATACAAAGAGACGGAGATAAGTTGGTTTGCACGATTATGGGACGTATCGATACGAATTCGGCGCCGGACTTGGTGGAAAAAATCGACTTTACCGATTTGAAAGAACTGGTGTTTGATTTGGCGGATGTTGACTATGTATTTTCGGCCGGCTTGCGTGTGTTTTTGCAAGCGCAGAAAATTATGAATGCCAACGGCGGCACCATGAAATTGATTAACCTGCAACCGTCGGTCAAAGAAATCTTTGAAATTGTCGGTTTTGCCAATATTATGGACTTAGAATAATATGTTTTCGGCGGTGCGTAAATGGTTTCGGCGTCAGTCTTTGACGTTTCGCTTGGGCGTCAGTATTTCCGTTTGCGTGCTTGCCGGTGTGGTATGGCTGTCGTTTTATCTGGCCGAACACTCACGGCCGATTATTCACGACCATATCGAAGGCTTGGCGCGGCGACCGTTGCATGATGCGGTGTCGGATTTGGCATCTTCCGGATGGGAAACCGAAAGCGCGGCCTTAACAATCAAGAATACCCTCAAAGAATTGCCGAGCACCGATGTCGATATGATGCGGCATTTGTTGCATTCGGGTATGCAAACGCTGATACACGACGAATCCGATGCGGCGCACGCTTGGGTTTATGTGTTTGAAAACGAAGATGTGACCGTCGGGACAATGTATTCGGCGGTTATGGATGAGGGCAATTTTAACTTTAAATCAAAAAAAATCACAGACTTTTATAAGCTTTATCCGTGGTTTAAGGCGGTGCCGAAAGAAGAAGAAGTCTTTTGGAGCGAGCCGTATATTGCGGAAGAATTTGATGGAAAATCGCCGGTTGTGACTTGCCTTATTCCGTTTAAGTTTGTCGGCTCGGATAAATTTGACGGTCTGGTTGCCGTGTCGATGGATTTGTCGGTATTGCGTAATGATTTGGCAAAAATCGAGGCCAACAGTATCGGTAAATATTGGGTAATTTCGCCGGAAGGACGTTTTATTATCCATCCTGATGCTCAGTTTCAAAACAATACCACTTTGCAAGATATTGCCGCGCAGAATAATTTGCCGCAACTCCGGCAGACGTATGAGGATATCAAAAACGGTAAAAACGGCAGCATCGAGATTCCGGTTTCCACGGTTTTTGATTCGGCGGTTATGGTGCTGTATGCGCCGGTGCCGGATTTGAAGTGGGGTGTCGGACTGGTGTGCTCCAAAACGGAATTTGTCGCGCCGTTGCGGGATTTACAGGTCAAAATCATAACCTTTATGCTGTTGTGGCTGGCGGCGCTGATGTTTTTGATTAACTTTATCTGCCGTCGCTCAACCAAGCCGCTGCTCGATTTGAGTAAAGTGGCGTTGCAATACGGCGAGGGCGATTTTTCGGCCGTGTTGCCGGAAAATATTTCCAACGACGAAATCGGCGTGATGAACAGTGCGTTCCATAAAATGAAAACAAATTTACTCAAGCACATCAGTTTGGTGCAAGAAGCGGCATACGAAAGACAAAAGGGCGAAAGTGAGCTCGAAATTGCGCAAAAAATTCAACAAGCGGTGTTGCCGGTCGATTTTCCGACTCATGCGGCATTTGAAGTCTGCGCCACGATGACGGCGGCCAAAAAAGTCGGCGGCGATTTTTATGACTTTTTCTTTATCGACGGCGACCATTTTGCCGTGGTTATTGCCGATGTTTCCGGCAAAGGTATTCCGGCGGCGATGACGATGATGAACGCCAACGCGCTGATTCGCAGTATTGCCCGCACAGAGCGCTCCGTTTCTAAGGCATTTTCGATTGTGAATAATGAGTTATGCAAAGGCGGTGCCGATATGTTTGTGACGGCATTTATGGCCGTGCTGAATTTGAAAACGGGCGAATTAAGCTATGTCAACGCCGGCCATAATGCGCCGTATGTGCGCACCAAAGACGGCTATAAAATGCTGGAAGTTAATCGTAATATCGTGCTGGGCGGGTTGCCGGATATGAAGTTTAAGGCGCAAACTTTGCAAATGAATGTCGGAGACCGGCTGTTTCTATACACCGACGGCGTGAACGAGGCGCAAAACAATGCCGGCGAATTCTATGGCGATGAGCGCTTGACGGCGGTTTTGAACCGAGAATTACAATCGCCGTTTGATGCGCTTAATCAGATTAAGACCGATGTGGCCGGATTCACCGAAGGTGCAGAGCAATCCGATGATATGACAATGCTCGAATTATTGTATTGCGGTGCGGGGCAAAATGTTTTTGTGACCGAAGCGAATGTTAAAAATATCGACAAGATTCTGAATTATATCGAGCAGGATATGAAAGCCAAACAGGTCGATATGAAGGCGCAGAACAAAATTATGATTGTAACCGAAGAAATCGTATCGAATATTGCACAATATGCGTATCGTCGAGGCGGAATGATGCGGTTGCATACTTCGGTGGAAAACGATGAATATCGGATACGCTTTATAGATAACGGTGCATCTTATAATCCGCGTGACCGTGCCGTGCCGGATGATTTGAATTTGACGGCGGAAGAACGGGAAATCGGCGGTTTGGGAATTTTCTTAGTCAAACAAATGACCGATTCTATGGATTATAAACGCGAAAACGGGCAGAATATTCTGACTGTCGGAATAAAATTTTGAATTAGCATAAAAAAACTCTTGACTTATAGTTTCCTTTAAGGATTACGCTGAATCCGTAAAGGAGAAAAAAATGACAACATACAGTATCGGAGAAGTAGCAAAACGCACGGGTTTATCGACTTATACATTACGTTTTTATGAAAAAGAAGGGCTGTTACCGAGTATTCGCAAAAATTCGGCCGGCTTGCGTCGTTTTTCGGAGCCGGATTTAAGATGGCTTGAAATTATTGAGTGCTTAAAATCAATGGGAATGCCGCTTAAAGCCATCAAACATTATCTGGATTTATATAAACAGGGTGCAACAACCGTTATGGAGCGGAAACGGATGATTCTTGAGCAAAAAGAACACCTTGAAGAACAAATGAAAGCGTTGCAAGATAATATTGAGAGAATCAATTTCAAAATCAAATATTACGAATTGGTAGATGAAGTCGGCGAATCACAAGTTTTTGAGGAACATCAAGAACTTAAAGCCGAATATGAACGCTTGTTCCATTTGAAAAAGTAATCAACGAATTTCACCTTTTGTGGTATCTAAAGAAACAATTTTTGCTTTATTGCTTTGCGATTTTTGATACAATTTTACCAAACGTTGTTGCAACGGCGACATTTGTACCAATAATGCCTGATTGTTCGGGTCAGCCGCTTGTTTAATCCATTCCGGCGAATCCTTTATGTTGGTCATTATCTTTGTATAAATGCGTTCGTTGAGTTCGGCAAAGCGAAATCTTTCGTCCGAAGAATTTTGAGCACGTGTTTGCTGTAAGTTTTCTTTTTCTTTCATCAGTTCGTTCATATAGCGCTCAGCAAATGTGGCGGAATGTGTCACATCAAAGCCCAACACCCCGAACATTTGAATTTCTTTCGGAGTGTATGTTTTGCACATTAAATCGAGCCAAGTTCTGATATCGCTGAAAATAGGGGTTTCTTTTGCCATTTTATCTTCCTTCTCCATAACGAGTGATACTTTGCATTGTTCTTTGTGTCACAAAATCTTTGATTTTTTCGTAGGAGTTTGTATTTGTGCTCTGCTTTCCATGCGATTCAAGCAGATAATTGCTTGCCATTTCAAGATTATGCGGATTATCCATTAAGGTTTCCAATTGTTTAACATTATCTATTGGCTTGCTTCCGTTTTGCACGAGCGCAACCATAACCAATTCCGGATATTTTGTGCATAATGCGGCAACTTTAGTGTCTCCGGCCAATTCTCTGGTGGCGGCGACTTCACCAAACTCAAACATGGCATCTTTGGCGATTTTACCGCGCGTATCCATTTCGGCAAGCATTCCGGATATCTTACCCGCATTATTACGTCTTAATGTGTCAACAAGTTCTATGGCCTTTTTGGCATGGCCTAACGGTGATAAATTATCGGCTTCGCCCGGTTTAAATATGTTAGATGAGCGGGTTTCGTTTTCAATAAGTTGAGAGGCGCACCAAAACAAATCGTCTTCCGCATACATTGTTTCTTTCTTGTCGGTCGAATTGAGAATTGTATTTTTATCGGCGCGTTCAACAAGATGATGATAATGTTTTTGCGATGAATGATATATATCAATGTATTCTTTTACCAACGGATAACTCTCGTCCATAACATTATTTAAATCAAGATATAACTTTTCAATATATGTCGGCTCGTGCTGTGCTTCTGCGTTTGTTTCCGCTGATTTTAACATAGGTTCAGTCGGTTGATTTTCTAATGATTTGAGATATTCCTCAGCCATCAACAAATTATCTTCCGTGTTGTCTAACCCCATACTTTCCAAAAAAGCAAGACGAGGATCTTGGGTTTGAGGTTCCGCAGGCACAAGTTCTACCGTTCCGTTTGCTTTATCCTGTAAGATTTGAGCATACAATTCTTGTGAAGCCTGGTCATCTGTCAGTCCGTATTCTTCCAGAAACTTACTATATTCGTCCGCTGGTTTTGCCGCAGGTTTTTTTTGTTCTTTCTCGTGGTCGTAATAATCAATTGCCGCTTTTGAAAACTTGGCTAAGAAAGCAATACGCAAAAAAGAAGCTTCTTTGTCTGGTTCATCATTTATCCGTCGGTCAATAAAATCGGCGCATTTGTCACGTAAAGTACTGTCCGTCTTGAGTTCCGGATAGGCCTGTTCAAAACGCTTGACCATAACTTTTGCAATTACGGAATCATCCATTGTTTGCGAAATAACTGATTCCAACCGGTTTTCTGCCATTGTTTTTCTCCTTATTTTCTTTACTATATCGTATTTTGAGAATTTTGTCAATAGTATTTTGTATAAAATTTTGCAAAAATGTTGTGATAAGGTGAGGGAAAAACTTGCGCAAGGCGGCAAAACAAGTAAAATAGCCGTATCTTATGTGTCGAACAAGCAAATCAAAGGGAACTTGAATAATGCTTAATATCTTATGGACCGCGTTTTTTCTCGTCAGCTTTGTGGCGGCGGTAATTCAATGCGTATGCTTCGGTAATACGGCGATTTTCAGCGAAATTGCCAATCAGCTGTTTGCAACCGCAACCAGTGCGTTTCAACTTGCACTCAATTTGACCGGTATGCTTTGTTTGTGGCTCGGTTTATTGAAAATTGCCGAAAAGTCCGGCTTAACCGAGTTGCTCGCCAAAGCGTTGC